>CAYTME010000092.1:6467-14894 GCA_964438415.1 uncultured Pleurocapsa sp. | reverse complement strand
AAGTCGAAAGTGTCGGCGGCGATGCGCAGCGCTTCCGGCGCATGGTCGATGAAGCGGCCGATCGCCAGCGCGACCGCGGCGATGTCTTTCTGCGCCAAGGCCTGAATGTAAGCGTACTGCGACTCGGCATCCTGCGGCAGCGCGTTGGCCGTGGTCAAGACCAGCTCGCCGCCGTTGAGCCACTGCGCAGCGTCCGGCACGCCGACGACATGCACCCAGGCGATTGGGCGTTTCAAGCCGTGGTGACCGGCGACCACTTGCGCACCCGCGAATTCATTCAGTTGGAGCGCTTCCGCGACCGTCAGCATAAGGCACCACATATCGGACAGCGATCGGGCATTGAACTCCCTCTCGCAGGACTTGAGCAGAATCTGTTACACTGCACCTTCTGGGGGCGACTGCGTCCCGGTGGGCGTCCCGGTCTTCAAAACCGGTGACAGGCTGCGTGCCAGGCTGTGGTGGGTTCGACTCCCATTCGCTCCCGCTCCCGCCGCATGTCGAGACAGCGGCATCATGTCGCAGTGTTTACCCATCACCGATGAAGATGCGGTCGTCGCTCACGCGCATCCACCAGGCTCAGAAGAATCCTCTGCGGCTGAAGCGTTCCTCTTTGAATGGGTCGCCCTCGTTGTGATAGCCGCCCCGCTCCCAATAGCCGGGTTTGTCGTGGGCGCTGAATTCGAGCGCGCGCAGCCATTTGGCGCTTTTCCAGAAATAACGCTTCGGCACCAGCGTGCGCAGCGGAAAGCCGTGCTCAGGCTGCAGCGGCTGGCCGTCGAAGCGATAGGCCAGCAGCACATCATCGTCCAGCATGACATCGAGCGGGACGTTGGTCGTGTAGCCGTATTCGCAGTGGGCGATCACGTGCTTCGCTTCCGCTTTGACGCCGAAAAGCTCCACAAAATCGCGGAAGCGCACGCCTTCCCAAACCGTGTCGAATTTGCTCCACTTGGTCACGCAGTGGATGTCGCAGGTGAGCTGCACAGTCGGCAGCGCCAGGAATTCTCGCCACGCCCAGCGCATCTCGCGTTCAACCAGACCGAACACGCGCAGATCCCAAGCTGCTTCATCGAATTGGGGGATGGGGCCGATTTGCAGCACCGGGAAATCGAGAGTCAGCGACTGGCCGGGCGGCAGCCGGCCCTCTCTGCGAACGCGATTTTCCTCGCTGCGGCGGCGCTGCACATCGTTCAGTCTGCTCATGGCTGATCCCTCTTGTCTGGACGGCTTGTAGGTGAGAACGACTCGCTGATTATAGCGATCGTCTCGCAGTTCTGCCTATCGCAGCTTAAGCTTCTGCTGCAAGATGACGACGAAGGGATAGGCCAGCGCGCTCGAATCGACCGCGTTGGCCGTACGCAGTGGGTAGACGTTCGCCAGCTCGAAGTCATGATGCAGCCGCTCGACTTCGCGCATCTGCAAGGGGGACGGCTCGTGATGAAACAGCACAACCACGGTCGTGAATTTGCCGGCACAGAACAGAAGCCAGCGGCTATCCGGCAGCTTGAGCACACGGCGTTCGATCAAGCGCTCGGCTTCCATCATCAGTGCGAAATCGTTCAGCGTCGCGGCCAGATAGGTGGTGGGCACATCGAATTCGCCCAAAGTTTCGACGAAGGTGCCGCTCCGGCTGTGGTAGATGACCATGCCGAGCGCCTTGCCCATCAGCGATTGGCGGATGGCGATGGTCGCGCCCGGCGTGCCGTCCAAGTTCACGTCCGCGCCTTCGGTGTCGAGCGAGTCCGCCAGCGCTAAACGATTGTTGTAATGCTCATAGATTGCGTAAAACTGCTCACGGCTGACCTTGCCTTCTGCAAATTCGCTCAACAATCGATCGATTTTTGTCAGCACCTGAGCTTTGAACTCAGCAGCACGACCGGACATTGGAACACGCCTTCTACCCAGTTTCGGGTCACTTTTGCCGCAATTCTACCCATCAAGCCTCAGCAAGGCACCAAAGTCGCACAACAGCTTTGTCGAACTGATAATAAATTTTATGGTTTTCACAATATCTTACATAAGTTGAGAAACAGTTTGTGCTAGTCTAAGATTCAACGATTTTGTTCAGGTTGTGTTATCGCTTAGGCTGTTATCACAGCCGATGCTCTCGATTGTATCAAGCGCAGAACTCGATCAGTGTAAAGAGTTTGCCATGACCACCATCACACGCTCTGCCCAACTGACCAAGGATGCCGAAACCATCCTCTGTTACCTGGCGCCGACCAAGACCGTGCTGGAGCGGCACAAGCGTGCGATCCGTGATGCCTGCCATCTGACCGATGCGCGGCGTGCCGATAAGGCGTTCAACGAGCTGGTCGCTGGCGGCTACCTGACCGACTGTGGAGAGGGTATCTTTGACCTGACAGAAAGCGGGCTGACATTGGCCAGGGAGCTGTCACGAGCATCGAATGGCCCAGTCACCAACATCCACAACCACATCGAGCGGTTGGACGGCGGGCAGGTGACGATGGGTGGGATGCAGGACGTTTTTACGACGCCCCCCGCTTATCAACCAGCCTTGAAGACGCCATCCACCGGCAAACTGCCCGCAGTCGAGGTCAAAACGCCGGTCATGGACGAAGCGGAGATCGAGCGCACGCTCGACCGCGTCGCTCCTGCACTGCCGCTGCTCCTTCAGCATCCACTGCGCAACGGTGTGCCGGAAGTGCGTGTTGCCAAAGGGGCAAAACCGCCGCGTCCACAGCCGGTGCGCTATTTGATGGCGTTCGACTCGCCAAAAGACGTGCTACCCATCCCAATCGTGTCGGGCGACGTGTTGGGTCGTTCGCGCAAAGGCACGATCGTGATGCGCCACGACGAGTACATCAGCAACCGGCACTGCCGCTTCGAAGTGGCGCGCGACAAGGCGACTGGCAAACCCTGCCTGTACGTCGAAGACCTGGGCAGCCGCAACGGCACGTTTGTCGATGACATCGAGGTCTACGATGCCAAGGTGCCGCTGCATCATGGCAGTCGGCTGCGCGTGGGCGATACTGTGCTGGTTGTGATCGAAATACCGTTCTAGACATTTCATCTTCTCAACGATCGACGGGGCGGTCGGTATACGCCCCTTTTTTGTGCCTGCGCGTCGTGATGGAACAAACGACCTCGCTCTGACGTCTTCTCGATAGTGCGACATCGGATCCGCTTCAGGAGGTCGTCATGAAACGTTTGCTGCTGTTCTGCTTCGGTTTGCTGCTGCTGGCGCTGCCGGTCTCGGCGCAGGTACCCGTCTGCCCAACGATGCCGCCCTGCCCGCCAGACGGACCCTGCCCGATGCTGCCGGAGTGCATCCCGCCGATCAGGCCGGGCGTGTTCACCAATCCGGATTGGCTCAAGATCGCCTATCACCGCGTCAGCGTCAGCATCGACCGCCAGATCGCGCGCACAGATGTCGATATGATGTTCGTCAATGAGGGGAACGGCTTGGCGGAAGGCACATTCGTCTTTCCGCTGCCGCAGGGGGCCGCCATCGACGAGCTGATCATGTACATCGACGGCGTGCCGATCGAGGCGCGCATTCTGCCTGCCGATCAAGCTCGCGCCATCTACGACGCGATCGTGCGTCAGTACCGCGATCCTGCGCTGCTCGAATACATCGGCAGCCAAGCTGTGCAGGCCAATGTCTTCCCGATCCCGCCAGGTGAGACGCGGCGCATCACGATCAGCTATGCGCAGGCGCTGGCGGCCGATAACGGCTTGATCCGCTACGTCTATCCGCTCGATGTCACACGGCTGACGGCGCGCCGTCCCGTCGAGCAGACCAGCATCAGCGTTCGCGTCGTCGAAGACGAGCCGATCGGCAACGTGTATTCGCCCAGCCACCGCATCGCCATCAGCCGTGACGGCGATGGGCGCGGTTTCCGTGCGGGTTTTGAGGCGTCGTACTACAGCCCGGATCAAGATTTCAGCCTCTACTACGCCATCGAGCAGTCGGAGCGCATCAGCGTCGATGTGCTCACATTCCGCGAGAGCGCCAACGAAGACGGCTTCTTTATGCTCATGATCCAGCCGCCCAATTCGCTCAATCCGGAGCAGGTCGCGGCCAAAGACCTGATTCTGGTCGTCGATCAGTCGGGCAGCATGGACGGCGTCAAGTGGCGGCAGGCCCAGGCAGCCGCCTCCTACGTGCTGGATAACCTCAATCCGGACGATCGCTTCAACGTCATCCTCTTCAGCACGGGCTGGCGCTTGTACAGCAGCCAGATGGAGCCGGCTGAGTACGCCCGGACAGCGGCGGACTGGGTTAACAGCCAAAGCGCCGACGGCGGCACCGATATCAACGGCGCGCTGACGACTGCGCTCGGCTTCGCCGACGCCGAACGCCCGCTCACGATTCTGTTCATCACCGATGGTCTGCCGACCGAAGGCGAGGTCAATCCAGAGGCGATTTTGGCCAACCTCGACGCGGCAGCCAGCCCGAACGCCCGCATTTTCACTTTCGGGGTCGGTGACGATGTTGATACCTTCCTGCTCGACTCGATCGTGCGCGCGCACCGCGGTTCCAGTTCGTACGTCCGTCCCAACGAACGTATTGATGAGGAGGTCGCCAGTCTCTACAATCGGATCAGCTCGCCGGTCATGACCGATGTCGCGCTAAGCATCGATGGCGTCATGGTCGATACGCTCTACCCCGCACAGCCGCTGCCCGATCTGTTTGTCGGCAGCCAGTTGATCGTCGTCGGCCGCTACCGGGGCGGCAGCGAGCGGGTCACGCTGCGGCTGGTGGGTGTGATCGACGGCCAGCGGCAAGAGCTGATCTACGACAACTTGGAATTCCCGGCGCGGGCGGGCGGCGAGCCGTTCATCGCGCGCTTGTGGGCGACGCGCCGTATTGGCGATCTGCTCAACAGCATCCGCCTGCGCGGCGAGAACCGCGAGCTGGTGGAGAGCATCGTTCGCCTGAGCGTGCGCTACGGCATCATCACGCCCTACACGAGCTTCTTGATCGAGGAGGACGACATCCTGACGCAGACAGGGCGCGCGCAGGCTGCGCAGGGGCTGGCCCAGGCTGAGGCAGCGTTCGGGCCGACATCGGGCCGGTCGGCGGTCGATGCAGCCGATGCGTTCGGCAGTCTGGAACAGGCCGCCGCACCTGCGGCAGTACCGACGATGGTCGCGGTGCAGCCGCCAGCCGGCGGCCAGGAGCAGGGTGTGCCGCCCAGCAGCCCGATCCAGACAGTCAACGATAAGACCTTCCTCTGGCGCGGCGGTGTGTGGGTCGATACCCAGTTCGAGCCGGACACGATGACGACTGAGCAGGTGGTCTTCCTCAGCGACGCCTACTTCGAGCTGCTGACGCAGCACCCAGCATTGGGTGCCTACTTCGCGCTCGGCGAGCGGGTGATCGTCGTGTGGGAAGGTGTCGCTTACGAGGTCATCAGCGAGTAGCTGACCATGCCGGGGAGGTGACCATGGACCTCCCCGGCCAGCGCCCAACCCGCAAAATGAGCAGAAATTGAACTGTCAAACGAACACTGCCGTGACCTACCGTTGACGTGTGCAGCGGTTGGCGCTGCGGATCGTCAAGTAACAGTGAGGATGATCACGATGAGCTTGTCACGACGTTCGTTTCTGCGGGGGAGTGCTGCGGTGACCGGGGCGGCACTGTTGGGCTTCAATCAGGTCTTCGGTTTCAGCCGTGTGTTCGGCAAGCAGATGGAGGATGATGACCTGCAAACTATCCTCAACTTGGCATCGACCGCCGAGCTGTTCGCCAGCACCCACTATCTGGCCGCCATCAATGGGTCGCTCGGTCTGGGCGAGGCACAGGTCAATTACCTGAAGGCCGGCTTCCTGGCCGAGTGGGATCATTACCAGCTTCTGGTGTCGTTGGGCGCGCAGCCGGTCGTGACCGAGTTCTACGTGCCG
Source organism: uncultured Pleurocapsa sp. (assembly GCA_964438415.1). Classification (GTDB taxonomy): domain Bacteria; phylum Chloroflexota; class Anaerolineae; order Aggregatilineales; family Phototrophicaceae; genus Flexifilum. Next base: position 9,023 of record CAYTME010000092.1, on the reverse strand, counting down.
GCGACTCTGTTCAGCGATGTCGCGCTGTTTGCCGCGACGACCGAAGTTGCCGAAACGGCGTTCGTCGGGGCGTACCTGGCGGCCACGCGCATCTTCTCGAAGTCGGCAGAGACGACTCCGTTCGCGGTGACGTCGGCGCAGATCGCGGCGGTCGAGGCGGAACACCGCGCGCTGGTGCGCCAGATCGGCGGGATGCTGCCCAACAACACGTCGTATGCGCAGTACACGCTGTTCAATGTCTCCAGCGCGGTGCCGGTGCTCCAGCCGTTCTTGGATGGATCGGGCGAAGGCTTCATCGGCCCGGTTGCAGGCCCGACCGCTGCCGATGCCGCCATGATCAGCGCGGATGCCGCCATGATCGGCTACGACAATCCCGGCGTGCCGTTCGCGGCAATGACCGAGATGCCGATGTAACGACCTGCGATCGCCGAGACCGCCGAGCGGAGGGCGGCTAACGGCCTTCGCTCGGCGATAATACGAAAATCGCTGTGTTGATGTGCGATCGGATCCAAGCACAGAATTGACGAAATATTGATGCTACGCTAAGGGAATACAATAGGAAAATCCCGTATCATGTGGTGCTTGTGTGTCCAGTTCAGTTCTCCATGCGAGGTGACCTGTAAAGCGAAATGACCATCCGCCTCAACGCTGCCCTTCACGATCCAACTCTGGAAACCCCGGCTCTCGTACTCGATTTTGAACACATCACCCAAACCTATCATCGCTTTCAGAGCGCGTTCGCGCAAAGCGCGATCTTCTACGCCATGAAAGCCAATGCCCATCCGAGTGTGCTCAGACATTTAGCGCGCTTGGGGAGCGGGTTCGAGATCGCGTCGCTGGCGGAGCTTGAGCGCGCCCTGGCGGCCGGTGCGGATGGCGAGCGCATCATTTGCAGCAATCCGATCAAGAATCCGCTGTTCCTCAAGCGGATGCACGAGGTCGGTGTGTACGCGATGGTCGTCGACTCGAGCTTTGAGGTCGAAAAAGTCGCGCGTTTCGCGCCCCATGCACGTGTTTATGTGCGCCTTGCGGTCGATAACGCGGGCAGTGTACTGCCGCTGGCGGGCAAGTTCGGCGTCGATGCCGAGACGGCGCTTGATCTGTGTGATCAGGCGCGCGACTTGGGACTGCGTCCCGTCGGGATCATGTTTCATGTCGGCTCGCAGTGTCTGCAGCCTGCCAATTGGGTGAATGCCATCCGCGCGGCGGGCGAGGTCTGGCGAGCTGCCGAGGCGCGCGGCCACCGCTTCAGCTTTCTCGATCTCGGCGGCGGCTACCCGGCGGGGCACTACCACACACCGAGTATCCCGACCATCGAACAGATTGGCGCGCTGGTGACGACCGCTGTCGAGACTTACATCCCGCCAGCCGACGAACGCCTGATCGTCATCGAGCCGGGGCGCGGTATGGTCGGCGAGGCGGGGCGTCTGGTCTCGCAGGTCGTCGGCAAGGCGCGGCGCGGCGATGAGATGTGGCTTTATCTGGACGCTGGCGTCTTCAACGGCCTGATGGAGACCTACGAAGGGTTTCCGCCCGTCGTCAGCCATCTCGACCCGGCGGCGGATGTGCGCCCGCTGCGCGCCTACACGCTGGCGGGGCCGAGCTGCGACAGCTGCGACGTGATCGCGCGGCAGGTCATGCTGCCTGAGGTGCACATCGGCGACCGGTTGGTGTTTTTCGATGCCGGCGCTTATACCAACGAGTATGCCGCCGCTTTCAACGGCTTCCCGATCCCTTCGTTCATCACCCTGACGGTCGATGCGGCGGAAACGGATGAGGTGGTTGAGGGGGTGCCGGTCGATTTCGGTTGACTGAACTGACGCAAGTGGGCGTCTCCGGTGTCATAACGCAGATCTGCGCGCACCCCAGAAATCGGGGTGCGCGTTTTTTGTCTTCGGCGTCCCCGTTGACTTGTTTTTCAAACTCGATTATGCTCTCTTGTGAGTGAAGCACTGCGGTTTTCAAGGCAGGTAGATTGAGTATGGCAACGCTGGTGATAGGCGCAGGGACAGCAGGTCTTGCCGCTGCGCGCGAACTCAGCAATGCCGGTGTGAATGTCCTCGTTCTGGAAGCGCGCGACCGCGTCGGTGGTCGTGTGCATACGGACACTGCATTTGCCCCGCATCCGGTCGAGTTCGGCGCGGAGTTCATCCACGGGGATACCGCTCCGTCCTGACTGCTAGTCCGCGAATTAGGGCTAAAGACCTACTTCTGGCGCAAAACTGATGACTCGCTCGTGCGTTTGGCCGACGGCGCACTGTGCACGATGGCCGCTGCGCGTGCTGCGTATCCCGACTTCAATGTCACGCGATCGTGGGAACTGCCAGATGCACCGCCGCCGCACGCTGATGAGTCGTTGGAGACGTATCTGCGCCGCATCGGTTTCACTGAAGCGCAGATGCATTACACACGCCGCTCATTCGCCAATGTAGCCTGCGAGTCCACGGATCGTCTGAGCGCCATCGCCTGCGTGGAAGAGTGGTCGGATCGCACTGCTGGGCAGGGTGACTTCCGCATTCTCGACGGCTACAGCCGACTGCATGAGCACCTGGCTGC
>CAYTME010000092.1:5863-6457 GCA_964438415.1 uncultured Pleurocapsa sp. | reverse complement strand
AGGACTCGATATCCGCTTGAACACGGTCGTCACTCAGATCGAGTGGGGCGGGCCAGGCGTGCGCGTCCACACGCTCGATGGCCGGTCGTTCGAGGGAGACGCGGCGGTCATCACGCTGCCGGTTGGCGTCCTGCAAAGTGGGCACATCACCTTTGTGCCTGCGCTGCCGTCGGAGAAACTGGCGGCGCTGCGCGGTCTGCGCATGGGGCCGGCCATGAAGTTGATCTACCGCTTTGACGCGCCGGTGCTGCCGCAGGGCATCGGAGCGCTTTACAGCGCCCTGTGTCCGCCGATGTGGTGGACGCCGAGCGCGGGGCGCGCGGTGAACGGCCAGGTGATCACTGCGCTGGCGACGGGGGACTACGCTCGCACACTGCACGCGCTCGGCGAAGAGGGCGCGCTCGATGCGGCACTGCGTTCACTGCGGGCCGAACTCAACCGGTCCGAACTGAAGCCGGCGGCAGCTCGTTGGGTCAATTGGACTGCCGATCCTTATGCCTTGGGTGGTTATAGTGCCGCGCTGCCGGGCGCGCATCATGCGCGTCTCGCGCTGGCCGAACCGACCCCGCCGCTCTTCTGGGCGGGCGAGGCCGC
>CAYTME010000092.1:0-5800 GCA_964438415.1 uncultured Pleurocapsa sp. | reverse complement strand
GATTACCGCCTGCACCTCTCACTGTAAACGGAACGAAAGCGGAACATCATGTTCACGTACGCTCAACCCAAACAACTGAATATACAACCCTCTGAAATCGTCGTCGTGCCCGCATCGAAGGAGCATGTCGAGCAGATGGCGGCGCTCCAACGCATCGCCTATGAGGACGATGACATCCTGACGGCGGAGAACTTCGCCAGTCATCTGCGCTATTTCCCCGAAGGTCAGTTCGTCGCGCTTGATACGGCTACGGATGCCGTCGTCGGCCTCACCGCCTCGATGCGCATCGACTTCAACCGCGCCGAGAAGCTGCTCGAAAGCTGGCATGTGACCACCGGTGATGGTTGACTGAGCACCCATCGCCCGCAAGGTGAGTGGATGTACGGCGTCGAGTCGTGCGTGCACCCGGATTATCGCGGGCGCGGTGTGGGCAGTCTGCTGATGGACGCGCGCTTCGATGTGCTGCGCCGTCTCAACCTGCGCGGTTTGGTCGCCGGGGCGATCCCGATGGATTATCACCGCGTGTCCGATCGCATGTCGATCGGGCAGTATGTCGATGAAGTCGTCGCGGGCGTTCGCTTCGACACCAATTTGTCGAAGCAGCTCCACAAAGGTTTCCGGGTACACAACCTGATCCCGAATTACATTCACGACCCGCGTTCCCATAACTGGGGCGTTGCGATTGTGTGGGATAACCCCGCCTATGTGCCGGGCAATGCCGCTGATGCCCCGCTGTTCGCCGTGCCGCGGCTGTACCGCGCGCGTCTGCGACCGGCAGCCATCAGCGCGGCGGGATCGTAGATGAGCACGACAGATATCAATCCCCGCTGATGGGGGTTGTGCAGCGGCAGGTGGGTGGCATTCGCCCACCTGCTGCAAGATGACAGGCTTGCTGAAATCTTCATGTAAAGATCGATTGGCAAAGGATACACAGCGCAGGGCGCGAATCTATGTACAAGAGTGACGATGCGTCGCCACAGCAGCCGATTATCATCATGCGCAGTCGTCCGGAATTTGCCGAGTCCATGGAGGCGCTTCAGCATCTTGTCTACCACACGAGCCGTGCTGTGCCGGAGGACTCGATCCGTGCTGAGCAGTTTCGCCATCATATGAAAGTCTTCCCGCAGGGGCAGTTCCTGGCGCTGGACGGCAGGACGCAAGAGGTCATCGGCTTGACCGTCAGTATGCGGATCGATTTCGATCCTGTCCAGCCGTTCATCGAACCCTGGCATGTGACGATCAGCGATGGGTGGCTGATGCGCCACAAACCGAAGGGCGAATGGATGTACGGCGTCGAGTCGTGCGTACACCCGGCCTACCGAGGGATGGGCGTCGGGGGCAAACTGATCGAGGCGCGCTTCCATGTCGCTCGGCGGCTGAATCTGCGCGGCATGGTGGCCGGCAGTGCCCTGTTCAGCTATCATCGCTTCGCCGATCGCGTCGGCCCAGAAGAGTACGTGCGCGGCGTGGTCGAAGGGCGCTTTTTCGATATGAATTTGAGCAAGCAGCTCGCCAAAGGCTTTCGCGTGCTGGCCGTGATCCCCAATTATGTGACCGACCCCGAAGCCTGCGGTTGGGGCGCTCTGATCGTCTGGGACAACCCGGACTTCCACCCAGCGCGCAAAGCCCAGCGGGTGATAGCGCGCAGTCATGTCTACTTCCCGCATCCGCCGCAGCCCGATCCGAATCAAGACCAGGCGGCGTGAGATGTTTAGGGGATATTAAGGTTTTTGGGTTATCCTGCGAATGGTGACATTCGCTGTGTAACAATTTCGTCGGTCTAGTCGAAAGGAAGAAGCGCTCCAGCGCCATCATATGAGCACCGATAAGGGTGACCCTGCGAGGTCACACATCCATATTCTGCGCAGCCGCCCGGAGTACGTCGATCAGATGGAATCGCTGCAGCATCTGGTCTACGGCACAGACCGTCACAACCTGGGCGACTCGATGCTCGCTGAACAGTTCCTTGCACATCAAAGAATTTTTCCTTACGGCCAGTACATCGCAGTCGATAACCGCACCGATCGCGTCATCGGCTTGACCGCAAGTATGCGGGTCAAGTTCGATCCTCACCACCCCGAGACGCTGATCGAACCCTGGCGCATCACCACAGACAACGCTTGGCTGACCACCCACGATCCCGATGGTGATTGGCTCTACGGAGTCGAATCGGCTGTACACCCGGATTACCGAGGGATGGGCGTCGGTCGTGCGCTGATGGAAGCGCGCCGCACCGTCATCCGTAGGCTCAACCTGCGCGGGATGGTCGCCGGCGGGACGCTGAAGGATTACATGCGTTATGCTCGGCGCATGTCACCGCAGGCGTATCTACGCAGCGTGCAGCGCGGCGAAATCTCCGACACCAATTTGTCCAAGCAGCTTCACATGGGCTTCCAAGTGCTGGCGCTGATCCCCAATTACGTGCATGACCCGGATACGGGCGGTTATGCAGCGCTGATCGTGTGGCATAACCCCGATTATCACCCGCAGCGCGCGCCGCAGCCGGTCATGACACAGCGCACCACGATCTCGCTGCGCCCGCGCCGGGCGGCCTCGACGCATCGACACGGAGGTCAATCCGCCAGCGCGGGGCTGTAGCCGATGAGGCGGTTGGCCGACCTCCGCCATAATGCCATATAGAGCCATGCCGCCGGGCGGAAGCGCTCGGCGGCCCGTTATAATGTGCGCCAGGTAATGGTTGTTTTGAGGCAAAAGAAGATGATCGGTCATGAACTAGACCATCTCGCACCGGTGTGGTCGCACCTGACCACACTGCAGCCCGTGCGCGGAGAGGGCATCTATCTTTATGACGCGGATGGAACACGTTACATCGACTTCACGAGCGGGATCGGCGTTGTCAATACCGGCCACTGCCATCCGCGCGTCGTGGCGGCGATCCAGGCACAGGCGGCCAAACTGATCCAGGGGCAGATCAATGTCGTCATCTCGCCTGCGGTGGTCGAGCTGTCGTACAAGCTCAATGAGGTGACGCCGCACCATATCGATACCTTCTTCTTCAGCAACAGCGGCGCAGAGGCGACCGAAGGGGCCGTCAAGCTGGCGCGCGCGGCCACGCGCCGCCCGAATGTGATCGTTTTTCAGGGCAGCTTCCATGGGCGAACTGCTCAGACGATGGCGATGACGACCAGCAAGACGGTCTACCGTGCTGGCTATCAACCGCTGCCCGCTGGCGTCTTCGTCGCGCCGTTCCCTTACAGCTATCGCTACGGCTGGGACGACGAGCGGACGACCGACTACTGCTTGGAGCAGTTCCATCATCTGCTCAAGAGCCAATGTGCGCCCGACGAGACCGCTGCGGTCGTCATCGAACCGGTGCTGGGCGAGGGTGGCTACGTGCCTGCGCCGCTGCGCTTCTTGCAGGAGTTGCGCGAGATCTGCCGTCATCAGCGTATCTTGTTCGTCGCCGACGAGGTGCAGACAGGTTTCGGTCGCACAGGCAGATTGTTCTGCTTCGAACACGCCGAGATCGACCCCGATATCGTCATCATGGCGAAGGGTTTGGGCAGCGGTGTGCCGATCTCCTGTGTGGCGTCTTCGCGCGCGTTGATGGAGCAGTGGCCGGTCGGCACGCACGGTGGCACCTACGGCGGCGGCGCGCTGGCGGCGGCTGCCGCGGTCGCCACGATCGAGGTCATGCGCGATGAAGATCTGCCCGGCAATGCCGCGCGTCAGGGTGCGCATCTGCTGCGCGGTCTGCGATCGCTTCAGTCGAGCAGCCCGGTCATGGCCGATGTGCGTGGGCGCGGCCTGATGATCGGCTGCGAGTTCACGGACGATGGCAAGCCAGCTCCTGCTGCGGCCAGCGCGGTGCAGAAAGCCTGCCTGGAACGTGGACTGCTGCTGCTCACCTGCGGCACATACGGCAACGTCATCCGCTGGATCCCGCCGCTCGTCGTCTCCGAGAGCCAGATCGACGAGGCGCTGACGATCTTCGCCGAGGCGCTGGCGGCTGCGGAGGGTGAAGCCGTCGTCGGCTGATGCGGTCGCTCAATCTATCACGTCCAACACCCCGACGACAGCCCACGGCTGGCCGTCGGTCGTCAAAACGCGCGCCCCGTCCTGCCAGGTGTAGACCTGCACGCCGACCGAGTAGCTGCCTGGCGGGAGCGCCGTCGGCTGGAGCGGGTGTGGGTCGTAGATGACCTCACCCGGCTGCCAGCTCGTCGTCGGACGGCGGTTCTCGAAGGGGAAGCCGTCATGCTGCGCTGCAAGCGCCCCCGCCTGGTCGAGCAAGAAGGCGGAAACGCTGTAATCGTTCGTCTGTGCAGTCTCGGCTGACCACCACAGATCGACGCGCAGCGAGTCGGCCAGCACCCGCACCTGACGCAGCACCACGCCGTTTTCGAACGCCGCAACGGGGCTTGGGTTGATGCGGTCGAAGCGGTAGACGTTGAGCGCGTTGTCGAGATGTGGGGTCGTTAGCAGGGCTGTCTGCACATGGCCGGTTTGCGCCAGGAAATCGAAGCCCGATCGATCCGGACTCCAGTGAAAGAACCAAACGGTTTCCTCGGCACCGAGGATCTCGATCAAGCCTTGCGGATAGCGTTCAGGGGTGTACTCGCGCCATTTGCGCAGCGATTCGACTCGCAGCGTCCGTCCGCTGTTCCAATCCAGATAGTAGGTGACCGGGTTATCGCCACGAAAGAGTTCGAGCAGCGCCAGCTCGCCAGGCTGGCTGTACTGGGTCGCACTGGCCGCCATGTCATCCCAGGGTTCTTTCGGGTAGTAATCATCGACCACGGCCAGCCCGAAGATCGCGATCGCGCCGACCAGTACCAGCCGTTCGGGTGCGCGGATGTTGCGCAGACCCTGAGCGATCAGGATGGCAATGGCAGGCGAGATCAGCAGCAGGCGGTGCGGTGCAAGCACGACCGGATAGGCTAGATTGAGCAGGAAGCTGAGCACAAGCGTGATGGCGAGCCAACCGATCAATAAAAACGTCGGGCCGGAGGGTCGCCAGCGTGGGCGCTTGCCCGCGATCAGCGTGAACGTGCCTAAAAGCAGCAGCGCCAGCATCAAACCCCACTGGCTACTCAGATATTTCTGCATCAACTGCGTGAGCGTTGTCCAGTTGGAGGGCAGCGCGGCGGCGACTCCGAAATCGTTGCTGCGCTGTTCGAGCGCGACGCCGAACGCCCACGGCGCGAAGGCGATCCCGATGACGACCAGGATGGTGAACGCGCGCAGCCGCAGCGCGCCGCGCAGGTAGAACAGCGCGTGCAGAGCCTGTAAGATCAGGATGTAGGCGCTCTGATACTGGGTGTAAAGCATGGCGATCGACGGCACCACCCAGATGAGCGCGCGCCCGAACGTCTGGCGCGCGTTCCAACGCAGGTAGCCGATCATGCTGAGGATGACGAGCGCCGAGCGCAGCGTGTACATGCGTACATCCTGCGCGAGCACGACATCCGGGTCGGAGAGCGTGAGCAAGAGCGCGCTCAAGATCGGGACGGATGGGTGCTGGAACCAGGGACGTTCCCGGTTGATGACCTTCGCCAGCGGCACGACCAGCGCGACACACAGCACGGCAAACAGCGCTGAGAACATCCGCATCGACACGACGGAACCGCCCGTCAAAGCGATCCAGCCTTGCAGCAGCATGAAGTAGAGCGGTGGGTGGACATCCGTCCTGGCCAGCGTCTCGATCAGATTCGGGCTTTCGATATTGAAATACGTGATGCCCTCATCGATCCACAAGCTCTGTGCGCCGATATGCAGGATGCGAGTGGTCGCGGCCAGCAGTAGGATCGCCGTCAGCCAGGCGAGCGATGCGCTACGC
>CAYTME010000091.1:0-14995 GCA_964438415.1 uncultured Pleurocapsa sp. | reverse complement strand
GTAGATATCTGGCTCGACTTCGCGCAGCCACGGACCTGCTGGCGGCGGCACGTCGGGCGTCGGAAGCGGGGCCGGCGGGTATTGAAGCTGTCCGCTGCCATCGGGCAGGCCGGCGGGCGTGTCGAGGAACCACTCATTTTCGGATGCTAGACACTCGATGGCCGGTTCGCGGAGCTGCGAGATCGAACAAACCCGGCGCAGAGAAAGCCCGCTCGGCGGCTGTTGACCATCGGTCAGCAGCTCACCGTCAACGCGAAATTGGTCAAGCATCCGCGCATCGTTGTAGATGGCGCGTATGACGCTGTTCCAGATCGGTGCCGCGCCGGTGACGCCGGTTGAGTTGACCATCGGCGCGCCGCTGCTGTTCCCGACCCAGACGCCGACCGCGACATTGCGCGTGTAACCGACTGTCCAGTTATCGCGGAAGTCGTCCGTCGTGCCGGTCTTGACCGACGCTGGGACGCTGCCGATATCGAGCGGGTTATTCACGCCAAAGGCGGGAATGCGCGCCGCATCGTCCGCCATGATGTCGGCGATCACGAACGCGACGCGCGGATCGAGCACCTGCAAGCCATAGCCGCCGCGATTGACGGTCGACTCGGTTTGTCTGCCGCGCGGGCAGCTATTCTCATACTGATAGAGGATATTGTCGCGGTTATCGACGATGCACAAGATCGAGGTGGTCGGTACAAGCGCGCCGCCGTTGGCGAAGACGCTGTAGCCGCGTGTCAGCTCTAGCAGCGTGATCTCACCGCCGCCGAGCGTCAACGACAACCCGTAGCGGCTGCTGTCCGTCCCTAAGCTTGCTACGCCGAAGCGCGCCATGAAATTGAGCAGATAATCGACGCCGACGCGCCGCAGCGTCTGCACAGCAGGCACATTGTAACTGTTGGCCAGCGCGGTGCGGATGCGCACTGGCCCATGAAATGTGCGGTCGTAATTGACTGGCACATAACCGGCGATATTGGTCGGCGTATCCCAAATAATGTCACCGGGCGTCATGCCCTGCTCAATCGCAGCAGCATAGGTGAACGGCTTCATCGTGCTGCCCGGCTGGCGCGGCGCGATCGTCACATTGACGCGCCCATCGATGGCGGCATTGTTGTAATCGATGCTGCCGACCATAGCCAAGATCTCGCCGGTCAAGGGCTTGAGCACGAGCACCGCCGCATTGCTGACGTTGTTCGCGGTCAAGCCGGCGATCTGCGGTCGTGCGGCCTGCAGCGCCATGTCGTGGATGCGCAGATCGACCGTCGTGTAGACGCGCAGGCCGCCGCGCGCGATCTGCTCTGGGCTGTAACCTAACTCGATCATGAGCTGTTCCAGCTCGCGCTGTGCGAAGACCGTGAAGTGCGGCGCGCGCAGCGGCACGTCCTGCGGATCGAATGTCAGGCCTTGCGAGAGCGCTTCGCGCCGCTGCGCATCGGTGATGAAACCCTCGGCCACCATGCGGTTGAGCACGGTCTGCCAGCGCGCGATTACCGCCTGCTGGACGTTGGGGTTCGGATCGAGCGGGTCGAGATTGGCCGGTGCCTGCGGCAGACCGGCCAGCAGCGCCGCCTCTCCCAATGTCAGCTCGCTGACATCCTTGCCGAAGAAGGTCTGTGCGGCAGCTTGCGCGCCATACGCGAGATTGCCGTAGTAGATTTCGTTCAGATAGAGTGTGAGGATCTCCTGTTTGGATAGGCGATTGGTCAGCAGCACCGCCAAGATAATCTCCTCGACCTTACGCTGGATGCTGCGTTCGGCGCGGTACTCGAAATCGAACAGCACATTGCGCACCAACTGCTGCGTGATCGTGCTGCCGCCGCTTTCTCCGCGTGCCAGCCCGACGTACTGGAGGAACGCGCGCACGGTCGCCTGAATTTCGAAGCCTGGATTGGTCCAGAACGAGTCATCCTCGATCGCGATCGTCGCGTTGATCAAGTCGGTAGGGAAATCTTCGAAGCCGACGTTGGTACGCCGTCCCTCACTGAAAGCTTCGTAGAGGATGACGCCGCTGCGGTCGTAAAAGAATGTGCTTTCGAAGTTGTCGTAGCTGCCGACCTGAGCGATCTGAGCCTGATATCGCTCTTCGAGGCGTCCACCGAGCGCCGCTGTCAGCAGCACCAGGATCAGCGTCAGCCCGCCGCAAAAGGTGACGAACACACCGGCGAAAACAGCCAGGCAGCCCGGTGAACAGCCGAGCAGTCTCGGTCGTGACCGACGGCGCGGGAGCGCGGCTCCCTGCATTAGCGGCTGCGCTTGCGGCGGACTGCCTGGTATCGGATAGCTCGGCTGCGGCGGCACGTAACCCTGCTCCTGCATCGAAGGCACCGGCCTTGGCACGCCGTCGGTGCCGGGGCGCGGCTGGCGGACAACTGGCGGCATTCTGCTCGCGGTTGGCGGCCGCGACTCTTGCGATGGTGCGATTGGCTGGCCGGGCGCGGGTGCCGGCTCGCGCTTACCGCTCACGGGCGGCACGTGGACGACCGTGTGCTCGAACGGCACAATGTGGGGCACGGTGTACGCGGCGGGCTGATCCTCCGGACGAAAGTCCGGATTCGGGTCGAGACCGCTCGTCCCAGCCAGCGTCTGCTTGGCGGGATCGGGCTGACGCGGTGCTGCTGGCGCGCGCATTGTCGGTTGGCCATGCGGGTCTTCCGGCGGCAGCGTGGGATGGGTCGGTTCTTGGCTTTCCGCTTCGTCGGGGAGCGGCGGGAGCGCGTGCTCCGGTTCGGTCGGCCAGTCGGCATGATCGACGGGTACGATCAAATCCGCCGTTTCGTCTTCGTCGTGCGGCGGCTCATCGATTTCGGGCAGGTGATCCGGTCGGGACTGATCTTCAGGGTGGCGCGGGTCGCGCTCATCGGGCATCGTCTGGCTCCGCAAAGCGTCTTTCTGACAATCTTCATCCTTGATTGTAACAGACTTGCCCCTGCGGCATATGTTCGGATACCCGACGGCCGAATGACGCACGCACGGTGACCGGTGAACGAGGTCATACCCCCCATGGACGCTCTCTGCCTGCTTTTAGCGCCGGTCGATGTCGCGCGCGTTGCCTTCGAAGCGGTTGTCATCGATCTGGGCATCGGGCTGACCCTCAATGCGCAGCGCCGCCTCTACGTTGCTGGTGAAGGTGTTTTCGCGGACATGTGTGTCGCGAACACGACCCAAACGCACACCGACGCGGTTATCACGAAACGTATTGCGGCGCAGGTGAAAGCCGTGGCAGTCGAGATCGGGCGAGTCGTCGCCGGTGTAGGCGTTGAAACCGATCGTGTTCGACTCGAACAGGTTGTCTTCCAGCGTGAAGTTGTACGTCACCTCGTGCCCCGGCCAAAAAGACTTAACGCCGCCGCGCGTCCACAGCCGAACGCCGTCGCCATTGAGACGGATGCGATTGTGACGCAGTGTGAAATCGAAGCCGTGTTCGACCGCAATGCCAGCCCAGCGGTTAAATTCGACGATATTGTCTTCGAGCACGTTTTCCCAAGAAAAGCCCATCCAGAAACCGTAGTTGGAGCGGCTGCAGTCATTGCGCCGGAAGATGTTCCCGCGCGAAAAGGTCGACTCGATGGCGTTGTTCGGGCTGAGGCGGCAGTCGTTTTCCTCAAACAAGTTGTCGTTACACGGGTCTTTTTTGCCAGGGTGCTCGTAACCGGCGATGAAAATGCCGTCACCCCCGCACAGGCAGCTATTGCGCAGGAAACGATTGCGCGACGACGCCTTGACGAGGACGATGCCGGCGGCGTCCGCCTCGACGCGGATCGATCCATCTTCCGGTCGGCGGTAGAGCCGGTTGCAAAAATCGAGCTGATTGCTCTGGATCAGGCTGTCGCTGGTGCGCGAGAGATAGACGCCCCAGCCGCTGTTGAACGAGGCGTTGTTCTGCTCGACCGTCAGCTCTGCGCAGTCGTAGAGCAGGAGGCCGTTCATCTGATGCTGCAGATCGCAGCCGCGCACCGCGCCGCCCCGAACGCCATGCAGCACGATCGCGCCGCTGTAGGCCTGTTCGATCGGCAGCCACAGGTAGAGGAACGTGTCGATCCCCTCGATCTCCATCGTGTCGCGGATCTTGACGCGCTCGATCGTCACACCCCGGCAGTCATCGCAGCGAATGCCGTGATAATAGCCCGACAAGCGCAGATCACGGATCGTGATGCCGCTGCGCCCTTCAGCCCGGATGCCGACGCCTGCCTGCTTGGAGCTGACGATCAGCGTGTCAGTGCCTTGGATCGTGATATTATCCGCGCCGATCGCAATACCGTTCGGCAGCGTGTAAACGCCGGGCGCGAAGGTCGTATCTTCAGTGAGGATCATGCCATCGATGGGAGTGATCAGACTGCTCATAAAGTCTCCTGCTTTCGGACATGCAAACATGGAAGGTGAGCGTTTCAGGACGCACAAGCGCCCTGTTCACCGATGTGGCAGCACGATCGAACGGCCTGCGTCGAGCCGAAGATGTCCGCCGGGATGACTGAGCGGCACATCGGCGTCGAGCGCGGTCAGCGTTGTTTGACGGCCGTCCGTTTCAACGCGCACACGCCGCCCGTGCCACTGAACATTGAAGGTGACCCGCGACCAGCCCTCCGGCAGCAGCGGCCACTCGCGCAGCCACACGCCCGCCTCAGCCAGCTCAAGACGACAGAAGCCGCGCACGATGACCGCCCATGCGCCGCCCATCGCCGCCGTGTGGACGCCCAAGTTCCAATGGGGGCCAGAGCCGACCAGGTCCATCGTCGCCGTCTGCATGAAGTAGCGGTAGGCCCAATCGACCCGACCCAGGTCGGCGGCCATCAGCGCGTAGGCCATCGGACTCAGGCTCGAGTCGTGAGCGGTGCGCGGCTCGTAGTAATCCCAGTTGGCGCGTTTGACCGCATCCGCGAAGGTATCACGCAGCAGGTAGAGCAGCAGCACCACATCGGCCTGCTTGATCGCCTGCGTGGTCTGGTATGGCCCGCTCAGCCCGCCGGGATATTGGTCGGGATGGCGCAGCCGGGCGCGCACGATGGGCGGCGTCACGTCCTCTAGATCGAAATAGCCGGTGAACTGCTCAATCAGCTTGGTTTCTGCATCGGGTTTCGGCAGATAGAAACGCGCAGCCAGCCGTCGCCAAGCCGCCCGCTCATCTAGGCTGGGCATCCAACTCCAACCTGCGCTGTTCGTCTCGTCCACACCTTCGAGCCAGCGCAGCGCTGTTTCGATCGCGCGCTGTGCCAGCCAATTCGTGTAGGCATTGTCGTCGACGCGCTCGTGGTACTCGTCCGGCCCTAACACCGAGCGCAGGTGATAGGTGTCGCTGTCGACATCGTAAAGCGCGCGCGACGCGAAGAAGCGCGCCACCTCGCAGGCGATTTCCAGGCCGTGCGCATCGATCAGCGCGCGATCGCCTGCCGCCTCGACGTACAGGCGCAGCGCGTATACGATATCTGCCGAGATGTGAATCTGCTCGTCGGCGAAATAGCTGCGCAGTTTTTCGCCCGTCAGCGGATCGTCGAAGACGTACAGGGCGCAGGTCTCATCGCCTGTCTCCTGGCTCTGCCACGCATAATACGCGCCGTCGAACCCGAGCGAGCGCGCTTTGCGCCGTGCGCCGTCGAGCGTATGCCAGCGATACAGCAGGCAGCGGCGCGCATAGCTCGGCTGCGTGTAGATGAAAAACGGCAGCGCATAGATCTCGCAGTCCCAGAAGATCGAACCCCAATAATCCTGTCCTTGCAGGCCGCGCGCGGAGATGCTGACTCGGTCACTGTGCGGCGCGTTCGCTAGCAGGTGGAATAGGCAGAAACGGATCGCGCCCTGCGCCTGCATATCGCCCTCGATGATCAGATCGGAGTCGTCCCAAAGATCGGCCCACGCCGCCGAATGCGTTTCGCGTGCGGCTTCGTACCCATCATTGCGGGCGCTGTCGAGTGTCTGGGCACACACGGCAGCGGGATCATGGCCGAAAAAACGGCTGTCCGCGACTGACGCCCACTTGGCGAGCACGACCGGCTCGCCAGAACGGCAAATACAGTGGCAGCGATGGATGAGTGCGCTGCCAGTCTGCTCATGTTCCCACTCAGCAGGGACGGACAGGACATGCTGAACGGCGATGCAGACACGATACCGCCGCTCGATGGTGATGATCTCCGCCTGCCCGCCACGCTCAGTGGCCTTCAGGGTGCTGCTGGCGAAGTGGTGCGTGGCGAACCGGTTGCTCACGTCCAGATCGAGCAGCGACTCGATCGTGAGCGCACAGTCGCGGTCGGCCTCGAGCTGCCAGCGGACGGCAGCCAGCGTGAGCGTCACCAGGCTGATGAAGCGTTCAGCGTTCAGTGTGAGCGTGACGCCGCTCGCAGTGCGCCAGATGATGGTCTGCGTGAGCAGGCCGCGGCGCAGATCAAGCCGCCGGATGAAGGTGTGCGCGGCTTCAAGCGCCAGCGGCGCGCCATCGACGCTCAAGCGCAGGGCGCGCCAATCGGGCAGGTTGATCATCTCGCGGTCGAGGATGTCGCCGCTCGGCGAGTCGTAGATGCCGCTGATGTGATTGCCGACCAGTCCGGGCAGACGAGCCGGGACCATCTCCGGCACGCCGCGCGCGCCCTGGTAGCCATTCGCGAGGGCGAAAATGGTCGCTTTGTCGGTCTCGGTTTCGATCGCGAACGGCTGCCGATCTTCGATCACCCAGCCGTCGATCAGCGCGTAGTCGAACGTGAATGCATCCACACCGCTGCTCCTGTGGGCGCTCAGCAAAACAGAGTTTGCCTGTTCAAGCTGCCTGTGCCATACCCATTACGGATCACGCATCACTTTACCCCATGCTTTATAACCGCGGCAGTCGTTCCTCGACAGGCAGAAGCGATGGAAATGGCTTATGCGGCTCAGTCTGGTACCAATAGGCGGTCGAGGCGTAGTCGTTGGTCAGTTTGTTCGCGTGTCCGTGCTCGATCGTGACACGGATCGAATGCTCAAAGTAGATCGGGTCTTCGATGTGATAGCGGTATAGTGTGTTCTTGCCGCGCCAGCGCCAATCGGGCGTGCCTTGGTTGAGGATGATGCCGTGATACGGCGCGCTGTACTCCTGTGCCGGGCCAAAAGCGGTATTGAAGTAATCCTCCGTCCCTGTGCCGTGCAGCCCCGGCCACGCTTCACCATCAACGAAGATCATATCGTCACCCTCACCGTACCAGTCGTTGGCCTGGCGCGAGAAGCAGTCGATATCGAGATGACAGCCGACGTAATGGCCGTGTCCCTCCGCGTCGAGGATGACGTAATTCGCGTCGCCTGTCAGGTTAGGCGTGCGCCAGGCGACACGCATCGCATCAGCGTTGTCATCCCAGCGCACAGCGGGATCGGCCCAGCCCGATGTTGGGTTGACGCGCCGCCACTGCGCGTGAAAACGCCCGTACTCCGCCATCGACGTGCCGGCGGGATAAGTCTCGTAATCCACGTAGAAGTAGAGGTGGAGCTTGTCACCGCACTCGTTGGTGACTTCGATCCGCGCGCCGGTCTCGAACGGCATCGGGAACCAGCAGTTGAACCCACGCCCGTCTTCGGGGCTCATCTGCAGCGGCAGCGACACGAAATTGCGGCTCATGGCGTGACCCATGCCGAAGAAATCGCCGATCGGCGTTTCGACGCTAGGCGCGCTTTCGCCATCCCAGAACATTCGCAGCACGACCTTACGCAGAGGGTGCTTGTCGTGCGTCCACAGCGTCGTCCAGATGTGCTTGATACTGCCTGGCCCGTCGATGCGCGCGATATCGCGCACCTGCCCTGGCGCGAACTCCCACCAGTCGCTGTTGCCACCTGTCGGGTCATAGCTCGACAGCCGCCGGCGTTTCACGTCCGACCTCAGCCGCGCTAATCCCGCCAGCGTACTCGTCCCTAAGACCATCTTTCCCTATCCTTTCAGCCCGGTGAGTTGAATGCCTTCGATGAAGTAGCGCTGCGCGAAGAAGAAAAGCAGCATGATCGGCAGCATGCTCAGGACAGAGGCTGCGATCAGCCGGTCATAGTAGATCGCGCCATACTGGTCATTGAAGAAGTTGAGGCCGACAGAGACGGGGAACAGCTCCGGACTGCTCAAGAAGATGAACGGCTCGAAGAAGCTGTTCCATGTCCACCAGAAGGTGAAGATGACGACCGCTGCCAGGGCGGGGCGGCTGAGCGGCATGACCAGGCGCAGGATGATCTGCAGCGTATTCGCGCCGTCGATGCGGGCCGCGTCCTCAAGCTCGGTCGGTATCGATGCGAAGAATTGACGACGCATGAAGGTCGGGTCGTCGGTGAGCCGCCACAGACGAAGCTCGGTTTGGCCGATATCGGCGAAACCGGCATCGATCAGGCGCTCGGCGCGTACGAGCTGCGCATGTGCCGCTGCCGCAGCCGGGGCGACAACGCTGAGCTGCGACTCTGGCCCCAGCGGGATGATATCGACCGGGCTGATCAGAGCAGCGCCAACACGATCGAGACAAAAAGGAAACGATGCACCATATGATCTATACCTCTTAGATTACCAGTTTAGCCAATCTCATAGGGATTTGGCTTGAATTGTAATCGGCAAGGCGCTTTCACGTCAACAAGTTCAGACAAAATGCCTGAAACTCGCGTTAAATGGGGACGAAAGCCGCCGATCTTGATATGAGAGGTATAGACAAAATGAGTGTGCGTGCGCGCTCCATGATCCATTCCGCCGGGAGGCAGCATCTAACGCTTTGCAGGCGGAGTCGATTATTCAAGACCGGCTGGAATCCAGTATGCGGATCGAGTCAGTCGAGAGCCAGCCGCTGAGTCGGATCGTCAATGCCAACGCGGCGCAGCACCCAGTCGATCTCGCGCTGCGTCACGTCGTGGATCGGAACAAAAGGCGAACGCAACGTCGAGTGCGCGATTGCGCCGCGCCGCGTCAGCAGTGCTTTGCGGATGCTGAGGTTGATGACCGGCTGGTTTTCGTAGCGTATCAGCGGCAGGTAGCGGTCGAACAGGCGCTCGGCGCGCACGAGATCGCCCGCCATGAACGCCTCGTAGACGGAGACGAGGATTTCGGTGAAGGCAAAGCCCGTCATCGTGCCGGCGGCACCCGCGCTCAGCTCTTCCAGCAGGAATATGCCGCCCAAGCCGCCGAAGATAGCGAGTCTATCGGTGCGTTCGCGAACGGCGGCGATCTTCTCCATCAGCGGCGGGTCTTCGAGTTTGAGGCAGCGGCAGGCGGGCACCTGCTCGGCCAGCGCCGCAAGCAGGTCAGGTGACATGGTAACTCCGTTTACGGGTGGAAAATCTTGCACGACGATGGTTGTCTCAACCGCATCGGCCACCCGACTGTACAGACTGATCAGCACTTCATCCGGCGGCTGCGGCATCCTCGGCGGTGCGATCATGACTCCGTCTGCCCCCGCGGCGTGCGCTGACCGCGTCAAGGTGATGACCGTCTCGATGTCGTCGTGACTCGCGCCGACGATGACTGGCACACGCCCCCGAACAGTCTCCAGCACGATCGCCATCACGCGCTGACGTTCTTCGACCGTCAGTTTGCCGGCCTCTCCCAAAACACCGAGTATCGTCAGGCCGCAGCAGCCCTTCTCGATCTGAAAATCGACCAGCCGCTGCAAACTGCCCTCGTCGATGTCCCCAGCGGGGTCGAAC
Organism: uncultured Pleurocapsa sp.; assembly: GCA_964438415.1. GTDB lineage: Bacteria > Chloroflexota > Anaerolineae > Aggregatilineales > Phototrophicaceae > Flexifilum. Next base: position 5,386 of record CAYTME010000091.1, on the reverse strand, counting down.
GGGGTCGCCAGGATGTTGAAGATGCCTTTCATGTACAGCTCCATCTCTCTTGTCACTGCCCAGTGGTCACCTCCACACGGGCGAGCAAACCCTCGGTGAGCGATTCGACGTAAATACACATGCGCCAGTCGATGGCGACATCCGCCACGGTGATCGGCTCGTCCGTCAGCGTGACCGGCGCACCGCGCACCACGGCGAACGGCGCTGCCTCGTCACGTTCACCCATCACGAGCTGCGCCGCAGCGCAGATCTGGTCGGCCAGGCCGCGCACGGTCACCTGCATCGGATTGCCGAACAGATCGTGCTTACCGCGCTCGTCTTGCAGCGGGCGGAAACCGGCAGTCGCCAGCGCCACACCGGTCGTCCCCAGCCGTCCAGGCATCAGCCAACTGTCGGTCAAGATGATGCCGACCGGAACGCCAAAGCGAGCCTGCGCCGCTTGGCGGATCGCGTCGGCAGTCGCATACGGATCGCGGGGGAACAGTACGGCGTAACCGAACGGAATGTTCGAGCGATCGATGCCGGCGTTGGGCGAGATGATGCCGTCTTTGTGCGTCAGCAAGAAGCCAGGGATACCGCCGAAGATATGATCGGCCTCGGTCAGTACGAGCTGAGCGATGATCGGGTTCATCTGATAGCGCTCAGCGAGCGCCTCCGCCTGCGCCGTGACAACGACCTGGTCAAGCTGGACGACGCGCCCTTCAGCGATCGCCGCGTATTTGCTGGAGACCGCGATGACGTCCCCGTATTCGAGCGTCAAGCCCGCCTGAGTGAGACTGTCCGCGAGGGTTTGGTGCAGATCGAAACTGCTGCTGCGCACAGGCGCAGTCAGCGGGTAAATCGTGAGGGGTTGGCTCATGCTGGGACGATTCCTCTGCAGCGCTGGATCAAGTAAGCCGTAATCCTAGCACCGATCGAGGTGCGTTAGAAGGGATGGCGGGATGTCATGCGTTTCCAGGAGTGCTGAATCTTGAGGATATGGATCGCATTCTCCTGCTGAGAATTACCTGTCGTATCCGCGTTATTCAGCACTCCCCGTTTCCCGACTGCCCACGACTGCGCTTCTTCGGCGCAAAGCGCGCGATAACCGCCAGCAGCTCATCACCGTACTGCGCCAAGCGCCAGGGGCCGAGTCCCGGTGTTTCTGCCAGCGCCTCTGACGTCGTCGGCATGGTCTGCGCCAGCGTCCACAGCACTTCGCGCGCCAAGATGACATCCGACTCGACAGCGCGCTGTGCCGCCCGGTCGCGCCGCCATTCGCGCAGCGCGCTGTATAGATCGACCACGCGTGGATCAGCAGCGGGTTCTGGCTGCGGCGGCCGCGGCGGTTCGGCGCTGCTCCCCTGCGCGATCAGGCGCAGCAGGTCATGGCCGTATCGGCGCACGTTGTGAGTCCCCATGCCGCTGATGCGCCCCAGCTCGTCGAGCGTCCGCGGCATGCGCTGCGCCAGCTCTACCAAAGTTCGGTCGCCAAGCACCTTGAACGGCGGCACATCGCGCCGCTCGGCGATGACATTGCGCCACAGATACAGCTCGCGCAAGATGGCCGCCGCCTGCCCGAAGACATGATTGGGCTGTGCGATGCGCCAGTAGCCCTCTGGATCGAACTGATGGTCGGCCATGCGTACACGGCAAGTGTCCTCGAACAGTTCCGCTGCTTCCTCCACGCGATCCAGCTCGGCCAGCCGCTGCGCCAGATGATCCCGCAGCGTCGGCAGGTAGTGCGTGTCCGTCTGCGCATAGCGCAGGCTGTCCGCTGGCAGCGGCCGCTGCCCCCAGTCGTCGCGTTGATGGCTTTTGTCCAGCTCGACGCCGACATACGTTTGCAGCAGTGCGTTCAGCCCGACCTGCCGGATACCGCACACGCGGGCGGCGAGCATCGTGTCGAACAGGTGGTTGAAGTCGAAGCCGAAATCGCGCTTCAAGCACATCAGGTCGTATTCGGCGGCGTGAAAGACCTTCTCGATCTTGGGCGAGGCAAAGACCGTCGCCAGCGGCCCCAGGTCGCCGATCGAGAGCGGGTCGAGGATGTAGTCAGCCTCGGCGGTCGAAATCTGGATCAGACACACGCGCTCGCGATAAGCGTGCAGGCTGTTCGACTCTGTGTCGACCGCCAAGAGCGGGGCACGCAGAAGCTGCGGCATCAACGCAGCCAGCCCGGCATCGTCATCGATGTAGATCGGTGGGGGCAGTACGGTCATAACCAGCGGCGTATCCGAAAGTAGACCAGCATCATGACGGCGATCATAAGCATGATTCCGGCAACGATCTCGAACGACTCTGGGTGCGTTTGCAGAGGAAGATCGATGTTCATGCCGTAGATGCTGGAAACAAGTGTCAGCGGCAGCATGATGACGGAAAAAATTGTCAGTACGCGGATGATGTTGTTCAGGCGATGGCTGAGCAGCTTGTCGGCGGTGTCAGCCAGGTTAGCGATCACCTCGCTGTCTTCGTCGATGATGTCGCGCGCGCGATGGATGTGATCGACGATATCATCGAAGTAGTCTTCGAGATCATCGCGGAAGACATGCGCGACGTAGCGGTCGAGCGTCTCGATCGTTGGCACGATCTGACGGATGATGCGCCGCAATGCGATGATGTCTCGGCGCAGCTCAGCGATATCGCGGATGATGACCCGTCCTTCGTCGATGAAGATGCGCTCCTCCAGCCGGCGGATATTCTGATCGACTTTGCGCAGGATCGGAAACATATGATCGACCAGCGCATCGATCACGAGGTAGTATGCGTGGGCTGCACCGCGACCGAGAAGCTGCTCGCGCTTCTCCATGTCGCTTTCTGCACCGCGATACAACCGCTCCAACGGCTTCAGTGAACCATCATGCGATGTGATCAAGAACCCGCGCCCAACGACGATATCGACCTCACTCGAGCGGGAAAGGCGCAGCTTTTCGTCCCAGCGCGGAAAGTGCAGCACGGTGAAGACGTAGTCATCTTCCAGGTCGATTTTCGGCCGCTCCGAGATGCTGGTCATATCCTCGATGTTGAGGGGGTGTATGAACGGATAAGCGCGTTGAAGCGCCTCGATATCGCGCTGCGTCGGGTCGATCAGATTCATCCAAGTCGTGCTGCTGTGGGTGAGGCTGTAGATCGTCATAGCCGTATTATGCGTGCAAGTCAACGCGATACGCAAGACGAGAAGATCGGGCGGTAGAGCAGAAGTTAGTGGGTATGGGATAGAGTCAGCGCAGATGTCGGGGTCGGGAATGAATTCCTGAAAAGATCGGTTTTGTAAAGTCCCCAGGTAGTAAGCTGAGATCCACAGAATCGAGGGCACCTAGATGTGCATCAGAGAAGACTGTGGTACGTCGAGCGTTGAAGCGGTTTGGCCGATCTGCTGAGCGCACCGAAAGCGCACCAGCAGTCAGAAATGGCACGCCTTGTCCCCCACAAGAAAAGCCAGCACGTCCAGAGTGTACAGGCGCGCCAATGGGGACACTAGGACTCGAACCTAGAACCTTTTGAATGTAAGTCAAACGCTCTGCCAATTGAGCTATGCCCCCACTCATCTTGCACTTTACCGCAGGCGCGCGCGCTTTTCAATCCCATCTCACGCCGAGCAGGCCGCCTCGCCGTTGAAGCCCGCCGGGCTCCAGACAGGTGGGGTATTGCTGGCTGCCGCGTCATCTAGACGCGCCCACTGCCCGGAGACCGTGTCGACGATGACCAAGGAATACTCACTGCGCAGCGCCAGATAGCGCCCATCCGCGCTGAAACGGGGGTAATCGACAAAGTGCAGCGCCGCATCCAGCGGATACGGCTGCGCGCCGGTATCGGCACTGCCTGTCAGCGCGATCTGCCACAAGCGGTTCTCGCTGACGCCCTGGAAATCGCGAGCGCTCGCCAGCATCGACTGGCCATCGGGCGTCCAGGTCATGTCGAGCGCTAGCGTCCATTGAAAGCTGAGCTGAGTCGGGATAGCCGAGTCGGCATTGGCGATCATCCAAAACGTATCGTTGTTCGGACGCGGTGCGTAGGTGAAGCCGATCAGCAGGTCGTCAGGCGACCAGCGCGGCGCGCGTACGCTCCCGATCGGAAAGGCGGTCAGCCGATACTTGGTCGCGCCATCGACGCTGACCACCCACAGATCGGCCTCATGGATCAGCAGCTCACGCGGGATAGGCGTCGCGCCGCTGGTCGGCGTCGGCGGCACGACCTCGTCGGGCGTCGCGCCAGGAACGCGGCCGTTGTAGGCAACATACGCCAGCCAGGCGCCATCATGCGACCAGGTCGGTGTGTGTTCATCGCCGCTGACGCTGTAGAGCTGTGGCGCGCCGCCCTGCGCCGGCACCCAAGCGACGTGATAAGACTCCTGTGTCGGGCGAGCCGGCGGCGTCTCTCGGCGGAACCAGGTGAACGCGATCCGCCCATCGAGCGGATTGACATCCGGTTCCCAGGCGCTCCAATCTTCCGCCGGAAGGTCGGTGAACTGCACTAGTGGACGTGCGTCTTCCCCGTCGAGCCGAGCACTGTAGATGCGCGAGACGCCACCTGGCTCGGTCAGTGTGTAGACGAGTCGACAGCCATCAGGCGTGAAGCCCCAGACGTGGTGCGCGCGCCAATCGAACCGCAGCTCGCGCCGTCCGCCGGTCAAGTCGTAGAGCAGGATACGATCGAGTGTCGCGCTGGCGCTGGCGACCAGCGGTCCGCCGAGCGGCGTGGACTGCGCCCAGATAGGTGGAGCAGCCAACAGTATGACTGCGATCGACATGATAGTGGCAGCACGCAGCCGGAGCATGAACAACCCACATAGACTCGACCAACCGTATGCGCATTGTATCGTGATGCGCAGGCGTTTAGTAAGTCATCGCCAACATTCGAACGCCGATCACCGGCCTTCAGTGGCAGGATCAACGTGAACTGCTGCGCCAGATGGTAGAACGGGTTGTTGTCAGCCATGAGGGCATCGTGCGGTTGGAACTGCGAGCGCCGTTTGCGTATCTGAAAGACCTGACCGATGAGGTACGTACAATGGGTGTTCGCAGAGGGGCATCGAGGGCGGAAAACAAAACTGGCGGGGCTGATTCCCTCGCCAGTTCTGCGGATCAAGGTTCGACTTGGCTCCAAGTAAGCTGGGGGACCTGGATTCGAACCAAGATTAACAGGGCCAGAACCTGTCGTTCTGCCGTTGAACTATCCCCCAATGTGATTGGGGACATGATACCACGTGACACTCCCGTTTTCAAGACTGAACCAGAAAATTCTCGCCTGCCAGCCTGATCCGTTCAAGTGTCACCTCTCGGCCCAGAATCTCCATAGTCTCAAACAGAGGTGTGGATACTTTCTGGCCGGTAACAGCAACGCGCAGAGTGCCGAACAAATGCTTGGGTTTGATGCTCATCTGTTCGGCGAGCGCGCGCATGGCCTG
>CAYTME010000090.1:14336-15023 GCA_964438415.1 uncultured Pleurocapsa sp. | reverse complement strand
CCGCATCCCACCACCCAATTCGCCAGATGCGAGATAATCTCACCGCACTACCACCTTTTGGGTCGTCTCTACGAAACGGAACCCTCGTCGGGAACAGGCAGGCCTCGTCTTTCGACGGGCGGTTTGGTCTGCCTTCGCCGGCGAGTGAACTCGCCGGCTGCGAGGTCGCTCGTCCACTAATGCAGATAAAGAAAATAAATCGCGACTTTGTCCTGCAGCGTGCGCAGCGCCTCCACCAGCATACGATGCCGCACGTAGATGCGTTTTGGGCGCTGCGGCAGACGCGACAATCGTTCGATGATACAACTTTGACACATGACGCGCGTCTGCGCGATCGTTTCGCCGTACGACGCTATAATCGCATCAAAACAGAAAGGTAAATCGTTATGCGCCTGGGACTCATGCTCGGTTACTCCGGCTCCAAAGTCGAACTGCCGGTCGAACTCGTTCAGGAAGCCGACCGGCTCGGCTACCACTCGGTATGGACGAGCGAGGCCTACGGTTCCGATGCGGTGACGCCGCTGGCCTGGGTGGGCGCGCTCACCCAGCGGATCAAACTCGGCACCGCGATCATGCAGATGCCAGGGCGCACGCCCGCCAACACGGCCATGACGGCGATGACGCTGCACCAGCTCTCCGGCGGGCGGATGCTGCTCGGACTCGGTCTGTCGGGGCCGCAGGTGGTCG
>CAYTME010000090.1:12314-14310 GCA_964438415.1 uncultured Pleurocapsa sp. | reverse complement strand
GAGGGCTGGCACGGGGTCGCCTACGGCAAGCCGCTGGGCAAGACGCGCGAATACGTCGAGATCGTGCGCGCCATTTTCAAACGTGAAGCGCCGCTCGAACACGCGGGGGAGCACTACCAGATACCCTACCGCGGCAGCGACGCGACCGGGCTGGGCAAGCCGCTCAAGAGCATCCTTGCTCCCGCGCCGGATATCCCGATCTACTTGGCGTCGATCGGCCCCAAGAATGTCGCGCTGACAGCGGAGATCGCCGATGGCTGGCTGCCGATCTTCTTCTCACCGGAGCACTACCCGCAGCTCTACGCTGACGCCATCGACGAAGGCTTTGCCCGCAGCGGCGGCGACAAGGACTTCTCGACCTTCGATATCGCGCCGACGATCACCGTCATCATCGACGACGATCTGCAAAGCGCGCGCGACCGCGTGCGGCCGCAGTTGGCGCTCTACATCGGCGGCATGGGAGCGAAGGGGAAGAACTTCTACTACGATCTGGCGGCACGCATGGGCTTCGAAGGCGCAGCCGACCGTATTCAGGCGCATTATCTGGCGGGTGACAAGGTAGAGGCCATTATGGCAGTGCCCGACGCGCTGGTCGATGCGGTCGCGTTGGTCGGGCCGAAGGCGCGCATCCGCGAGCGGCTCGGCCTCTGGCAGGCCAGCCCGATCACGACGTTGATCATCAGCGTCTTCAGCATCGACGATCTGCGGACAATGGCCGAACTCGTGTTATGAGCGCAGGCGCTTCGAGTGTGTGCCGTCGTCCAGCGTGACCAGCTCGCCGTCATCGCTGACCGCGACGCTGGCTGACTCGATCAGGCGGCGGCGCAGCGCGGCGATCTCCTCGTCGGTCATGCTGGCGATCAAGCGGTCGGCCAGGCCCATATCCTCATTCTTGGCTTTGCCGCGGCTGGCAGGCTGCTCGGCTTGTTCCGCGCGCGGCTGCTCGATCGTCTTGATGCCAGTGGTGATGGCGATGCTGCCGCCGACCGCCGAGCCGATGACGGCCATCACGAGCAGCGCGTTCCAGAGGTCGATCGGACGCCCGATGAGCGCGATCAAGCTGAGGGCGAAACCGATCGTCCACATCACGATGACGACGGCCGCTTTGTCACGTGAAGTCATGTGCTACCTCCGCTGCTGCTGGCGCAGCCTCTCGTCCACGGATACAAGCTCGCCGTCGTCACCGACGGTATCGTTCAGGCGCCGGCGCAGCGCCTCGATTTCATCGTCGGACATGCTGGCGATCAGCCGTTCGGCCAGGTTCATGTCCTCGTTCTTGGCTTTGCCGCCGCGCGTTTGCACGGCATTCGACTCCCCTTTGGTGACGGTCGGGATCAGCGAACCGATCATGAAGGTGACGCCGAGACCGAGCGTGGCGAAGATGCCCATGATGGCGACCAGCACCCATTCTTGGCTGACGCTGGCAGCCAGCGGCTGGAGCGTGGCTGCCGCAACACCGAGCACGATCGCCCAGATGATGACCACCGCGATCACTTTGTGACTCGACTCCATCGGTCGTCCCTCCCTCTGCATACCTACCGCTACAGCGTGATGACTTTGTCCGCACGCCATTGAAACTCCAGGATATCGTGCATCCCGCCGACGATGCCGACTTCGACTCGCTCGCGCAGATTGAAGAACGCCAGGCAGGTGCTGCACAGCAAGATCCACATGGCCACCGTCACCGCGCGCTTCAAGCGTACGGAGCGCCTCGATCACTGGCGACCCCTGGACTGCGAGTCGGACGCCGTTGGCATACAAACAGATCGCCTGCGGGTCGTATTCCGACTCGATCAGCAGATCGAGATAAGTGCCGATCAACTTGTGACGCAGCGCCTCATCTACGCTGCCAATCCCATCTTGATTGATGACGACCACAGTTGTGGAGGAAGTAGGCATAGCCGCAATCCCGCGCCTCGTGCGCTTCGCGTTGACAGTGACCTAAGCCGATGGTTGAAACATGCCCATGATCCACGACCTCGGCAAGCAGCGGTTC
>CAYTME010000090.1:9130-12304 GCA_964438415.1 uncultured Pleurocapsa sp. | reverse complement strand
TGCGCTGCTCGGTCGTGGATTACTTTCGACCACGGGCTTAGACTGTATACGCACGTACCTGCGGCGGGGTTGCAGTGAGGGCGGCCAAGCGGGTTTCCTGCCCCCGCCTGCGCCGCCCTGATCGCGCTTTAGCCGTGCTTGCCGTTGGCCTGCACCGCCTTCGACCGCTGCGCGCGCACGGGCCGTGCAGGCACTGGTGCGATCTGTTCCTCACCCTCGAACATGCGGTGCAGGCGGAACAGGTCGGTGCGCGATGTCAGGTCGAGGCTGATCGGCGTGCCCGAGACCAGCCCTTCATGCAGCACGGTGTAGACATCCGAATTCGGCTCAGCTTTCGACGGATCGTAGTCGAAGCGGTAGCCCAAGCGGCCGATCTCGTGCAGCGAGACGCGCTCAGGGCGCGTCGGCCAGTAGACGCGGCGGCGAGACAGACGCGTGACCTTCCAATCCGTCTGCGGCGTCGCATCGAGCGGCACATCGAGCTTGAGCACATCGACATCATCCGGGCGTCGGCTGCTCAGCAGCCATTCGCCAAACATGCGACAGAAATGCGCCGCCGCCGTGAAATCGACCTCGCGCGAGTAGGTGAGATGGAGGTCGGTGCGCGTCTGCTGCGAGGCGGCGATGGCCGGAATGCCGAAGCTGGCGGCTTCGAGCGCTGCGCCGACCGTGCCGGAGATGGTGACGCCGTTGCCGCAGTTTTCGCCGTAGTTGATGCCCGACACGACCAGATCGACTTGGCGGTCGGCCAGCTCGAGCACGCCGTGCTGGACGGCTTGCGCGGGCGTCCCATCGACGGCGTAGACGAGCGTCTCGATGCCCTGGATGATGCGCGTTTCGGCATGGATGCGCCCTTCGCTGGCGACGGGCAGGCTGCGCCCCATGCCGCTCTGCTGTTCGCGGGGCGCGCAGACGAGCACATCGGCGATCGGCGCGAACGCTTCGACCGCCGCCCACAAGCCGGGTGAGCCGAAACCATCATCATTGGTGAAAAGGACGAGTGGACGTAGTGCTGTCATAGAAGACTTCCATTGCGGTGATAACGATCAGATGAATTAACTCATCATAACGGCAAAGGCCGTGGTTGCCCAGATGAACCTGTGAGCGTTAATGAAATCAATCCTGAATCTTAAACTCGACTCCATAGATCTCGTATTCACACTTACCAACGTTTTGAGCGCGTATCTTGTGCACAATCTCCAATGTTGGTGCTTTACATGGAAAACTTTCGCGCTATATTAAACGTTTGATGGCGAGGGGAAATCGCCTTTACATCGCTATCGCTTCGCTATGGAATTCAGGAGTTTTTCGATGTCGAAACGAATTTTGACGAGCTTTCTTCTGCTGACCGTCCTGCTCCTTGGCTTGGGGGTTTCGCTGGTGAGCGCCCAAGAAGCAGTGACCGTCACCTGGCGCACACGCCCTGATAACCAGGCCGAAATCGACGTGTACACCGAGCTGAGCCGCAGTATCGACGAGCGCCTCGAGGGCGTGACGCTGGAATACCAGGCGGGCGGCACGGAGACCGCCGGCTACCAGGCGACCCTGCTGACCGAGCTTTCGGCAGGTATTGCGCCAGATATCTTCTGGATCCCCGGCACGGATATCGCCACATTCGCCACCGCCGGTGTGATCGCTAATCTGGCCGAGATCGCGGCGGCCGACGCCGACTTCGATGTCAACGTCTTCTACCCGCAGCAGGTGCAGGAACTCACCTACAACCCCGAGACGATGATGAGCGATGCCTCGACTGCGCTCTGGGGGTTGCCGCGCGATGCCTCGTCGTTCGCCCTCTACTACAATGTCGATCTGTTCGACGAAGCTGGCATCCCGACGCCGACCGAACTGCTCGAGCAAGGCAACTGGAACTGGGAGACCTTCCTGGAGACGACGGTCGCCATCGGCCAGTTGGGCGACGATGTGTTCGGCTTCGGTATGAACGCTTGGTGGGCCAACTGGTGGCTGTTCTTTAACTCGGCGGGCGGCAGCTACTTCAACGAAGACCGCACTGCCTGCGCGCTGAACACGCCGGAGGTCAACACGGCGCTCAACTTCATGGTCGAGCTGTGGGGCACGGGTGAAGCGGTTCCGTTCGGCACCGACGCCGAGCCGCCCTTCATCGCCGGCAACCTGGGCATGTTCATGAACGGCCGCTGGGCGACCCCGAACACCGCTGCACAAGCCACCTTCAATTGGGACTACGCCGAAGTGCCCGCCGGGCCTGCCGGTCAGAGCAACTGGCTGTTCTGGGGTGCGTACGTCGTCAACGCCAACTCGATGATGGACCCGGCCAAAGCCGATGCCATCTGGGCCGTGCTCAAGGAACTGACGAGCGTCGAGTCGCAGTCGCTGGTGACGGCGCTCGGTGCGAACATCCCCAGCCGCGCGGGTCAGGATGCGATCGACGCCTTCTTCGCCTCGCCGGTTTCGGCGGGCAAGAACAATGCCGCTTTCACCAACGCGCTGGCCAACTACGCGGTCGCGGAAGCGCCGCTCTGGGGTGCCAACTTCCAGGAGATCGACGCGATCGTCTCTGCCGAAGTGACCAAGGTCATCAACGGCGAGATCACGCCCGATGACTTCACCGCCTCGATCTGCGACCAGATCGACCCGCTGTTCGGCGGCATGTAAATCCGACCGATCGCAGGTGAGCAGCGAGGGGCATGGCGTGTCGCCGTGCCCCTCTGTGTTTAATACGGCATCACCATTCTTCATAACAAGTGCCGAAAAATCCCTGGGAGACCTTTATGGCATCGACATCGCAACTCGCCTTCGGCGCCCCGTCCCGTCCCTCGTCAGAGGGCTTGACTCCACCCTTGATCGCGGTCGCTGTCTGGCAGATCGCGGTTGCGTTGGGGTTGGGGTGGGCTGCCATGCAGGTATGGAACCTGCCGCCCGATGCGCTCCCGGCCATCTCGAATCTGGGTGATTTCGCGCAGCGCGCGATCGCCGTGTTCATGGTCGGGTTGGCGCTGTCGACTCTGGCCGGCGGCCTGCTCATGCTGCGCCTGAACAACGGCGGACGTCTGCTGGCCATGCTGCTCAGCTTCGGCTACTTCGTCTTGGCGCTGCTCGTTTTCGGCAGCCTGCTCGGCCTCTACCTGGGCATCGACGCGCTGGTCTTTCCCTACACGACGCTCTTCCGATCTCGGAAGAGCGTCGTGTAGGGAAAGA
>CAYTME010000090.1:8129-9120 GCA_964438415.1 uncultured Pleurocapsa sp. | reverse complement strand
GCCAATGTCGGCCTGCTGATCGCCTTCCCGGTCGGCTATGCGCTGGTCTGGCTCGGCAATCGTTCCGATGAGCAGAGCGCCCTGCACGAATGGCTGCCGAAAGCCGGGCTTGGCCTGATGATGCTGGCGCTCGCCGTCATCTTGTGGAATTCGGGCCTGGTCAATTCGATCCAGACGCTCATCGGCGCCCTGCTGCAGCCGCAGACGCTGCTCGTGCTCGGCCTGATGGTCGCCTTCCTCGCCAGCGGCATCCTGCTGACGCGCTCCGGCGAGCGCTTCGGCGAGACGATCGCCGCGCGCGAAAGCTGGCAGGGTTGGCTGTTCCTGCTGCCCAACTTCGTCAATTTCCTGATCTTCTTCGCGCTGCCGCTGCTGCTGTCGTTCTATCTCAGCTTCACACGCTACGACGTGATCAGCGAGGCGCGCTGGGTCGGCTTCGATAACTACAGCCAGCTCCTCGGCCTGGAGGTCATCTCGCTGCCCGTCGGGCAGTCGGCGGGCGGCCAGTTCTCACGCGGGGTGACCGAACTGACGTCGATCACGCTGGGCGATAACCGCATCGTCATCGGGGCGCGCACCCCGACCTTCTGGATCAGCCTGGGCAACACGATCCGCTACTGCATCATGCTGCTGACGCTGGCCATCCTGCCTGCGCTGCTGCTGGCGCTGCTGCTCAACTCCAAGATACCGGGCATGAAGATCTACCGCGCCATCTTCTTCATCCCGTCGATCGCGGCGGTGGTCGGCGTGGCCTTGATCTGGCAGTGGCTGTACGACCCGATCATTGGCTTCATCAATTACGCGCTGCGCGCCATCGATCCGTCGTCGAACATCTTGTGGCTGTCCGACCCGAACGTGATGCTAGTCGCGGTCGTCATCATGGCGGCTTGGCAGGTGGTCGGCTTCAACGCGGTCATCTTCCTCGCCGGCTTGCAGGCCGTGCCGCGTGACTTGATGGAAGCGGCGACGGTGGACGGCGCGGGCCGGCTGA
>CAYTME010000090.1:2054-8119 GCA_964438415.1 uncultured Pleurocapsa sp. | reverse complement strand
CGCTTCCTGCGCATCACGCTGCCGCTGATCGCGCCGACGACGTTTTTCGTCACGGTCACGACGCTCATCTCCGGGCTGCAAGCCTTCAGCGAGATGTTCGTGCTGCTGTGGGCGACCAACGACAACGCCCGCCTGACCACCGTCTACTATCTGTACGAAGAGGCGTTCGTGCGACAGAAGTTCGGCACAGCCAGCGCCACCGCTTGGCTCTTGTTCATCGTCATTTTCGTCGTCACGCTCATCCAGTTCCGGTTGAGCAACCGCTCCGCCGCGTATCAGGATTAGGAGGCAGTTTCATGGCAACTCTTGCGCGTGAACGTGTCGATTACGCAGCAGCCGCAGCGGTTCGGGAGCGCAACCGGCAGATCGTCTTGTGGGTGACGCGCATCATCGTCTACATCGTGCTGACCGTCGTCGCGTTCTTGATCTTGTTCCCCTTCCTGTACATGCTGTTCACCTCGCTCAAGACGGCGACCGACGTGTTCCGCTCGCCGCCGCGCTTGCTGCCCTATTCACCCGTGACGATCGAGTACGAGGGGCAGGAATACCCGCTCTACGAACTGCTCGTCGAGGGACAGCCGCGCCAGATGATCTTGACCGATCAGACGGTGCGCTTCGGCTTTTTCACCACACCCGATTTGATCGATACGGATAACCCGCGCCAGAGCACGGTCATCGTCCAGGCACCGCTGGAGGCGGGGTTCGATGTCGAAGGGGTGAGCGTGGTCGAGACGGGTGAGAGACAGACCGTCTCCGGGCGCGAATTCGAGGTGTTCGAGGTGACAGCGGACGGGCAAACGCAGACGCTGCTGCTGGCCTACCGCGGCGGCCTCAACCGCTTCATCGATCCAGCCGATCCCTCGGTCGATGCGTTCGCGGTCGCCCGTCAGGCACCGCGCATCGAGCGCATTGAGTTTCAGTGGGGCAACTATCAGGCAGTGCTCCAGCTCCGCAACTTGGATCGATCGCTGGTGAACACGGCGCTCGTCACCGTGCTGGTGACGTTGGGGCAGGTGACGACTTCGCTGCTGGGCGGCTATGCCTTCTCACGGATGCGCTTTCGCGGGCGCGACGCCGTCTTTCTGGTCTACCTGGGGACGATCATGATCCCGTTCGTGGTGCTGATCATTCCACTCTTTCAGTTGATGGTCATCATCGGCTGGCGCAACCATCTGGTCGCGCTGATCCTGCCCTGGATCTTCACGGCCTATGGCACATTCTTGATGCGCCAATTCTTCATCACCATCCCGAAGGAGCTGGAAGAAGCCGCGCAGCTCGACGGGCTGAGTCGTTTCGGCATCTTGTGGCGCGTGTTCGTACCCCTCAGCGGCCCGGCTATCGCGACGCAGGCGATCATCACCTTCCTGTACGCGTGGAACAGCTTCATCTGGCCGCTGGTGATCATCAGCGAGAACAACATTCAGAATCATGTCGTTACGCTCTCGCTCAACACGCTGCGCAACGCCGCGCAGAGCGAGCCGAACCTGATGCTGACGGGCGCGGCGGTCGCGATCCTGCCGCCGCTGATCCTGTTCGTCCTGGCGCAGCGCTACTTCGTCGAAGGCATCGCCAGCACCGGCTTGAAATAGAATTCAGCACCTGGCCATGGGCGGGGTCGCGCCCCCCGCCCACGCGCCTACGCCGTCTGCAAATGCTCGCTCAGGAAGGCGAGGATCTGCGCCCAGGCGTTGGCCGCCGCCCCGCCAGCGGCGATCGAAGCGGGGTTGACGAAGGCATGGCCGACGCCAGGGTAGATCGTGACCGTATGCGGGATACCGGTCTGGCTGAGCGCACGTTCGAACGCCTCGACCTCGGCGACCGGGATCTGCGCGTCTTCCGCCCCGAAGATGCCGAGCACAGGCGTGTTCGTCCGGTTGAGCGCGCCGAAGCCCGCCGGGTCGTCGATCGTATCACCGTAGAGGTTGATAGTCGCGGCGATCGCTGCGTTTGCGACCGCGTGGCGCAGCGCAACCCCGCCGCCGTAGCAGAAGCCCATGACGCCGATGCGCGCCGCGTCCACCTCCGGCAGCGCGGCCAGATAGTCGAAGGCCGCCTGCATGTCGCCGTTGACGCGCTCGGTCGGCGCACTGATACGCAGCAGGAGCGCACCGGGAACTGTCGTCGCCAAGCTGCCCCGGTACGTATCGGGTGCGAGCACGATGTAGCCTTCAGCCGCCAGCTTGTCCGCCATCTCGGCGATTTCCGCATTCAAGCCCCACCACTCGTGCACCATCAGCACGCCGGGCAGCGATGCGCCGTCCTCGGCACCGTCGGGGCGCGCCAGATAGCCGCCGATGACCGCGCCGTCCCCGGCTGTGAACGTGACATTGGTGACCGCTGCGGATGTTTCACCAGCCAGCGCATCGAACATCATCACGCCGAGGAAGACGCCAGTCAGCACGAGCAGGATGATCAGCGCGGCGACCAGCAGGCGACGGATCAGTTTCATGGCATGAGCCTTTCACTCCGGTGGAATGTGCCGATTGTCGTCTGCGCGCGTGAGCGTGAGATGAAAATGCCGCTGCCTATGCCCCGTAGAGGACGCGGTAGATGGCGTGATAGCCGTAGATCCGCTGGACGTACGTGCGCGTCGAGTCGATCGTGATCGCGCTCATGAATAGATCGGGATCGGCGCCAGAGAGCGCGGTCCACTGTGCGGCGCGTCCCGGGCCGGCGTTGTAGGCGCTGAGCGCGGCGGGGACGCTGCTGTTGAACTGCCTCAACTGCTCGCCCAGGTAAAACGCGCCGAAGGCGATGCTGGCATACGGCCGGAAGAGTACGCTGTGCTGATAGTCCGGCCAGCGGAGCTGCTGCGCGATGTATTCGCCCGTGCTGGGGATGACCTGCGTCAGACCCTTTTCCCCCGCTGCCGCTGTCGCGTTCGGGTCGAAGAGACTCTCATGACGGATGAGGGCGAACAGCAGCAGCGGGTCGAAACCGTAGCGCGCCGCCTGCTCCTGCACGAGGTCGAGGTAGTAAGCTGGGTAGCGCATCCGGGCGATGAAAGGCGGCGCGCTCAACGTGCCGACCCTGGCCGCCTCGATGACATTGGCCGCCGCCTGGATCGAGGCATGATAGGCGCCGAGCTGCCGCCAATAGATCGCAAGCTGGTAGCTGGCGAGCGCGTCCTCGCGCGTCGTGCGCAGCAGATCATCGAATTCCGCCCGTGCCTCGTCATACGCCCCGACTGCCCACAGCTCGCTGCCCCGGATGACGCGCGGGTCGCCTTGCAGCGTCGGGGAGAGCGTCCACAGCGCCCCTTCCTGCGCGATGCCGAACGTCTGGCGCAGCCACGCCTCGGCCTGAGCGATCTCTGCCGCGTCATCGAACTGAAAGCGGTGCGCGGCGGGCGGCGCGAACGGTGCCCGTCCCTCGATGATGTCGCGGGCACGGGCGCTGAAATAGCTGTCCGGGGCGGCCTGCACCGCCTGCTGAAACGCCTGAGTCGCGATCGCGTTGTCGCCGCGCGCCAGCGCCAGCCGTCCGACGTTGAGATACGCCTCGGCGCGCACATCGCCGCTGGCCGTGGCTGCCAGCGCCGCGTAGTAACGCTCAGCGACGGCGGGCGTCCCGCTGCGCTGCGCGGTCGCCGCCGCCAGCAGCAGCCCATCCTGCGCCTGCCTGCTCCCCGGATACGCCTGCGCCAGCCGATCGAAGATGGCGGCTGCCTCCTGCGGCTGATCGGTCGTGCCGTACAGGTAGCCGGCGCGCCACAGCGCTTCCGCCGCCTGCGGCAGATAGCCGTAGGTATCGGCGATGCGCAGGTACTGCTCGATCGCGCCGGGGATGTCGCCGCTGAGGAAGCGCGTGCGCCCCTGCTCCAGCAGCGCATCGCCGAAGGCCGGATCGGTCGGATACGTCTCGATGACGGTCTGGAAGGCGGTCAGGGCGGCGGACGGGTTGCCGACTTCACGGTAGGCGCGGCCCAACTGGAGATACATCTGCGCCGGGATCTGCGACAGCGGGCGCTCGGTCGTGTACGTATTGAACGCTTCGATGGCACCTTGATAATCGCCGTAAGCGAAGCTGATCTGCCCGCGCACGAACGTATCGACCGCGATGCCGTTGGCGATCATCGACTGCATCGCCAGATACGCCTCCGGTCTTTCGGGGTAATCGGTCAGGATGCCCTGCATGCGCGCCAGCCCGCTGGCGATATCGCCCGCATCGACCAGCGTCCGCGCAGCGGCGTAGGCGATGCTGGCACGATAGGGGGCATTGCGCGCCACGCTCAGGATGGCGTCGTACTGGGCGACCGCCTGCGCGGGCTGCCCGGCGGCGATGTAGAGCTGCGCCAGCTTTTCGCGCAGGATCAACCCCGGCACCAGCCCGCGTCCGGCGTCGATCGCCAGTTGGTAGCTGGCGACGGCTTCATCGAAGCGCCCCAGCCCCAACAGCGCGTCGCCGATGCGCTCGCGAGCGTAGCTGTCGATCAGGCCGGGGCGTGCGGCCAGATAAGTCTGGAAATCGCCGATCGCATCCTGCCAGCGCGAAAGACCCAAGTAGGCATCGCCGCGCAGGAAGTGCGCCCGCGCCAGCCGTGCATCCTGCGGAAACTGGGCGATGAAAGTGCTGAGCGCGGCGACAGCGCGGTCGAACAGCCCCTCGCGCAGGGCGGATTGGCCGAGTCCGAAGGCGGCAGCGGCGCGCGCATCGACCGGCGCGGCTTCGCCCTGCGCGATCACGCTCTCAAAGAGGCCGGCGGCCTGCTCGTAATAGCCGTTGAGCACTTGGCGCTCGGCGGCGCTCAACAGCTCGGCGG
Organism: uncultured Pleurocapsa sp.; assembly: GCA_964438415.1. Taxonomy (GTDB): domain Bacteria; phylum Chloroflexota; class Anaerolineae; order Aggregatilineales; family Phototrophicaceae; genus Flexifilum. The sequence goes on along the minus strand of CAYTME010000090.1, from coordinate 3,357 downwards.
GCGGCAGCGTCGGCGTCGGCGGGATAGTGGCGGTGGGCGTCGGCTGCGCGGTCAGCGTCAGCTCAAAGGCGACCTGCGTTTCGTTGGGGACGATGATGATATTGGGCGTATCGGGTGTCTGCTGCGCACAGGCGGTGAGCAGCCAAACGGCCAGCACGAGGAGTGGAAGCGCACGAGTAATCATGCGCTGCATTATCCCGACCAGCGCGAAGGCTGTCAATGCAATCGGCGCGCAGCAGGATACATCCGGACTTCGAGGCGCGCCTCCCCCGCCGCGCGCTCAAGTGCGCGAATGAAGGCTAGCGATAGATGACCTCGATCCAGCGGTCCGAAATCAGCTCGATGCGGAACTCGATGATCGGCCGGTCGAGGTTGTAGGTCGCCGATGCAGCCGGCCGTGTGTGGATGAGCTGCGCGTCGGGCGGCAGGCTCACCTGCACGCTGACGAGTTCGGCGGGCGTGCCGGGCTGCTTTTGCAGCAGGAGTCGGTAACGCCGGTAGCTGCCGAGCGGCTCGACGAGCGTGCGCGACGAATACGGGAGTTGGATCCGCTCACCGCCGCCGTATTCGACACGCAGGCGTGTGACGAAGATCGTGTGGGCCGGATCATCGATCACTTCGACCGCGCCCGGCAGTGCGCTGGTCGAAATCAGGCTGCTGCCGACAGGGGTGAAGACCTGGAGCAGATTGGCATAGTTGAGCGGCCCGTGATACTGCGAGTCGACCGCCGGGTCATTTTCCGCCAGCGCGCGCGGGTAGTCGTAGGCGATCGTCGCCCGCGAGTCGAGGCGTCCACCGGCATCGATGGCGACATCGTAGGTGACCTGGCGCAGGATCGAGCGGTTCGACTTGTTACCCAAGTTGGCGTCGGCGACCATCAGGTAATCATGATCGACTGCCGGCGACTGCGCGCCCGACCAGCCCAGATAGACCATGATCTCGTTCAGACGCTCGTCGGTGAAGTAGATCATCAAGTGCTTTTCTTGCAGCGCACGCAGCACGACGCCCAAGATCTGCGCGCTCTTCTGCTGATCTTGACCGATCGCCTGCCAGCGTGCGAAGATCTCGCGGTACATTGCGCCGATGAACCGTTTGTGTTCGTTATCCGAACCGAAGGCGCGGATGTTGTAGACCGCCTCGCGGAACGTGCTGGCCGTGACGACCACATCGTAGCCCGGCACCGCGACCGGACCGACCACATCGAGCAGCATCTCGACCCCGTACAGATCGATGCCGAACACGCCGGCCACCGGACGCTGTGGATTGTTACCGCTGTTGTAGTGCCAGGCGGCCATCTCCGCCG
>CAYTME010000090.1:1699-1974 GCA_964438415.1 uncultured Pleurocapsa sp. | reverse complement strand
CCGGCACAGGGTAGGGGCTGGCCTCGACAGGCGGCGCCGGGCTGGTACGGGTCGTAGCGCTGTAGTCGTAATCCAGAATGCGGCCGCTGCGGATCGAGAGCCAGCCGTAAGTACTGATATAGCCGCCAGAGGGGCGCAGCTCGTCGCTGTTCTGCGACAGCACCAGATACGACCGCTGCCCATCGAGACCGAGCGCGAACTGCAGCGCATCCGGTGCCAGCAGCAGCGACTCGTTGATGGCGCGGAACTGCGACTCATACGTGCGCAGCGTCAGC
>CAYTME010000090.1:0-1689 GCA_964438415.1 uncultured Pleurocapsa sp. | reverse complement strand
AGATGTCCTCCAAGCTCATCGCATCCAAGCGCGCGCGCGCGCGGTCGAGCGCCTGGCTCGCGGCTAGAAAGCGCGACCGGCCAAGCTGGAGCAGCTCGACGATGCGTTCGCCGCCGGAAATCTGGCGGACGACGCGCTCCTCGCGCTCGCCGGCGACGAGGAAGAAGAGCGTCGGCTCAAGACCGACGAGCACGTCGTTGACCGCCTGTGCCAGATCGTCCGTGATATCGAGCGCGCTGAAGGTCGCGGCCAGATCGGAATTGAGCGGCGCAGCGGCGCGGAACAGGCGAAGCTGGCCGCTGACACTGCGCAGCGTGCGCTGAAGCTCGTTGACGCTGTCGCGCAGACGCTGAAAATCGGACAGCGTCAGCTCGGTGCCCGGTCGAGTCTGAATCGTGTTCAGCACCCGGCTCAAGTTGGCGATCGAGTTGTTCATGCGGGTGGTCGCGTCGGTCGCTAAGACGAGGCTGCCGACGATCGCCACCGCCGCCACCGCCAGCAGGGTGATGATCAGCAGGCGCAGGTTGAAGGCACGCAGCAGCCGCTTGCGAAAGCGCTTGAATTTGGAGCGCGAGCGTCGTCTGGACTGGTGTGGGATCGCTTCTACTGTATGATTCATTAGGGCTTTTCCGCAGACTGTGAGTTAGTGACCGTTCTGGGGGTGCGCATCACGCGGACAGGTCAAGATCGACAGCAGCGCATCGAGCGCGGCGGCGGCGGTCCTCGGCCGGTCATCCAGCAGACTGCGCAGTTTGTCGAGGAGTGGCTCGGTCTCCCATGGAGGGCACTCGCGCGTCACCTTGACAATGTAGGGGTGAACCGTATCCGTCACGTGCTCCTCGCTGTCGAAGAGTTCTTCATGCAGCTTCTCGCCGGGACGGATGCCGACGATCTTGATCGGGATATCGATGCCTGGGCGCAGACCGCGCAGGCGGATCATGCGCTCGGCCAAGTCAAGGATGCGCACGCGTTCGCCCATTTTCAATAGGAACGTGTCGCCCCCATCGGTCAGGGAGGCGGCATGAATGACCAAATTGACCGCCTCTGGGATGGTGAGAAAATAGCGCGTCATATCGGGGTGCGTCACCGTGACGGGGCCGCCCTGCTCGATCTGGCGCGTGAACAGCGGGACGACGCTGCCCCGGCTGCCGAGCACATTGCCGAAGCGCACGGACGCATAGCGCGTCTCGGTCGCTGGGTCGTCGGCCAGCGTGTGCAGCAGTTCTTCGCAGACGCGCTTGCTCGCGCCCATGACACTGCTGGGGTGGATGGCTTTGTCGGTCGAGATCAGGATGAAGCGTTCGACGCGGAATTCCGCCGCCAGCAGCGCTAGATGCAGCGTACCGCCGACATTGACCGCCAGCGCCTGGGCGGGGTAGTCCTCTAACATGGGCACGTGCTTGTAGGCGGCGGCGTGGAAGATGACCTGCGGGTGATGATCGCGGAACACTCGTTCGAGCTGGTCAGGCCGAGTGACATCAGCCAGCACCGGGATCACCTCGAGCAGCGGCGCGCGCGCCCGCAGTTCTATCTCGAGGTCGTACAAGCCGCTCTCGTTGTTGTCGAGCAGCAGCAGACAAGTCGGATCACAGCGGACGATCTGGCGGCTGAGTTCTGCGCCGATCGAGCCAGCCGCGCCCGTCACAAGCACGACTCTGCGCCGCAGCACCTCGAGATCGATCCCTTCAT
>CAYTME010000089.1:7376-15135 GCA_964438415.1 uncultured Pleurocapsa sp. | reverse complement strand
CTGGACGAAATCTTTATTCTACGACAAGATTCGTTAACCGAAGGCGCATCGAACACCCCTATAATAGAGAAGATCTGTAAACCGCTGGCGAACGTCTCGACCGCGCCAGCGGCATGCAGTGCACGGTCGATCTAGTTGCCAGGAGCGCAGTATGGCGCGTGTGTTGTACATCGAAGACAATGCCGATAATCGTCTGCTGGTGAAGCGCGTCCTGCTCGCGTCAGATTACGAGTTTGAGGTTCTCGAAGCTGAAAATGCGGCCAAAGGGATCGAGCTGGCGCGCAGTGTGCTGCCTGATCTGATCTTGATGGATATCAGCATGCCGGACATGGATGGTCTGACGGCGACACGGCACTTGAAGGCCATGCCCGAAATGGCCAGCATTCCGATCGTTGCGCTGACGGCGAACGCGATGGAAAAAGATGAAGTCCAAGCGCGCACTGCCGGCTGCGATGGTTTCATTCGTAAACCGATCGACATCGACAAGTTACCAAACGACCTTATGGGCTACATCAGGAGCTTTGCGAGATGACAGAAGCGGTCGGTGCCAAAGCGCGCTCGCCCATCGAACCTAGTGATGCGCATGTCTTGGTAGTCGAAGACAATGTGCCGAATTTTGTGCTCATCGCGCGTATGCTCGCGTTTATGGGCGTGCAGCGCTGCGAGTGGAAAACCTCCGGCTGGCAGGTGGTACAGTTCGCCGATACGCTGCCGCGCGTCGATCTGATCCTGCTCGATATCCGCCTGCCGTATGAAGACGGGTACCAAGCCCTGCACAAACTGCGCGCCAGCGCCCGTTTGAAGGACACGATCGTCGTCGCGGTCACCGCAGAAGCCAGCGAAGACCAGATGCGCCGCGCGCGCAAGGCCGGTTTCGATGGCTTCTTGGGCAAGCCGCTCGACCCGGATCGCTTCCCCAACCAGATTCGCCGGTTACTCAACGGTGAAGAAGTTTGGGAGTGGAAATAAGATCGCGCCCACGCCGTCCGATTGCAGCCGTTCATCTCTGCCCCATACGCTCTGGTGCCGATCTTGAACATTGAATAGAGGGGGATGTTGTGACAGACGACTCTCAGCAAGCTGTCCAGACGGCACATATTCCTGGCGGCGAACACCCATACGAAGCCGCCGCCTTCCGCGAGGTGCAGCTTCTCCATGATATTCAGCGGGCGCTGCGCGCTGCCCACGATGTCCCCGGTGTGCTAGATGCGCTGGCGCACACACTGACGCAGACGGAGACGCTGCTGCACATCGATCTCGGCAGGCCGATGACGGCACAGCTTCAGCACATGCGCGTGGACGGGCAAACGCAGACGCTGGCCGAGCCGTTCGACCTGCACCGGACGAATCTTGAACGCACATTCAGCCGAGAGTTGGTGATCTTCTACGAAGACAGCGCGGCGGACAGCAGTCCGGTCGGCCAGGTCGTCGGCCGCTGGCGGGGGCGCAGCCATGCATGTTTGGCGCTGCGCGCGGAAAAACGGATCACCGATCTGATCGTCGCCATCTACGCCAAGCCGCGCACATTCGATCTGCAAACCCGCCGCCTGTTCGAGGCATTCGCCGGCCAAGCCGAGAGCGTGATGCAGAACCTGCGCCTGCGCGAGATGATCGCGCGGGACAGCCGCCAATTCGAGCGTCAGGTACTCGTCCTGGAGACGCTCAATGCGCTCGCCAGCAGCGTCGGCGCGCAAACCGACGAAAACGAAGTGATGATGCTGACCCTGCACACGCTGCTCGAAGCTTTGCAGGCGGATCATGGCGGTGTCGTGCTCATCGATCCCGACGGGCAGCGCGGCACGATCGTTGGTGAGTATCCCCCCACGGGCATGGTCGGCCAGAGCATCGAGGTGGCCAGCAGCCCCGTCTTTCAAATGCTCGAAAAAGATCGCAGTCAGCCGCTCTTGATCGACGATGTCGAAACAGATCCGCGCATCACGCCGGATGCGCGCAGGCTGCTGCTCCAGGTCGGCACCCGGTCACTGGTGGTCGCGCCGCTGGTCATCGGCGATCAGCTCATCGGCACGATCGGGCTGGACATCTTCGAGGAAGGGCGCGGTTTCAGCGCCGATGCCGTCGAGCTGATCGATGCGCTGGCAGCACAGCTCGCCGTCTACATTCGGGATGTGCGCACACGTCAGCAGGCTGCGCAGCAGGCGGCGATCGCGCAGCAGGCCGACCGCATGATCGGCCGCTTCATGGAGTTGAATCAGGTGGATGAGCTGCTCAATGCGGCTGCGCGCGGTTTGGCGGCGATGGTGGATGCTCGGCGCGTGACCATCCGGCTGGGGATGCCCGGCACCGCTCGACGGGAGGAACAGCCATCATGATCCGTTCGACTCTCACCACACTCGCGCCGCTGCGCACCCAGTATATCCGTATCCTGGCAAGGGTTATCGCGATTATCGCCGGGGTTGCGCTCATCCCAGCGGCGGTTCTGGCCTTCGAGCGCGGAGAAGTCGGTTTCGCCCTGCCCGCCACCGTGTTCGCAGTCGTCCTCAACAGCGCCTGGCTGATCCTGGTTCGGCGTGGGCAGGCGGCGGTCGCCAGCATCGGCCTCGTGCTGTCGCTGCTGATACCCGCCCTGCTCGCGCCGAGCGCATTCCTGCTGCTCGCGGTGCTCACCGCCATCAGCGCTGCCGTGCTGTTCCCCCGGACCGGTTTCATCCTGGTCAACGCCGTCTTGATCGGGCGCGTGGCGGTCGATGCTGTGCGCTTCCTGCAAACCCGCGCCGACGACCCGACCGGCTTCCAGGTCGAGATCGTCTTGCCGCTGGCGATCATCGCGATCGTCTCGCTGGCAGCGCGCTATTTCATCATCAGCGCCGAACGCGCGGGGCGGGAGACCAGCCGCACGGCCAACCTGCTCGATGGGTACGTTCACGGTGGTCAGCGGCGGCCTGCTCGCTGCGACCGCCGAGATCGCCCAGGCGACCAGCCAGATCCTGGAACTCGACCCGATGCTCACGCGCGCAGTCACGCTGACGCGCGAGCGCCTCGGCTACTACCACGTCCAAGTATTTCTGCTCGATGACCACAGGGAATACGCGCGGCTGGTGGCCAGCACGGGCGAGATTGGCCGCCAGCTCCTGCAGCGCAATCACCGGCTGCCCGTCGGCTCGCAGAGCGTCATCGGCCAGGTGACGGCCAGGGGCGAACCCGTCATCGCGCGCGATACCGACCCGCAGAACGTCCGCTTCCGCAACGAGCTGCTGCCGGAGACACGCGCCGAGCTGGCGCTGCCGATCTTCGACGGCGAACAGCTCATCGGCGCGCTCGATGTGCAGAGCAGCGATGTTTTTGCCTTCGATGAGACCGAGATCGACGCGCTCAAAGTGCTGGCGAACCTGCTGGCGACCGCTATCCGCAACGCGCGCCTGTTCGAGCGCCAGACCGAGATCGCGCGTGAAAACGAACGCCTTTACCAGCAGGCGCAGAGCAGCCTCGAAGAAATCCGCCGCCTGAACCGCCAGCTCACCGAACAGGCGTGGCAGGATTACCTGAACACCGCCGATGACGAAGCGGGCGTGACCTTCGCTGGCGGGGAATTGAGCCGCGCGCTGACCTGGAGCGAGCCGCTGCGCCGCGCCGCACAGACCGCCGCCCGCGTGGTCGAGACGGACGGCGAACACAGCGTGACGGCGATCCCGCTGCTGCTGCGCGGTCAGGTGATCGGCGCGGTCGAGATCGAGACCGGCGCGGCGCTCGACTCGACTCAGACCGCCGCCGTCGAGACGGTCTTGGAGCGCTTGTCGGTCAGTTTGGAGACCGCGCGGCTCTACGCCACCGCCCAGGCCGTCACGGCTCAGGAGCGGCGCTTGAATGCGGTATCAGCGCGTTACCAGCAGGCGGCCAGTGTCGATCAGCTCCTGGAGATCGCGCTCGATGAACTGAGCGAGGCGCTCGGTGCCGAAGCTGGCGCGATCCGGCTGGGCAGCCTGCGCGGTCAAGCGAATGGAGGCACATCGTCGTGATCGAACGTCTGCTGCGCACGCTCTTCACCGTCCGCTACCCATACCCCAACACGCTCCTCAGCCAGCGCGCCTGGGGTCTTTTGATCATGACTTGGGTCTCGATCGCTGGCTGGTTCGCCTATGTCTTCGGGGTGGCGCTGCCGAACATCGCGGAGGGACTGAGCGTACAGGCGTTCGCCTCTCCGGGCTTACTCGCGCTGCCGCTCGTGAGCATGATCATCCTCTTCGCCATCCAGACGGGGGCACTGCGTACAGCAAGCTTCCTCTTCACAGCGTCCCTACTCGCGGCGACAGTGCCGCTGCTGTACGGCTCGCCGGAAAACCTCGTGCCGCTGGCTGTCGTGCCGGTTCTAGTGGCCGGCGGTGTGCTGCTCACACGTGCACAATTCGTCATCATCACCGCGGTCATTATCGCTGCCTCGATCGGGCGCGCTGTCTGGCTGAGCCAGTGGCGCGAGCCGTACATGTACATTCCCGCGAACAATGTCGATCTGCTGTTGATCGCGCCGCTGGTGGCCTTCGGCTTGGCAGCCGTCTTCCTCTACGTCTTCAGCGGCAGCATCGAACGCGCCACTGCCGGCGCGCTCGACCAGGTGCGCTATCTGCGCAGCACGATCGAACACACCGCGGCGGCCGATCTGGACAGCCCAACTGCCGTCCTCAATGATTTGATCCGCCGGCTGCAAGACAGCTACGGCTTTTTTAATGTGCGTGCCTTTCTAGTCGACGATCAGGGCCGGCTTACGCGGCATCTCTACCTCGCGCCACCCGGTGCGACATCAGAATCGCGCGTATTCAGCGCCAGTGAGGATCTGCTGGCTGCCGAGGCGGCGCGCCTGCGCCAGATCGTGATCGCCGATCGCAATCATCCGCAGACGCTGCGGGCTTTCGTCGCGCCGCCGGTGAGAAAAGCGGCGGCGCTGCCATTGATGGATGGTGATGACTTGATCGCGGTGATCGAGGTGCAGAGCGACCGGGCGCGCCCTTTCACCGCCGTCGAGCTGGAGACGCTCACCATGCTCGCCCGCGTTAGCGGACGAATGCTCATCACAGGCCGCCGCCTGAAGTCGCTCGAAACGGCCGTCAGCGACGCGCAGAGCAGCCTGGGACAAGTGACCGAACAGCTCCGCCTGCTCGAAGGCGAGCGCGCCGAAGATCTGCGTCGGGGCTGGGATGACTATCTACGCAGCCGCGCCCCTCAAACGCCAGGTATCGAGACGGGAGTACTGCCCAACGGTATGCAGACCTGGCGCGTCGAAGATCTGCCGGCACCGCTGCGCGACAAGATGCTGGCCGGGGATACCTGGGTCGACAGCAGCAGCGGCTCATCCGTGGTCTATCTGCCGATTGCGTTCCGCGATGAGCTTTTGGGGGCGATGTCGTTCGTGCTGCCGCCCGATCGCCAGCCGACTGAGCGGCAGTTGGAACTGGCGCGCGGCATCGCCGAGCGCTTGGGCGCGGCGCTCGATAATGCCCGCCTGGTCGAACAGAGCCGCATACGCAGCGAGCGCGAAAGCCGCGCCAACATCGTCGGGCAGCGGCTGTTGGGCGTCACCGATGTGCAGGCGCTGCTCGACCGCGCCGCAGACGAGTTCCGCTCCGCTTTGGGCGCGGTCTACACCCGCGTCGAAGTCCAGCTTGCGGCGGAAGACGCCGACAGCTCACTCGAGGAGACCTCATGAACAGGGGCCGTCTTTTTTGGTTGAACCCCATCCACTGGCCGATCTGGATCAAGATCGCTGTCACGGTCGGCGTTGGGCTGCTGGCGCTGGGGCTGCCGGCCTATTTGACGGTGCGCACCGCCACGCTTGAAAGCGGGCTGGAGAACGCCAAGCGGCTGCTGCAGGTCAGCGGCACGCAGCAGATCGTCACGCTCAACGATCTGATCGACCGAGCGCAGAACGCACTGGACGCCTTTCTGAGCGACGAGCAGCGCCGGCAGGACAGCTTGACTCTGCTGCTCGGCACCGATGCGCGCGTCACGCCCGAGGCCATCAGCGCCCAGATCGCCACCGTGCTGCTCGACCCGGCGACGACATTCTTCGACGATGTCCGCCTGCTCGACCGGCAGGGCATCGTCTTGGCTGCTCATGCGCGAGAGGGCGAGGCAGAGAGCGCAGTCGGACGTAACCAATCGCGTACGCCCGCGTACCAAGCCGGTATCGCCGCCTTCGTCGCGGGTGAACTGCGGACTGTGACTGCTTCGCGCGTGGGCGATGCCGCGGTGTTGGAGGTCACACGGGCGATCACGCGCCGCAGCGGTGAGCTGGCGGGCTATCTGATCGGCCGCATCGACAGCCAGCGCCTGCTCAATGCAGTCGAGATCTCGAACGCGGATTACAACCCCTTGACGCTGATCGCCGCGGAGGGCGGCGTCGTCTTCGCCCCGGCATCAGCCGACGGCAGCACCATCGCCGCGCAGCCTGCGCTGGCGGCGCGCGCGCTTGGCGGGCAGACGGGCATCGACCGCTACCGCAGCAGCAGCGGCGATGTGCTCGCCTTCTACGCGCCTGCCTTCGGCGGTCGTCTCGCCATTATCAGCGAGCTGCCGCTCAGCCAGGTCGAAGCGCGCACCTTGAGCTATTTCAGCGCCCGGTCGTTCGTCCTCGGCGCGGGTTTCCTCGCCTTGGGCGCGATCTTGGTCACCGCGCTGCTGGTGCTCAATCAACTGCTCGTGCCGCCGCTGGTGCGGCTGCGCCGCGCCGCTCAAGCGATGGCGCAGGGCAATTTCGCCTACGAAGTGCCGGACAGCGCGCGCGAAGATGAGATCGGCGCGCTGGCAAGTTCGTTCGTCGCCATGCGTGAGCAGGTACAGGTGCTGGTATCCGACCTCGACACACGGCTGACCGCTCGCACGCGCGACCTCGACACTACCCGCGAGGTCAGCCAACTCGCGGCCGCTGAGCGCGATCTGCAGCGTCTGCTCGACCAGGTGATTGGGATGATCGTCGAGCGCCTGCCCGCCATCTATCATGCCCAAGTCTTCCTGATCGATGAGCAGAGTCGGCAGGCTGTCCTGCGCGCCAGCACGGGCGAGATCGGACAGATGCTGCTGGCGCGCGGGCACCGTCTAGGCATCGGAACGATCAGCATCGTCGGCCAGGCCGCCGCTCAACAGCGCACGATCATCGAGCGCGATACGAGCGCCAGCGTGCTTCATCGTCAGCAGAAGCTGCTGCCAGAAACGCGGGCAGAGATGGCCGTGCCGCTGCGCTTCTACGATCGAATCATCGGCGTGCTCGACGTGCAAAGCAAAGAGGCGGATGCCTTCCCGCCGGAGCAGGTGGTATTGCTGGAGACGATCGCAGGCCAGATCGCCGCCGCCATCGAGTCGGCCAATCTGCACGCCGAGGCGGTCGAATGGCGGGCGCGCCTGGAGGAGGCCAACCGTCAGGCGACTCTGCACGCCTGGCAGGATTACATGCGCGACCAGCGCGTGCGCGATCTGACCAGCAGCGCGGGCATCGAACCGAACCGAACTGTCTCCGGGCTGCGGCGTGCCGCCATCAGCCGGCGGCAGCCGGTCGTCGGCCCACCGACTGAGCGGCAGACGATCCCAGTTGCCCTGCCGATCCAGCTCGGCGGTCAGGTGCTCGGCGCGGTCGAATGGGAGCTGCCAGCAACCGAGTTCAACCAGAGCAAGTTGGAACTGGCGCAGGAGCTGGCTAACCGGCTGGCTGTCGGCCTTGAGAACGCCCGCCTGTTCCAAGAAAGCCAGCGCGCAGCGGAACGTGAACGGCTGGTGAATACGATCGCCGCCCGTTTGTCGGCACAGACCGATATCA
>CAYTME010000089.1:6051-7355 GCA_964438415.1 uncultured Pleurocapsa sp. | reverse complement strand
GCGCGAAGTCGGCCAGGCGCTGCGCGCGCCGCAGGTCACGATCCGTCTGCACAAGCAGAGCCAGTCGGCCAACGGCAGCGCCTCTGCTGATGGCACATCATGACACCGATCAATTGAGGTGGATGAGCGAAAACGATGGCGATAACACCGAATACCCTCCAACAGCCTTCAGAACGCGCGCGGCGGCGCGCCAGGCTGCAAATCGTACTCACCGTGATGGTGGCGTTCTTGCTTGTCGGCATCTTTGGCTTTCTGGTGACGCGCGATGCGGGCCGCCGCGACTTGGAACGCGTGCAGACGGAAATCTTGGGACGAGTCGCCGAGACGATCGACGACTGGTGGCTGAACGCCGAAACCGATGCCAGGTTCCTGGCCAACAGCGCCGCCATCCGCACATTCGCCGAAGCTGCTCGGCGTTCGGTCGTAGACGACAGCGCCCTGGCCGATGAGCAGGCACTGCTGCTGCAGACGTTCGTCAGCACGCTAGAGCGCAGCCGCGGTGTCTACCTAGCCGTCCGCTTCGTTACGGCGAACGGGACAACTTGGTCAGAAGTCAGGAATTTCGAGGACACGACCCAAGTCGTCCCAGCGCCGTTCACCGATCCACACATGGATACCGCTGCCTTAGCGCAGGGACTGGGTACGCCGATCAACAGCGTCAGCGTCACCAACATCCGCTTTTTGACCTACCCCGCCAGTCCGGACGAACTGGTCGAGCCGCTGATCCCCTATCTGCGCTTCATGGCACCCGTCTACATCGGCGGCACGATGATGAACGCCGCTGGCATCATCGAGCTGGATGTCGCGTTGGGGCCAGTGTTCAACACGATCGCGCAAGCCGCTGATCAGCCGTTCTTGCAGTCAGTGAGCGGCCGCCGACTGGGTCTGCTCGACGCGCAGCGCAATCTGCTCAACGATACGACCCTGCTGGAGGGCAACATCCTGCGCCGCTTGGCCAATGGCTTCGGCCTGCCGCTCGCCTCGCAGCTTCCGGAGATCGACTCTGCGCTGGCCGCAGGCGACCAGTCTTTGCGCGCGCACGTCGCCGCTGGCTTGATGGCCTCGACCATTCCCCTGAGCGTGACTGACCCCGCCGGGACGCCCTGGCAGCTTCTGCTGGTCGATAACTTGGGCGCGGCGCTCGACAGCGCCACTGCGACCGGTGCGCTCGTCTTCCTCTTCAGTTTGGGCCTGGGCGGCGCGGTCAGTTACCTGCTCACCCGCACATTGAGCAGCAGCCTGCGCCCGTGCGAGAGCGCCAGCGCGCTCGCCCGCCAGATCCAGACCGAGCTGCCAGAAGCGGC
>CAYTME010000089.1:0-6021 GCA_964438415.1 uncultured Pleurocapsa sp. | reverse complement strand
ATGGATGATATCGTGCTGGCGTTCGATCATCTGCGCCGGCAGATCGCCGGCTTGAGCCAGACACTCGATGAGAGCACCGAGCGCTACCGCCGCAATCTGGAGATCGCAGCGCGTATCAGCCGCGAAACCGCCGCTATGCACGATACCGATGCGCTCCTCAACCGCGCCATCGACTTGATCTGCTCGGAATTTGGCTTCTATCACGCCCAGATCTTTCTGGTCGATGATGTCTCGGCCTATGCCGTCCTCCGCTACAGCCACGGCACGGCCGGTCAGCAGCTTCTAGCACAAGGGCACAAGCTGGCGGTCGGCTCGCAGTCGGTCATTGGCCAGGTGACTGCCGAGAACCGCCCGGTGATCGTCAACGACACCAAAAAGAAACAAGCCGAGCCGCACTTGTACAATTCTGTTCTGGCGACGACGCGTGCCGAAATGGCACTGCCGCTGACGATCGGGGAGCAGGTCATCGGCGCGCTCGATATCCAAAGCGAAACGCCCGATGCCTTCCGCGAGGACGAGCTGCAGATCTTTCAACTGCTGGCCGACCAAATCTCGATCGCGGTGCAGAACGCCCGCCTGCTGCTCCAGTCGGAAACACGCGTGCAGCAGATCGAACGGCTCAACCGGCAGTTCACACAGGGAACCTGGCAGTCAGCGCTTGACAGCGGCAGCGTGAGCGATCTTTATCACTACGATCTGATGCAGGTGGAGCCGCGTGCGCCGGAAACGCCGCAGCCGGGCTACCGCATCCCGATCAGCATTCGCGGCGTCGTCATCGGCGAGATCGAAGCAGCGGCTGAAGCCAGCCAGCCGCTGACCAAAGGTGATCAGGCCTTCATGAACGCGATCGCCGACCGTGTCGGTCTGGCGATCGAAAATGCGCGCCTCTTGATCGAAACGCAGGCCAGCCTGACTGAGACATTCGTCCTCTACCAGCTCAGCCGTGCGCTGGGCGCTGCCGAAAGCTTAGAGGACATCTTGAAAGCGATCTGCGCGATCGCGGTGCCGGAGGCCGCCGGGGCGCAGATCGGCATCTTCGCCGACCCGGAGGAGAACGCCAACCCCAGCCTGCTCGAAATCCGCGCGGCGGTCGGTGGTGATAATCTGATCGACCCGACCGGAACCCGTTTGCGGCTGTCCGAACACACACTGCTGAGCCAGATGCAGGGTCAGATCATGCTGCTGGAAAATGTCGAGCGCGACCGACGCCTCGATCCTGCCCTGCGCGCGCTGCTCCACGATGCGCTGGGGGCGCGTTCTGCCGTGATCATCCCGCTCAATGTGCGCGGCGTCTGGCGCGGCATCTTGTGGATCGGCTACGCCCAGCCGCGCCGGTTCGACGAACGCGATGGACGCCTGTTCAATGCGTTGATCGATCAAGTCGGCATCACGGTCGATAACCGGCTGCTGCTGGTGCAGAACGAGCTGGCGCTAACGCAGATCGAGCGTTTGTACAGCGGCAGCCGCGTCGTCAACATGGCGCAGACTCTGCAGGATGTCGTGCGCGCCGCTGTCGTCACCAACGCCGATCTGAGCGTCGGATTCGAGTTGGCGCTGCTGGAAGGCGATGTGGACGCGTCTGGCTGGGCTAGGACGATGCGCATTGTCGCCCGTTCGCGCGGTTTGGACGTTATCACAGTCGATGAGGTCTACCCGCTGCAAGTTGACCAAGAGTCACCGCTGTACCGCCGTGAGCCGCACACGCTGTTGGCCGATAAAGGCGATTTCGCCGACTACATGCGCCGCAACCGCTACCGCTTCGGCATTGCCTTCCCGATGTTCAGCGTCAACCAACCGTTCGCGATTTTCTTCGTCGTCAGCGAAGAACTTCCGGACATCCACTCGGACGATTATGAGATTTATCGGGCGCTCACCGGCCAGATGAGCACCGTGCTGCAGAACCGTCGCCTGCTCGAACAGACGACGGTCGCGCTCGATGAAACACGGCGGCTCTATGAAGCCAGCCGAGCGATCGCGTCTGCACAAGACGCGGAGGCTGTCTACGAGGCGACCGCTCAGCATCTGGCCGCTGCCAACAAGGCGATCGCCCGAGTCTCTATCCTGTTCAGCGACTCATCGCAGTCGCTCGATGCGGCCTACGTGGACTACGCGTATGTGTGGACGCGCGAGCCGCGCTTCGCGTCCGATATGAGAGCTGGCGTGCGTGTGAGTGCGGATCTGTTTTCATTCGGACGGCTGCTCCAAGCTTTCGGCACGATCTTCACGCTGAACGACTTATACGAGACGCTGACGACACAAGGGCAGCAAGGCCTGCTGGCGTTGCTTGAGCGCAGCGGCAGCGCCAGCGTCCTGATCATCTCGCTGCAGACGCGTCAGCGGTGGCTGGGCCTGCTGCTCATAGAAAGCGAGCAGCCAGATGCCTTCCAGCAGCAGTTCATGCCGTTCGCGCAGGCGATCGGCGACCAACTCGCGATCGCGGTGGACAGTCTGCGCTCGTTCGCCGAAGCGCAGTCACAGGCGCGCCGCGCGCTGGCACTGGCTGAAGCCGGTCAGCTCGCCGGCCGCATCGGTACGGAGCTGGCTCTCAGCTTGAAGATCGTCTTCAAGAGAGTAGCGGAGACGGCCAATTACACTTATTGGCAGCTCGTCATCGCCGAGCCGAGCGGACAGTACCTTGAGCAGCTCATCGGTCAAACGCCAGATGCCGCTGCTTTCCCGACACGCTATGATCTGAATGATGACGCCCATCCCATCATCCAAGCGTATCGCACAGGCAGTATCCAGCTCATCAATGATGCTAACCGCGTGAGTGGGCTGAATCCGAACACGACGCCGGACGGCAATCCGCTCGGCAAGTTCATCATCTCGCCGGTCACGCTGGCCGCCGAGCGCATGGGCGTGATCATGTTGGGGCGACCGGCCAATCGCGAGAACCTGACCGATCGTGATGAGCAGCTCGCCGTCACACTCGCGGCGCAGGTGGCGGTCGCGTTGGAGAATCGGCGTCTGCTGCGCGCCAGCGAAACCGAGCGCGAAACGCTCCGCTTGATTTTGGAGGCGCTGCCCGCCGGCGTCATTGTGCTCGATGCGCAGACGCTGCGCCCGCTGCAATCCAACCAACAAGCGCAGGTGCTTTTGGGCCAACCGATCGATACCGACATGGTGTTCAGCGTTGAGACATTCAACCTCTACCGCACGGGCACCCCGTTCTTATACCCGGCGGCCGATCTGCCCGTTTCCCGTGCGATCGAGCAGCGCAAACAGGAATTCAGCGACGATATTACCGTCCGGCGCCCGGATGGCAGCTCCATCGACCTGCTGTTGAATGCTGCGCCGATCGTTGACCCCGATGGTGCGGTTCGCACCGTCATCGCCGCCTTTCAGGACATCAGCACGCTGCGCAGCTTGGAGAACACCCTGCAAGAGAACCTGCGCGAAACGATCACGCTTTACGAAACGACGCGAGCGCTGGCCGAGGTCAGTGAGGTCGATCAAGTTTACGACCTGATCGTGGCACAGCTCTCGCTCCAGGAGCCGGATGATATCTATCTACTCCAGACGGACGAGGACGGCGGGCTGCATCTAGTGCGCTCCTTGAGCGGGAGCACCGGCCGCTTCCCGCTGCCCGGCACGCTGCTCGACGCGACCAACGCGCTGTTCGTCGGCGATATCTTCGACCGCAGCGCTCCGTTCGATGCCGATACACGCGCCGCACTGGCGGCACAAAGCATCCGCAGTGTCGTCTCGCTGCCGATGCGCGCGCGTTTCCGCGCGGGCGCGCCGCTGGGCTGGGCAGTCCTGGTTTTCGGTCAAGCCCAGCAGTTCACGCTTGAACGCGAACAGGCGCTCAACACGCTGATCGAAACCGCCACCGTCTCGCTCGACAACCGCTACCTGTTCGAACGCACGCAAATCGCGCTCGATACAACCGCCGCACTCTACCGTGCGACGGCAGACATCAACCGTGCCCAGCGGCTGGCCGAGCTGGGAGAGTCGCTCGACAGCGCTTTGGGCTGGCTCAAGGCCGATATGTACGCGGCCTATGTCCGTTTGGGAACGCAGTTGAATGAGCTGCTCAACGTCAGTCTCGATGGCGGCATGATCGACTTTCACAGCCTGCTGCAGCAGCATCCGGTCAGCAGCAGCGTCTTCATCGATGACCTGCTCACCATTGAGTCGCCCACACCGTTCGTAGAGGCGCTGCGCCAGATCGGCACGATCCGCGCCATCGGCGTTGTTGCAATGCGCCTCCAAAACCGGCCCGGCGGCTACCTGCTGGTGGCCTATCACCAGCCGCGCCGCTTCACCGAGAGCGACGAACGCTACCTGAGCGCGTTGGCTGACGGCGCGGCGGTCGTGGCCGAAAACGCCCTGCTGCTGGAACAAGTGCAGTTGGCGCTGCAAGAGACGAGCGCGATGTACCTTTCCAGCCGCGATCTGAGCGATGCGGTGACGGAAGAAGATGTGCTCAGGGTCGCCATGCAGCATCTCGTCGCTCCAACGGTTACGCAGGGGTTTGTGCTCACATTCGTTGAAGCCTCCGCCAACAGTGTGATGTCTATCGCAGCGACGTGGAGTCGCGAGGGATACCAGGCTGTCGACTTATCGGGCATCAGTCTTCGTGAGGAAGACTTCCCGGCTTGGCGCATCCTGGGCAGTGCAGAACTGCTGCTGATCGACGACGTGCAGACCGATCCCCGGCTGAGCGACGCCGAACGGATAAGCCTGCTCGGCCTCGATCTGCGCGCGGTCGGCGTCCTGCCGCTTCAGACAGGCGAGCGTCTGCTCGGCACGATCGTGCTCGGCCATAACGAGGCTTACACGCATACCGAACGCGACGAGCGCGTGTACCGTTCGTTCCTCGACCAGGCATCGCTGCGCCTGCAAGCGTCGCGCCTGTTTGCTCAGACGGAACGGCGCGCTCGCCAGCTCGCCACTTCGGCGCGCGTTGGCCAGCTCGCCAGCTCGCTGGAGGAGCTAGAGCACCTGCTGCCGACAATCGTCGATCTGATCAAAGACGCGTTCGGCTACGACCACGCGCAGATCTTCCTGATGGACGCCGAAGATCGTTTTGCTGAGCTGGTCGCCAGCACGGGCAGCGCTGGACAGCAGCTTCTGTCCGTCCGGCACAAGCTGGAAAAAGGCTCGCAGTCGGTCATCGGGCGAGTCACCGCCACTGGCGAGCCGGTGCTGGCATTGGATACCGCCGACGCGCGCGCCGTCCACCGGCCAAACCCGTACCTGCCGAATACGCGCTCGGAAATCGCCGTACCGCTGATCCTGAAAGGCCGGGTGATCGGTGCGCTCGACGTGCAGTCGAATACGCCCAACTTCTTCGCGGAGGACGACGTCAGCGTGCTGACGACGCTGGCCGCCCAGATCAGCGTCGCCATCGATAACGCGCAGCTCTACGAGCAGTCGCAAGCGCGGGCGAAAGACATGTACTTCCTGTTCACGGTCGCCACCGCCGCCGCTGGAGCCGAAACGCTGGAGGAGACGACGCAGAATATCACAGTCGCGCTGCAAGAGCTGATGGAAGCTTCGACCGTCGCCATCTATCTGCCGGTCGAACTGACAGATGGTCAAAGCCGCATCGTCGAGCTGCGCCCGTCCGCTATCGCCGGCTCGGAGATGCCGCTGTCGGAGATCGCCGAAGTGCGCCTGGATGACACGCACAATCTGATCGCCCAGGCGGCTGCTGAGCTGCGTCCCTTCATCATCGGCGATATCGGCGATATCGTTGAGCAGCGCGACTATCTGCCGATCATGGCCAGCACCCGCTCGGCGGTCGTCGTGCCGCTCTCGGTCGGCTCGCGCCTGGTCGCCCTGCTGGTTCTCGAAAGCGCCGTCCCCAACGGCTACAGCGACGACACGCTGACGCTGCTGCTGACCTTGTCCGGCGCTCTGTCGGCGATCGTACAAAGCCAGCAGCTCTTGGAAGAACTTCAGCGCACCAACGACCAGCTCCTCGAACTCGACCGGCTCAAGAGCGACTTCCTGGCCAACATGAGCCACGAACTGCGCACACCGCTCAACTCGATCATCGGCTTCAGCCGCGTG
>CAYTME010000088.1:14894-15152 GCA_964438415.1 uncultured Pleurocapsa sp. | reverse complement strand
AGATCGTTGATCGGCCAGTCGGCGACGATCATGATCGGCATCCCGCGCTGGCAGGAGGGTTCGGGCGGCCCGTGCCGTGTGCTGGCGATGGTCGAAGAGATGTAGCCATCCGCTCAGCGGGCGAAGTCACACGCGATCGATCGCGCTGTGAAACACTGCGGGCGTTCAGACGAACGCCCGCAGGTATCGGAAACGACGCTGTGCTCAGCGCAGCACCTGGAAGGGCTCCGCGGTGAGATTGATTATGGGCGCTGCGGC
>CAYTME010000088.1:12390-14872 GCA_964438415.1 uncultured Pleurocapsa sp. | reverse complement strand
CGCACCCGCCGCGACATTGATGCTGTAATCGAGATAGCTGCAGCTTTCGATATCGCGCGGGATCTCTTTATGGAAGACCATGACATAGCGGTGCTCGTAGCCGTTCAGGTCGACCGTGCCGCTCGTGCCCAGCGGAGTGACGTCGGCGCGGTTCCCATTGATGCCGATCACCCACAGCTCAAGCTCATCTGGCCCATCGATCGACAAACTGACCGCTCCATCGACGCGCAGGTCGAAGTAGTTGGCTCCTAATTCCTGCACACCCGCGCCGGTGTACGTCCACGAACCGTAAGAGCGGATCGTGTTTTCCAGCCACACGGGGCGCGGGGACAGCGGCGCGAGGTCGTAATCCATCGCCAGGTTCTGCGCGCGCCAGATCGCCGCCGCCTGCGGCAGCGTCTCCCCCACTTCGCGCAGCGTCTCCTCCAAGATCGCCATCCCCTCGTACTCGATCGCGTTTTCCCACAGACGGCGCACAAATGACGCACCGTGCCGGTCGGCCAACGAGGTGAGGAACGTCCAATCCCCGTAGGCCAGCCCGCCGTCCTGCTCGGCGGTGGCGAAGCACAGCTCGGGATACTGGTTGTTCGTATCGATGTAGCCGGTCGCGTCCTGCTCATCCCCGACCGTCATCGTCTCCATCCAGACCGCCGTCGACTCGAACAGCCAGAAGAATTCTTCCTGCGCATCGTAGCCGAACTGCACCATGTGGTTGAATTCGTGCGAGGTCGTGGCGCGCATCAGCGCCGTCGGGTTGATATTCGCCCCTGGGATGTAATAGTCGTTATCGACCACCAGCACCGAGTCGGCGGCGTTGAATTCGATCAACGGCGAATTCGGGTTATCGCCGACCAGGCTGAGCGGACGGGCGTAGCCCAACGCGCCGCGCTCGGTGCCGATGACATCGGCCAGATAGGCATCGTACATGCCGTCCGGGCCGGTCGGCGGCGCAGCCCAACCCATCTGGTTGATCTGGATGTCGTACATCTCCTCGAGCGTCTCGGCGAAAGTGCGCACGTAGTCCGGCGTCGTCGCATCAGTGCCCGCCAGCGTGTAATGGATGCGGAAGTGATTTGTCTCGATGACCTCGACCGGCCCGCTCAGACCGACGACCTGCCGCGACTCCTGCTGAATCTGCTCGGCGACCGAGGCATCGACCGACTGCACGATCACCGTGAACGTCCCGGTGGTCACGCTGCCTTCGTAGCGCCCGACGACCAGCGTGTACAGGCCGCTCTCTTGAACCGTGTACGCGATGGCGGAGTTCAGCGTACCATCGCCGCGATCGTCGTTGATGGCGACCAGCCGACCTTCGGGCGTGAACAAACTGAGCACAGTGTCGAGATTGCCGCTGGTCGCGTCGGCGGCGGCGTAGATCGACTGGCCGGCAGTCAGCTCGATTTGGAATTTGATCTCCGTCGTCGTGTTATCGATCGTGCCGGTGAACTGCGCGAGGGTGTCGCCCTCGACATTGACGTAGCTGAAATCGGGACTCGCTGTCGGGTCGATCGCGACCGCGATCGTGTAGTCGCCTGATGACGTATTATCGTAACGCCCGACCACGATCACGTAGGTGCCGTTTGTGGTCACCTCGTACGTCAGACGTGAGTTGAGGGTGCCATCCCCACGATCGTCATTGAAGAGGAGCAGGTTGCCCGCCGGGTCGTACAGCTCCAACGTCGTATCCAGGTTGCCGCTCACGGCCTCGGTGGTGATGACGACGATGGTGCCCGCCGTCAGCTCGATCTCCCAACTCTCGCTCTCGTTCCTGTTGTCGATCCGCCCCTCGCCGCCGAACAATTCTACAGCGCTGACGTATGACTCGCCGGTGCTGATCTCGACGGTGAGCAGGTAATCGCCCTGAGTCGTACTGTCGTAGCGCGTGACTTCGATCGTATGCGTGCCGCTCATTTGGGCGACGTAAATGATCTCGGAGTTGTACGTCCCATCGCCGCGATCGTCGTTCATGGCGACTTCACGCCCATTCGGATCGTAGAGAAAGAGTACCGTATCGAGCGTGCCGCTGGTCGCCTCGGCGATGATGCGCACCGTCTGCCCCTGCCGCAGTTCGAGCGAGTAGCGTTCCGACCGGATAGCGTCGTTCAGCCGGCCTTCGCCTTCCAGGACTTCGACATCACCCTGCGCTCCGACGTTGACCTCGGGCGTGGCTGGCGTGTCGAAATCGACCCGGATGATGTAGCGGCCGCGCGTCGTGCTGTCGTAACGGCTGACTTCGATGATGTAGACGCCGCTGCGCTCCACCTGGTAGACGATCTGTGAATTGTAAGTGCCATCCCCGCGATCATCGTTTTCAGCGACCCGCCTGCCCGATGGATCGAACAGCGTGAGCACTGTATCGAGTGTGCCGGAGGTGGCTTCGGTGGTGATCGTGACAACCTGCCCTGCGGTCAGTTGGACTTCATACTGCTCGCTGGGGGTCGCATCGTTCAGCTCGCCATCCCCCTCCAGCGCTTCCTGCGCT
>CAYTME010000088.1:1142-12379 GCA_964438415.1 uncultured Pleurocapsa sp. | reverse complement strand
AGCGAACAATAGGGCGCAGACCAAAACCGCTGTAAAAAGCCGTATACGCCGCACAGAATTTCCTCCACCCTATCAAGTCGAACTGCCGCTGCTTCTCTATTGTAAGGGCAGTCGGCGTAAACGTGCCATACGAGCTGGTGATGTGCGCCGCGCGCAGGCTGCAAAAAAGCGCCATCGATGCTACAATGGGCGCTATCGTCAGCGGCTGTAGTCGTTTTTGCACCGGCACGATGAGCATACCCCTGCAGAAGAGCCTCGCGCAGCAGATCAAACGGATTCACAGCGTCAAAAACTGTACGCTGACGCATGAGGGCGCGCTCTCCGCCAATCTGTGGAGCGGGGCGGCGGTTCACATCTTCACACTCGAAACGCCCTGGAAAACCCGCCAGATCAAGAAGGCGCTGCAAGACACGTCGCGTTTGGGCATCGGCGCGCTGTTCATCGCTGAGAGCAGCCTGCTGCCGCCCGATGGCGCGCGCACAGAGCCGGCGGAATGGCTGCTGGCGCTGCACGAGCTGTCCGGTGACCGCATCTACACCTATCGCATGCACGGACCGCAGGCCATCCTCGGCCAGGTCCATTTCAAGCCCTACGGCGGCAGTCTGCGCGAAGTCTGGCACGGGCCGGATGTCGTCATCGCTGGGCTGCCGTTCTACCGCGTGTGGGTGAAGCTGCCCGCCGTGCGCGGGAGCTGGTTAGTCGGCAACTTCGGCAATGAGCTGTTTTGGAAACAGCAGAGCTTCCGGGTGGAACGCGACGCGGAAAATGCGCAGCAGCAGGGTGAGCACGTCCATCAATGGGCGAGCGAGCGGGTCTACGGCACCTACGCCGACCGCAGCGTCACCGGTTTGCAAGATGCGAAACTGGAGATGGCTTACCGTCAGCTCGGTTTGCGCAGCGGCGCGAGCGAGGACGAGACCAAAGCCGCCTTCCGCAGGCTGGCACGGCAGTGTCACCCCGATGTCAGCCCACTGCCCAAAGACGAAGCGGAGCGGCGCTTCCGCACGCTCAACGAAGCCTACAGCTACGTGCGCAGCGCCAACGGCTGGTGAGCCGATCAGCCCCCGCGCTGCGGCGTCGCGGTGATGAACGGGCTAGGCAGCTCTGGCACGCGGATCTGCTGATTGACATCGATGCGGTTCGGGTTCTGCAGGCAGTTGGCCAAAACCAGATCGTTCACCGGCACACCGACGAGCTGGGCGATGCCCGCCAGCGTGTCTCCCCGGCGCACGACATAGACAGCCCAATCCGCGCGCGGGGTGCATTCTGACACGATCAAGGTGGGCGTCGGTGTGGGCGCAGGTGGACGCGTCGGGCGCGGCGGAGTCGTGGCATCGGAGAGCACAGCGGGCCGCTCAGTCGGCGGCTGCGTCAGCAGATTCTCCGGCGGAAAGGACGGGCCGTCGAAGCTGGAGCGTCGATCGTCGTCACTGAGCGGGAACACGAACGTCAGCAGCACCAGCAGGATCGCCGCAATGACGAGGCGACGTGTGCCGGATGGAACACCATCGATGAAGGTTTGCACGCGCTCGAACAACGCTTGGTTACCCCGCTTGTGTTACACATCGCTAACTTGATTATACCCGGACGTTTGTCATTCTGATCGATCGATTGTGAGCGATAGATGCGATCGATCCAAAACAACCAAAATTGGCCATCTTTTCAAGAGTCATTAAACTCTCTTTTCGCTTTCCAAATGCGGGTGTTGGATCTTCTTTAAACATGCTTTCGAGCGGTTTCCATATGCCCGACCAACCTGAAATGACCGATGCGGCACTCATCGAGCAGCTTCGCGCCCAAGATCTCTCGGCGCTGGGCACGCTGTTCGACCGTTACTATACCCAACTTTTCCGCACCGCCGTCGCCATTTTGCACGATGCCGACGCGGCAGAAGACATCGTGCAGGACTGTTTCCTGCGCCTGCATCAGTACGCGCCGCGCATCGATACGGCGCTGCCGCTGATGCCCTGGCTCTACCGCGTGACGGTCAACCTGAGCTACACGTGGGTAACCCGGCGGCAAAAACGGCGCGTCTCGCTCGACTTGCTGGTCGATGAATTGATGTCGCCCGCTTGGCAGGCTCCCGAACAGGTCGCCGAGCACACAGAGCTTCAGCGCCGCGTGCGCCAAGCCGTCCAAGATCTGCCTTTGAACCAAAGGGTGGTCGTCGTACTACACTATTTGAATGGCTTGAGTGTCGAAGCCATCGCCGACATCGTCGAATGCCCTATCGGCACGGTCAAGAGTCGCCTCTATTACGCGAGAGAGACGCTGCGCCGCCGGCTGGGTGAAGTCGATCCAATGCGTAAGGATGCGCACGGTTATGCGGGATTACACGGATAAGGATATCGAGGCGCTCGTCAGTGCAGTGCTGCGCCATGACAGCCCAGCGCCCAGCGGCAGCCAGCGCGAGGCGGCCAGAGAACGACTGCTCAGCCGCGCGGCGCTCCAAGCAGCTTCCTGTAAGCCGATGCCGGCACCATCGACGCGCTGGCAGCGCCTATGCATCGCTGTGAGCGCGCTGGCTGGCTGGATCGGCAGCGCGCTCGGTGAGGATGCGCATTACGATCGTGTACGCTCACAGCGCTTCATGATGCCGATCTATGCCTTCGCAGCGACACCATCGGCTGCGCGTTACTTCTATCAGCGCCCAGTCCTCTGTTAGAATTCGCTCAAGACCTTAACGATAGTCCAATCTGCCTAGAGCTTCGATCAGTGGATTTGCGTCTATAATGAGAAACAGTGACGGTACTGGAAGAGCGGGTGAGAGTGTATGTCTGCTGTGCCGCGTATTCTAATCGTCGATCCTGTGGGCGGCGTGGCGCGTTTGATCCGCGCAGTGATTGAACTCAGCGACCAGATGTCGATCTTGACGGAGGTACCGAACGGCGCCGAAGCGTTGGCTGAGCTGAGCCGCGTTCACTACCATCTGCTCGTCTGTGCAGCCATCGTGGATGAGAACACAACCGCGTTCGAGCTGGCGGAGCAGGTGCGCTTCCAGTCCGCTGAGACCCGTGTCATCATCATCGCTGAGCCGCAGGACGACCCGCTGCCCGAACCGATGGACGGCCTGCTGATCTTCCGACGCCCGCTCGATCCAGCGCAGTTCTTGAACGCGATGATCCATGCCATCGACGGCAAAGACCCGCTCGCAGCAGTTCATCACCAACGACCAGCGCCCGAATTCATGGATGTGCCCAGCATTGATATCGCCGCAGTTGGGGCGATTGTCGATAACCTGCTGCGCAGCATCGCGCCCATCAGCCTCATCTTGATCACACGCACGGGCGAAGTGCTGCTCGAACGCGGTACCGAGCGCCGGCTGGGCCGCGACGAGCTGGCGCAGGCGCTGCTGCCTGCCGTGCACTCCACCATCCAGCTGGGGGATATGGTCGGTGGCAAGATCAACGCCATGAATTTCTACGACGGCGACAGCTACGATATCTACACGCTCGCCGTCGGCTATCATCACATGCTGTGCCTGGTCTTCGACGGCAAGAACGGCGTCAAGCAGTTTGGCGCGGTGCGCAATTATGCACAGCGCGCGGCGCAGGACATCATCGCGCTGCTGGGCGGCCAAGCCTACGCGCTCCACGATGGCGCGGCACCCAAGACGCGCAAGAAATCCAGCGTCCGCCATGCCCCGACCGAACAGCAGGAATTGGAGCCGGTGGCTGTGCGCGCGGACAGCCTGGACGAGCAGCCGCTGCCCATCGAGCAGACGCGGGAAGAGGCGCGCCTTCAGCTTGAGCCAGTGGAGAACTTCGATCTTGGCCTGCTCGATCAGCTCGAGTCGCTGAGCAGCGCCGACGCGGATGCCCTGTTCGACCTCGACTCCCTGGCGGAAATTGCAAAAGACCCCGGTCGCGACCGCGGCTCGCTGACTTACGAGGAAGCGCGTCGTTTAGGGATCATGCAGTAACCTTTCCGATATGGAACAGGTCGTACTTGCAAACGACTGGGCATTACAGCGCTGTCCGGTCGTTTTTTGTCTCAAGATGTGCGGGGTATGACCGTGGCTCGACATTTTGACAACAAAACGGATGACAAGCTGATCGGGCACCGCCTAGGTGATTATGAGCTGCGGCGGCTAGTGGCGACAGGCGGCATGGCGCGCGTCTATGAGGCGGTCGATGTCAAACTCGACCGACCGGCAGCGGTCAAAGTCCTGATGGTGGACAGCGGGGACGCCGACAGCACCGTCAGCCAGCGCTTCCAGCGCGAAGCGCGCACCATCGCGCGCTTGGAACACGAAAATATCATCACGCTTTACCAGTATGGCGAGGAGGCGGGTATTCGCTTCCTGGCGATGAAATATGTCGAAGGCAAGGACCTCTCGCAGGAGCTGGCCCGGCTGCGCCGCAATGGTCACAGAATGCCGCCCCCCCGCGCCATCCACATCCTGAGCCAGGTCGCCAATGCCATCGACTACGCCCACCAAGTCGGCATCATCCATCGCGATATCAAGCCGTCAAATATCCTGATCGACCGCAGCGACCACGCCATGCTGACCGACTTCGGGCTGATCTTGCAGTCGCGGCCAGACTCGACGGAGACCCAGGGCACAGCTTTCGGCACGCCGCGCTACATCGCGCCAGAGCAGGCCCTCGCCTCGCAAAATGCCGTCCCGCAAAGCGATCTCTATTCGCTCGCCGTGATCCTGTACGAAATCCTGACCGGCGAGCCGCCGTTCACTGGCGATACGCCCATGGAGATCGCGCTCGGTCACATCGGCGATCCACCGCGCCCGCCGCGCCAGCTCAACCCCGACATCCCGGCTCAGGTGGAATACGAGCTGCTCAAGGCCCTGGACAAAGACCCGCAGCGCCGCCATAACTCCGCCGCTGAATTCATGCAGGCGATCAAGGCAGGCTATGACGGCGAGAACGCCAACCCCGCGGAGGCAGCCAGCCGCGCCTGGGTGCCCGCGCCCAACCCGACCCTGACCGAGGCTCCAGACATGCGTACACCCGTCATGACGGACGACCTGGGGACGCTGTCACCACCGCCACCCGCTCTGGCCGCCGCACAAGCACAGCCCCGCCGCGCGCGTTTGGCCCCGGCGGCGGTACTCGTCATCGGCGCGCTGCTGCTCTTCTTGGTCTGGTTCATCGCGACCAGCTTGGGTAGCCCGCCCGCCCGCATGACGCTGTGGTACGATGAAAAAAATTTCATGATCCACAACGGCTATGATGTCGATCTGAACGTCTTCAAACTACAGTTTATTCGCGGCATCGACGGCGAGGGTCGCGACGACTTCTCCGGCGACCGCTTCGCTCGGGATACCATCCCCAGCGGCGCCTGCTATACGCTGGGAGTCGATGCCGATACGCTGGCACTGCGCGATGAATGCGCGCGGCGGCACGGCTTCGAGGTGCTCTACAATACCGAGCGCTTCTTCTGGCGGCGAGAGCCGGTCGAAGCCGATTACTTCGAAGTGACCTACGATCGGGGTGTGATCGCGCGCTGCCCGACGGTGAGCGAAGGCGGCGAAGCGCAGACCTGCGTGTTCGAGTGGACGACGCGAACCCCGACACCCAAACAACCGTGAGCCTGAGACGCGCATGAGCAATGCGCGCGCGGACGTAAAAACAGTCTATGCTTGTATTAACGTCCATCTCTAGCTTTCGGGAAGCGTGAGACATGCCAACGAAAAAGACGAAAACCAACAGCAGCAATGGGAGCCGCGTCGCGCTCGGCTTGAAACCGCAGATCGGACTGAGCGATGCCGCGTGCAGCGCGGTCGCTGCGCTGCTCAATGCGCGCTTGGCCGACGTGTTCGTGCTTTACACCAAGACGCGCAGCTATCACTGGAACGTGACCGGGATGCACTTCCAGCCGCTGCACGAGTTCTTCGAGTCGCAGTACGACCAGCTCGAAGAGGCGATGGATGAGATCGCCGAGCGCGTGCGCCAGGTCGGCGGCTTCGCCGCTGGCACGCTGGCGGAATTCATCGAGCTGAGCGCGCTCAAGGAAGCGCCAGGCAGCGTCCCCTCCGCCCGCGAGATGATCGCCAACCTGCTGGCCGATCACGAGACGGTCATCCGCCAGCTTCGCGAAGATGTCGATACGACGGCGGAAGTCCATCACGACATGGGGACGAGCGACTTCTTGACCGGCCTGATGGAGCAGCACGAGAAGATGGCCTGGATGCTGCGCGCCTTCCTCGAAGAAGTCTAAGCGCGCCGGTCAGGTAAATTTGACCCTCTGCGCTTGTGGGGCGATGCCGTGTGCTCGCCCCACATCATGCAGCCGTGCCGCCTCTCGACATTTTCAATTGGCTCACGTATCACGCGCAGCGGGACGAGCGAAAGCCTCGCCCAGAGCGATGATTTCGGGCGGGCATCAGAGTGCCAATCTGCGAGCGACAGCGCCAAGCGCCTCGCGATCGATGATGAAAGCCGCTCTTTGACGATCCAGCTCGGCCTGATCGACGAGACCCTCCCACTGCTCAAGTGAGAGCCGCATCTCGGCCAATTCGAGGCTGAAGCCCGCTAGATGTTGGTAGTTTTCGATCAGCAACTCGGCCTGAGTCACCGCGTTGGTGAGATCACTGAGCTTCTGCGCCCTTTGAGCACCCGGTGAACGCAAGATCTTCTGACGCAGATCGACACGTGATGGATGGGCGTCCCAAAAATTGGCGCGGCTCTCCCAGAAATCCCCGCGATGTTCGAGCAGAGACTGTGAAAGCACCTGCTGCTTGCTGACGCTGAACACGTCATCGGGCGCGGTCAGCCAATGCTGTACCATCAAGAACCGATTCAGCAGGTCTTCTGGCACATCTTTGTGAAAGTATACAGCGGGATATTTGCCCAGCCATCTTCGCACGAGATCCATACAAGCATCTCTGAACTGCACTCGCTCCTCCGCCAAGCGTCCGCGAGCCATGTCCAGATCGCCCACCATCATGTAGCAGCGGATGCGCGTCACCTCAGCATACATCGCCCGGACCAGATACTGCTGAGCCAGCAGCCAATGCTGCGGCGTGTCCCCAGATGATAGGGAGTCCCTGCAGTCTTGCATGAAGTGCGTCAAGGCTTGGAACAGACCATTGATCGCCGCTTGAGCCGCAGCAGTTCGATACCCGCTGTTGCCTGTCTCGAAGACATCGCGCGCTGTCTGCACTGCGCTTCGAAATGCGACCTCGCGGTCACGCTTGAACTCTCCTTTGATCATCGCGCCGATCCGGTCGAGCTGTTTCGAAAGCTGATCGAGCCGCTTCAACGTGGCAGCGAGTGAGACGGCTGACAACGCAAAATTCAGCACCTGGCCTGAGGCCATGAAAGCGTTCAGCATGGCCAGCGAGTGCACATGATGGGAGATGCCGGTCACTTGGCCGCTCACTGCTGACACCTGCTCGCTGACGGTGCCCACCAGCCGCCCGACATCTTCTACCTGGAGACCGACCCCAGCCACCTGCTCGCCGACAAATCGTAGACCGCTTCTCGCGTGAAGTGGCCATCGATCAAGCTCGCACCCACCTGAGCAGCGCCGATGATCCAGTTGATCGGATTGGGGATCGGCAGCAGTGGCAGGTTGGTCGCCGTCTGCAGGATATTGCTTTCACGAAGCCACATGACGACCTGCTTGGTCGACGCATCCACAATGACGCCGCCGATGCGCTGCAGCGCACCTCTCGACAAACCGCTCAGCACATGCTGCGGTACTTCAAATGCAACCTCAATTAATCCCATGAGCTTTCTCGTTTGTGAACATGCGTGAGCTGACTCATGTGATCATACATATAGATTGTCAAACGGATCAATAGGATACTGAGAATATTGTCCGATCTCACGCATCATGCAGAAGCGGACAGGATGGCCTCACGCTGCCGGCTTCTCGCCCCAGTGCACGGCCATCGTGCTAAACATGAAGGTCTTGTAGGCCACGCCCACGAAACCCGCCTGCCGCATGAGCGCCGCCAGCTCGTCCGGCGTTTTGAAGGCCTGCGTCGACTCTGGCAGGTACTCATAGGCGTCCGCGCCGGGGCTGATCAAACGCCCCAACGTCGGGATCACGTACTTGAGGTGGAGCAAGATAAACGGGCGCAGCAGGTTGTGCGGCGGCGGTGACGTATCGAGGATGACGAGCCGCCCGCCAGGCTTGAGCACGCGCAGTTGTTCGGCAAAAGCGCGCGGGATGTCATAGACGTTGCGGATCAGGTAGCCCGCTGTCACGGCGTCAAACGTCGCATCAGGATACGGCAGGTTGAGCGCATCAGCCCCATTCCACAAGACGCGGCTGCCCAACGCCAGATGCTGCCCGACGCGCATCATCCCCAAGGAGAAATCGCCGCCCACCGCCGTGATCTCGGGTACAGCGCGCAGCGCCTCGAAGGCGATATCCCCCGTGCCAGTCGCCAGATCGAGTAGCTTGTCGCCAGGGCGCAGCCGCGCCTTCTGCACGACGAAGCGCCGCCAGCGGATATCCTGTCCGAACGTCATCAGGCGGTTCATCAGGTTGTAGCGTGCGGCGATGCGGTCGAACATATCCTGGACGTAGGCCGCCCGCGCTTTTCCTTCCAGCAGAGCCATCGACTTGCCCCTCGCTTTTCTCGTCACTCGTCAAGCATCCCATTCAGGCGTACAATCTCGATCAGGCGAGCACGTGCACCGCAGGCTGAGCCGTGCTCGCACTTGCAGCGACTGGAGACCGCGCCATGACGCCCGAAAACCGCCGCGATCCCGCCGACCGGCCGGCCATCGAGATCGAGTACGTCGCCCTGCGCGAGGAGATCATCAAACGGATCGAGACGCGCACCCAATTCCTCTCATTCACGCTGACGATCGGCGCGGCTTTCCTCGGCTTGGGCTGGGGCGAAGGCGCGGTCGCCCTGCTCATCTACCCGCCGCTGGCGGCGCTGCTGGCCGCCGGTTGGGCCAACAACGAAGCCCAGATCGCCCAAGTGAGCGCCTACATCCGCGAGCACCTGGAGCCGCATCTGCCCGGTTCAGGCTGGGAGCGCTTCCGCCAGCAAAAGATGCCGAGCGCGGGCGGCTGGTGGATCGGCGCGCTGTCTTACGGCGGCATCTTCCTGCTCACGCAGCTCCTCGCGCTGTTCCTGGGCGGCTTTCGCTTCACAGGCGACCCGGTGCAGTGGCTGCTGATGGCGATCGCCATCCTCTCCGTGCTGGCTGTGCTGCTGCTGATCAACGGCGTCCGCCGCGCCGACCGCTGATCAGACCGCTGCGCGGGCGGGCAGCGTCACGCCCGTGATCTGCTCGCTCAGCGCCCACAAACGCTCCTGCGCCTGCACGTCGCAGCTAGCCGGCGATGAGCGCACTGCCCGCGATTTGACGAAGTATTTGCCGCTGACGCCTTCCACCTCTGGCGACGACGCCAGATAGATCGACGTCTGCGCGCCCTGTTCCGGTGACATGGTGACCATTTGGAAGACGCGGAACATGACTTGGCTGAGCGCGTCTTTGTTGTTGGTGCCGAAGCCAGTCGAGACTGCACCAGGATGCAGTGCGTTCGACGTGATCGAGCTGCCCTCAAGCCGGCGCGCCAGCGCGTAGGTGAACATGACGTTCGCCAGCTTGGAGATGCTGTAAGCTGAAAAGCCGAAATAGCGCTTCTCGCCCTGAAGGTTGTCGAAATCGAGCGCGCGCACGCTCAGATGCGCATTCGACGACACATTGACGACCCGCGCCGACGGGCTGGCACGCAGCGGCTCGATCAACAGATGCGTGAGCAAGAAGTAGCTGAGGTGATTGAGCGCGAACGTCAGCTCCAACCCCTCGCTCGTCAGCGTGCGCTGATTGAAAATGCCGCCCGCGTTATTCAGCAGCACATCCAGCCGCGCGAAACGCGCCGTGAATTGATCCGCCAGCGAGCGTACGCCGCTCATCAGCGAGAGATCGGCGATCATCGGGTGAATATCCGCGCTGCCGCTGCTGGCGCGCATCTCGGCGACGACATCCGCCGTTTTGCGCTCACTGCGCCCGGCCACGATCACCGTCGCGCCCATGCGCGCCAGCTCGCGCGCTGCAACCAACCCGATCCCGTTGGTCGCGCCCGTCACCAGACAGATCTTTCCGTGCATCGACATCGTTACACTACACCTCCAACCCATGACATATTCGCATTATAGGCAGGCCGGTGCTGATGCGGGGCGTTTCTCATTCACTCTTCAGCGAGGCCGAGCGCACGCCGCTGACCGCGCAGGCCGCACGATCGCATGATAGAATGCAGGGTGCAGACCGTGTTATCTCGATCGCGATCGCACAGCGCCGCCTATGACTTCAAACACTTCCGCGCTCAGCAGCCGGCAGATCGCGCGGGCTGCCATCGTCGTCCTGCTCGGATTTCTCGCCAGCGGCGCGCTCGGCCTCGTCCGGCAGGCCGTCATCGCAGCGACGTTCGGTGCCGATGCTGCGCTCGACTCGTTCATCGCTGCCCAGCGTATCCCCGAAATCCTGTTCGTGCTCGTGGCGGGCGGCGCGCTGGGGTCATCGTTCATCCCCGTCTTCGCCCGCCACCTGCAGAACGATCGAGCGCACGCCTGGCGGCTGGCCAGCGCCGTCATGAGCGTCACGGCGCTGGCGGCGCTGGCGCTCTCGGCTCTGATGGCGCTGCTGACGCCCTGGATCGTGGCCAATCTCATCGCCCGCGCCGCCGCGCCCGATCTGCAGAGCCTGACCGCCGACCTGACGCGCATCATGCTGCTGACTGTGCCCATCTTCAGCATCAGCGGCCTGCTGATGGGCATCTTGAATGCGCACCAATCGTTCACGTTCCCGGCGCTGGCGGCGGCCATGTATAACATCGGCCAGATCATCGGCGCGCTGATCTTGGCGCGCATGCTGCCGCCGGTCGTCGTTGGCGGCCAGGTCACACCGAATATCTACGGGCTGGCATGGGGGACGGTGCTCGGGGCGCTGCTTCACCTCGCCGTGCAGCTCCCCGGCTTGAGGCGCATCTCGACTCGACTGCGTTTCTTGCCCGATCTGCGCATCGAAGGCGCGCGCACGGTTTTCCTGCTCATGGGGCCGCGCGTGCTCGGCCTGGCCGTCGTACAGATCAACTTCCTGGTCAATGTCGCGCTCGCCTACCCGCCGCGCATGATCGAAGGCAGCGTGACCGTCTTCACTTACGCCTGGACGCTGATGTTTTTCGTCCTGGGCGTGGTGGCGCAAAGCGTGGGGACGGCGCTTTTCCCTTCGCTTTCGGCGCTGGCCGCCACGAAAGATTTCGACGGCTACCGCGAGCGGCGGGCCGACGCTGTGCGCAGCGTG
>CAYTME010000088.1:0-1124 GCA_964438415.1 uncultured Pleurocapsa sp. | reverse complement strand
AGCGTGCTGTTCCTGGCGCTGCCCGCCGCCGTCGGCTTGATCGTGCTCGGCGAGCCGGTCATCCGCCTGATCTTCGAGCGCGGCGCGCTCACGTTCAGCGCAGCGCAGGGCACGGCCTGGGCGCTCGCCTTCCTGGCGATCGGGCTGGTGGGTCATGCGCTCCTGGAGCTGCTCTCGCGCGCCTTCTACGCCCTGGAGGATACGCGCACGCCAGTGCTGGTCGGCATTGCAGCGATGATCACCAACATCATCCTCAGCTTGATCTTGATCCAGCGTCTCGGCAGCCCGACCGATCTGGCACGCGGGGCATTCGCCGGGCTGGCGCTGGCGAACTCAGTGACGACATTGGCTGAGGCCGCGATCTTGTGGCTGCTGCTGCGCGCTCGCCTGGGCAGCCTGAATGACCGCGCGGTGATCGGCAGCGCGGCGCGGTCTGCGCTGGCGGCGCTGGGCATGGGCGTCATCGTCTGGACGTCCGCCGCGCTCCTATCCGAGACGAGCTATTGGGAGCAGGTCGCCGTCGGCGTACCTGCGGGATTAATCGGCTTCTTCGGGCTGGCGCTGCTGCTCGGCGTCGATGAAGCGCGCCGCGTGCCGCAGATGCTGCGTCGGCGCCTGCGGCGTTGAGTGCTACAGCAGCCCGTACTCCTGCTCGGCCTCGGTCAGGGCAGCGTCGAAGCGTTCGAGGCCGGCGTTCAGCGTCTCACGCTCGATCATGAGCGGCGGGCAGAAACGCAGCGTGCTTTCGCCCGCGCCCAGGATGAGGAGGCCGTGCTGGAGCGCGAGCTGCTCCGTCCGACTGCGCAGCGCCATCGCCGGCGTGCGCTGCTCATCCAGCACCAGCTCGACGCCGACCATCAACCCCTTGCCATCGATGCGCCCGTGACGCATGCTCGGATGGCGCGGCTGGATCTCGTGCAGCGTATCGAGCAGATACTCCCCCTGCTCGGCGGCGTTCTGCATGTACTCGCGCTCGATCAGATCGAGCGTCGCCAGCGCCGCGGCGCACGAGACCGGATTGCCGCCGAACGTGGTGCCGTGCGCGCCCGGCGGCCACGTCATGACGCTGGCGCGGGCGATGATCGCGCCAAGCGGCAGCCCGCTGGCGATGCCCTTGGCGCTGG
>CAYTME010000087.1:12686-15169 GCA_964438415.1 uncultured Pleurocapsa sp. | reverse complement strand
GGTCGCCGCCGATGTGGCGAGCGCTCGAAGAGCGGCTCGCCAGCACCCAGTACGACGTCATACATCTCTTTGGCGGCGTGCAGGTCTACGAGTACGCGAGGCTGCTGAGCGGCCTGCCGACCGTGATCACACCCTACGAGAGCTACAGCCTGTATCTGCGCCGAGAGCTGGCGGCGCTGGGCGGGCGGTGGGCAGCGCGCGCCCGGCTGTCGATGCAGCTCGCGGCAGCGCGCATCTACGAAGCGTTCATGTTCACGCCTTACGATCACACCGTCGTCGTCTCCGAAGCCGACCGCGCCGAACTGCTGCGCGCCGCGCCGGGGCTGCCAGTCGAGGTCATCCCCAACGGCGTCGATCTGGCGTATTTCCGACCGCAGGCGGTCGATCGCGATCCGTCGTCCGTGCTTTTCGTCGGCAACTACGAGTACGCGCCCAATCTCGATGCGGCGCTGCTGCTGGCGCGCGAGATCATGCCGGCGCTGCGCGCGCGCATTCCCGACGCCAAACTGTGGCTGGTCGGCAGCGCGCCGCCGGACTCACTCCGCGCGCTCGACGGCGAAACGGTCATCGTCCACGGCCGCGTCGCCGACGTACGCCCGTATCTGGCGCGGGCGGGCGTCTTCGTCTGTCCTCTGCGGCTGGGGGCGGGCATCAAGAACAAGGTCTTGGAGGCGCTGGCGATGGCGTGCCCGGTCGTCGCAACGCCGCTCAGCATCGACGGCATCGACGTGCAGGCGGGGCGCGAGGTGCTGATCGCACCGCCCGACCAGTTCGCCCGCGTCTTGGGCGATGCACTGGAGGATCACAGCGCAGCGATCGCGCTCGGACAGCGCGGGCGCGCGCTGGTGGAGGCGCGGTATAGTTGGGAACAAGTGGCGGCGGCCTACGAGCGGCTGTTCGCCGCCGTTCGGACGCGAACCACAGCCCGAGGATGACCGCCTTGACTCAGCCGCTGCGCGTGCTCATGATCTCGAAAGCGCTGGTCGTCGGCATCTACCAGCGCAAGCTGGAGGCGATCGCGCACCTCGGCATCGAGCTGCTGGCGGTCGTGCCGCCCTCCTGGCGTGACGAACGCGGCGAGACACCGCTCGAACGCGCTTACCTCGACGGTTACCGGCTCGAAGTGCTGCCGCTGGTCAACAACGGCGATTTTCATCTGCACTATTATCGCGGCTTGGGGCGCGTCAT
Source organism: uncultured Pleurocapsa sp. (assembly GCA_964438415.1). Classification (GTDB taxonomy): domain Bacteria; phylum Chloroflexota; class Anaerolineae; order Aggregatilineales; family Phototrophicaceae; genus Flexifilum. The sequence goes on along the minus strand of CAYTME010000087.1, from coordinate 13,981 downwards.
GCGCACGTTCGAGCCGCACGTCGTCCACATCGACGAGGAGCCGTACAATCTGGCGACCTGGCAGGCGCTTCATCATGCGCAGCGCTGCCGCGCCAAGACGCTGTTCTTTAGCTGGCAGAACATCCTGCGCCGCTACCCGCCGCCGTTCAATTGGGGCGAGGCTTGGGTGCTGCGCAGCGCCGACTGCGCCATCGCCGGCACGGAGAGCGCCGCCGAAGTCTGGCGCGCCAAAGGCTTTCGCCGCAGAGTCTACGTCATCCCGCAGTTTGGCACCGATGAGAGGCTGTTCCATCCCGTACCGGCCCCACCGCGGCCGTTCACCATCGGCTATTTCGGCCGGCTGGTCGAAGAGAAGGGCATACATCTGCTGCTCGATGCCGCCGCCGGGCTGCGCGGTGACTGGCGGCTGCTGATCGTCGGCGGTGGGCCGTGCGAGGAGGCGCTGCGCGCGCGCGTCGTCCGGCTCGGCACTGGCATGCGCGTGCGCTTCGAGCCTTCGGTCGCGTCGCTCGACATGCCGGACATGTATCATCGCATCGACGCGCTGGTGCTGCCCTCGCTCACACGTCCGAACTGGAAAGAACAGTTCGGGCGTGTGCTGGTCGAGGCGATGATGAGCGGTGTCCCCGTCGTTGGCTCGGACAGCGCCGCCATCCCCGGCGTGATCGGCAGTGCCGGGCTGATCTTCCCAGAAGGCGATGTCGGCGCGCTGCGCGATCGCCTTCAGCGCCTGCTCGACGATGGCGCGCTGCGGATGCGGATGGCCGAGGCAGGCCGCGTCCGCGCCCTGTCTCATTTCACCCACGAGGGCGTCGCTCGCGCGACCGTCGAGGTCTACCGCACGCTGGTGGGCGCTTGTACCGTTGAGGGCGAATGAGTCGTACAATGAGTGTGTTTCACATGTGCAACCTGCGCGAGGGTCAATCGTGATCAAAGGCCTGATCCAGCAAGTTCGCCTCACCTACCGGCTGCTGCGCGATCCGCGTGTGCCGCTGTGGGCGAAGGCCATCCCGTTTCTGCCGCTGCTCTACGTGATCTCGCCACTCGACTTTATCCCGGATTTTCTGCCGGTCATCGGCCAGTTAGACGACCTGACGCTGATGATCCTGGGCATGCGGCTGTTCGAGGCGGTGACACCGGAGTACATCGCACGCGAGCACCGCGATGCGCTCGCGCGCGCTGAAGGACCGATGGAAGTCGTCGAGGGCAAAGGCGAACGGATCAGCGGCAGATGATGCACGACGCCGTGGAGGCCGCGCCGGTCGTGCCGCCGCCGTGGAAGCTGCGCGGTGACG
>CAYTME010000087.1:7718-12676 GCA_964438415.1 uncultured Pleurocapsa sp. | reverse complement strand
ATCCTGCTCTACCAGCCGAGTCCAGCGTTCGCCGCTGAGTCCGGCTTCGTCACGCCCGCGATGGGAATGTTTCGCGGCGGACTGGCCGCGGCCATGCTGGTCGATTACGCCCAAAGCGGCGTCGGCCCTTACCGGGAGCTGCTCTTCATCCCTGGACGGTTCGCGCTCGGCGGCCGCAGCGCCCACTCGATCAGCAAGATCTATGTCTCGACTCAGGCCAGCGTCGCCAGCGGGCGCGCCAACTGGGGCATCCCGAAGGAGCTGGCGCAGTTCGAGCGTTCGCGTGAGGGCGAGATGCAGCGCTGGCGCGTACACATCGACGGGCGCGACATCTTCAACATCGCCTACACGCCGGGGCGCGTCGCCTTCCGCGTGTGGACGTGGCCGTTCTCGCTGCCGCTGCTGCAGTCGCTCGAAGGCCGAGTCTTCCTGACGAAGCTGCGCGCGCACGGCGTGTGCAAGCTGGCAGCCGTGCATGAGCTGTCCGTCGATGCGGACCGCTTTCCTGACCTGACTCAGTTGACGCCGCTCGGCGTGCTGCGTGTCTCGCGCTTCAGCTTGACCTTCCCCGTGCCGCGGCTGCTCAGCGGCTGAAGAAACCGCGCATGAAGAAGATCAGGTTAGCCGGGCGTTCGGCCAGGCGGCGCATAAAATACGGATACCACGCCTCGCCGAACGGCACGTAGACACGCACCGGATAACCCGCCGCGGCCAGCGCCTCCTGCCGCGCCGAGCGGATGCCGTAGAGCATTTGAAACTCGCAGCGACTGGTCAGCGACGAGTCATCGGCCAGGAGCGCCTCTGCCTGCTGGATGATCTGCTCATCATGTGTCGCGATGCACAGATAGGCGTGCGTCCCCGCGCGCAGGAACGTCCGCATCAGCTCGACAAACTGGCGGTCGACATCGGCCTTGTCCGGGTAGGCGACCGACGGCGGTTCCAAGTAAGCGCCTTTGCACAGGCGGATATGGGCATCCTCAGCGGCGAGCGCCTCCATGTCCGCCCGACTGCGGTACAGATAGGCCTGAATGACCGTGCCCACATTGCTGAAGTCGTACTCGTCGCGCATCGTCCGGTAGATGCGCAGCGTCCGTTCTGTGTAGGCGCTGCTCTCCATGTCGATCGTGACCTGAATGTCGAATGCCCGCGCGTCGGTCAAAATCTGGCGCAGATTGAGCACGCACAGCTCTTCGCCGATATCGAGGCCGAGATGCGTCAGCTTGAGCGAGACGCTCGCCTGCGCTTCGGCCTCGTGGATGCGCGCCAGCAGCCGCCGGTACATCGCGACGACAGCCCGCGTGTCCTGCTCGCTGCGCACGCTCTCGCCCAGGTAATCGAGCGTGACCATCATGCCCCGCCGGTTGAGCGCCGCAGCGGCGGCCAGCGCGTCATCGAGCGTTTCGCCGGCGACGAACCGCTGCGCGATGTGGCGCGCCAACCCCCAGTGAGTCACTACGCGGCGCGCCCATCCGGCTGCCGATAGATAGAGCAAGATGCGCGTGATCATGAGAGCGTCCTTACATGCGTATGCTCCACCCGCACCGCCTGATGTTGTAGCGCAGTTCGCCCTTTTTTTCACGCATCGAAACGCCATTCGGATTTTGGGGCGAACCTCGGTATTTCCCGCAGCGAACGACTCATTCAATTGTGTAGTAGGGGGACACTCCGTGTACGGTCCCGCATCTATGCAGCCTCTACCCTCATTTCCAAATGATGCTGATGCCAGCGTACTGCGCGGCGACTGCAGTCCGCTGTTCGGCTGACGCTCCCCCTACGCTGTGCTCCATCCGGTGTGCGAGTTTTCTATAATAGGATGTGAAATCAGGATGAACGATGACTTCAAGAGGAGCAGTCCTATGAAAGGCAAAATGATCGCGATCACGATCATGCTCATGCTGCTCAGTGTCGTGTTGGCGCAGCCCGCCGCCGCCCAGTCGGCGAACTGGACTGCCCAGTACTTCAATAACGGCACACTGAGCGGCACACCGACCGTCACACGCAGCGAAAGCGCCATCAATTTCAATTGGGGCGCGGGGTCTCCGTCGGCGGGCATCCCCAACGACGGGTTCTCCGCCCGCTTCGCGACCGACGTCGTCTTCCCGGCGGGCACCTACCGCTTCTTCCTGCTGGCCGATGACGAAGCGCGTGTGACCATCAACTTCCAGCCGATCCCGCTCATCAACACGCTCGGTCAGGGTCGCGCGGGGCAGACCGTCTCTGCCGACGTACAGCTCAGCGGGGCGACGCACATTCAGATCGATTACGTCGAGCTGACCGGTGACGCCTACCTCTACCTGTCGTGGAGCAATCTGGCTGCTGGCGCGCCCAGCCCCGGCTTCGCACCGCCCGTCACCGTGCCGATCAACACGTCTGCCTGGACGGTGCAGTATTTCAGCAACCCGAATCTGGCCGGCGACCCGACCGCCATCCTGACCGAAAGCGCGCCAGGGCGCGACTGGGGCAGCGGTTCGCCTCTGCCATCCGTACCGGCCGACAACTGGTCGGCACGCTGGACAAGCACGCAGAACCTGAACGCCGGCCAGTACCAGATCACCGTGCGGGCGGATGACGGCGTGCGCGTGTTCGTCAACGGCAGTTTGGTCATCAATCAGTTCGGCGCTGCCAGCGGGCAGACCTACACCGCCGCGCTCAACCTGCCGCAGGGCAACAACAACTTCGTCATCGAATACGTCGAGTTCGGCGGGCTGGCCTTCCTCGATTACCGCCTGACGCAGGTCAACCCGATCGTCGTCACGCCCATCCCCGGCGGGCCGCAGGTGGTGACAGGTCCGGCGCTGACCGTCACCGGCGCGTTCCGGCTCAACGTGCGCAGCGAGCCGAACGTCGTCACCGGCGCGGTGCTCACGCGCATCAACCGCAACGAAACTTACCCGATCACCGGGCGCAATCTCGACGGTAGTTGGTACCAGATCAACGTCAATGGCATCATCGGCTGGGTCTCGGCGCGCTTCGTGACCGCCGTCAATACGGCCGGCGTCCCGGTCGTGACGGGCAGCGGTGCTCCAGCCCCGACACAGGTGGCCGGCATCACCGTCACCGCCACACCCTACACGGTCAACATCCGTCAGGGGCCGGGCACGCAGTTCAGCCGCCTCGGACGCCTGCCAGCGGGCGGCGTGGCGCAGCTCGTCGGGCGCGTCGCGTCCAACCAGTGGTATCAGATCAACTACAACGGCATCATCGGCTGGGTCTCGGCGGAATACGTCGTGCTCTCGCCCGGAGCCAATATCAGCGGCGTGCCCGTCACGCAGTAGCGATGTGGAACGTGGGGGGCGATCTGGCGGATCGCCCCCATGCGTTATGACCGGATGAACGGCAGCGGCGGACGCGGCGCGCGCGGCGTGAAGTCGTAATAGACACGGTAGATGCCGACATCCGTCGTCTCGTAACCCACTCCCACAGCCGAGAACCAACCCGTCAGCGCGGCTTCGACCTCCGGCATCCGATCGTTCTGGATGATGTAGGCGATGCGCTCGGCGCTGTCGGTCGCCAGGCGGTAGGGCGCATGGCGCTCGAAGGCCGGCGTCCACGCCAGCCCAGCCTTGTCCGGAAGCGCTGCGCTCAATTGGATGCGCTCGCCGCTCAAGAAGGCGAGCCGGAAACTGACCCAATACGACGTATAGCCGTGCCGGATGTCATGCTCGTCGAGCCATGCGATCAGCGCGGCGTCATCGTCATTGGGCAGGTGGGTATCCGCGACGAACTGCGTCGTGAAGCCTTCCGGAGCGCGCGCGGCGCTCCATTGCCCGGCGGCGAAGTAGCCGAGCACGAACAGCGTCACACCGATCATCACGGGCCGGCTGGGCAGCCGATCGACCAGCATCCCTAGCGCGAAGCCGAACGTCAGCGTCAGCGGCAGGAAGTAACGGCCGCTCGGATCGCTGGAAAAACGCGTGATCAGATAGACCGCGCACAGCATGGCCGTGATGCCCAGCATGAGGGCGAGGGCACCCGGCAGCGCTGCGCGCTTGCGCTGGCGCCAGAATGCATACCACGCGAAGACAAACAGCGTCAGCACGGCCACGCCGATGACCGGCGCGAAATAGCTGCCCGACCACGGAAAGCGCAGGCCGATAACGACCGGCAGGCCGAAGAGGAACAGCCCCAAGATGCGGACATCGAGCGGCTGCGCGGCGATCTCCGCGCCAACCTGCTCGTCGCCCTCCAGCAGATCGGGGAAGAAGAAGCGGATCGTCGCCAGCTCATGCTCGAAGGTGTAGACCCACCAGGGCGCGCTGCCGATGAAAAAGCCGAGCAGCGCCAGGCCGACGCCAACCAACGGCGGGCGGATGCCGCCGCGCACGATTCGAGAGAGGATGTAGATGCCGACGGGCAGCGCGTAGACGACGACCAGCGCGTTCGTCCACCAGCCCAGCCCGGCGGCCAGGCCGAAGACGGCCCAGCGCCAGGCCGAACGCGCCGGATCACGGGCGATCGTATAGCCCAGCCCGACCATCAGATGGCCGAGGATCATCGCCTCGTTGTAGCCGCCGAGCGTCGCGGCGGTGTAGAGTGTCACCAGCGGCGAGCCGACGGCGAACATCAGGCTCGTCACCCAGGCGACCGTCACCCGATGCGAGAGCGTCCACGCGGCGTAAAAAGCGCTGGCGACGACCAGCAGGTAGAGCGCGGCCTGCACCAGCCGGATCGTGAGCACCGACTCGCCGAGGAGCTGAAAGCCGAAGGCGATCAGCCATGAGTCGAGCGTGCCCATGTACGCCTGTCCCATGAAGAAGATCGGGCGATCGCCCGCCAGAATGTGACGCGCCAAGAGGCCGACGATCGCCTCATCGGAGTGGAACGAGAGCGTCCCGCTCGCCAACAGCAGCGCCCGACCCAGGGCGGCGATCAGCAGCGTGAGTCCAAGTGCCAGCCAGAGGCTGCGCGGCAGCAGCTCGGTGCGTACGGCGTTCATGCGCGGCCTTTCGCCCAGCAAA
>CAYTME010000087.1:4793-7688 GCA_964438415.1 uncultured Pleurocapsa sp. | reverse complement strand
CGATTGTAGGCGAAGTGCAGACGGTAGAAGGCTTAACCTCCGGCCAGCGCACGCCGCGCGCGCTCGACCAGCGGCTCGACATCCAGCCAGCGGTCGCTTTGGGCGGCGGCCAGCAGCGTGATTTCCCCCTCACCGCGCTCAACTCGATAGCGGCGCTGCTCGACTTCGAGTTCGGCACAAGTGACGGCCTGCGGCAGCACCACCGCCGGATCGACCGAGACAACCATCAGCGCACATGCCTCCGGCGCGGCCAGGATGATCGTGATCGGTTGGGCGGCCTCACCGCTGATGACACGCCAACCATCCGGGATGGGCACGCGGAAAGTCTCCGTATGCACCGACTCGCCGTCGATGATGAAGCGCGGCCTATCATCCGGCGGCACGAGGGCGCTCGGACTCGTCACCGGCGCGCAGGCGGCCAGCAGCGCAATCGCCCAGGCGGTGAGAAGCGCTCCAGCCGCTGGACGATGGAAACTGCGAGGGTCAGGGCGCGTCTTCGGCGCTGGCATATTCGCGAGACACCCTAGATCGGCAGCCAGCGCCGCAGCAAGCGGATGATGTGCAGACCGAACAGCGTCAGCGGGTCGAAAAACGCACTGCTCGCCGGGTTGTAGAGCAGCAGATCGGTCATGATCGACTGCGTTTTGACGAAGCGCAGCAGGCCGATATCGCCGTTGCGCCGGCCGAGGCCGCTGGCCTTTTCGCCGCCTGTCGGCAGCGTCGGCGTGCCGATGGTGACCAGCCCCGTCCGATTGATGGCGACATCGCCGGTCTGGATGCGCCGCGCCAGCGCCTCCGCGCGCCGCAGGCTGCGCGTGTAGATGGACGCCGACAGACCATACGCATTGTCGTTGGCGAGACGCACCGCTTCTTCGGCATCGCGCACGCGCATGATCGGCAGGATCGGGCCGAAGGTCTCCTCGCGCATGACCTCCATCGAGTGATCGACATCGACCAAGATCGTTGGATCGAAGAAATACGGCCCCAAATCGGGACGCCGCCTGCCCCCGGCGATCACCCGCGCGCCCTTCGCCAGCGCATCGGCGATGTGCGCCTCCACGCGCTTGACCTCGCGCTCATGCGTCAGCGACCCCATGTGCACATCGAGTCCGGCCTGGGCACCGACACGCAGCCCCGCCGTGTGATGGAGCACCCGCTCGACGAACGGCTCATACACCGCCTCCTCGACGTAGACACGCTCGGTGCTGACGCAGGCCTGACCGGCGTTTTCGAACGCGCCTTTGATGGCACCGGTGGCCGCCAGATCGAGGTCGCTGTCGCGCAGCACGATCAGCGGGTCTTTGCTGCCCAGTTCTAAACTGCACGGGATCATGCGCTCGGCAGCCCGCTGGGCGACACGCCGTCCGGTGGCCGTGCTGCCCGTCACGTGGATGAAATCGACCGCATCGATCAGCGCCGCCCCGGTGACCCCGTCACCAGTGATGACCTGCACGACATCGCGCGGGACGCCGACCTGATGGAGCAGCTCGACCGCCAGCAGCGCCGTATGCGGCGTCAGCTCGCTCGGCTTGATCAGGACGGCATTGCCGCCGCAGAGCGCCGGGACGACCTCTGCGAACACCAGGAGCAGCGGGTAGTTCCAGGGCGCGATGACGCCGACGAGACCATAAGCCTTGTGCGTGACCCGCGCGCGCTGCACGATCGGAAACAGCGGCGGCACGCTGCGGCTGCGCAGGACGCGCGGCGCGCGATGGTAACAGTAGATGGTGACGAAATCGTTGCCGAACACCTCGCTCAAAGCGCCGGTCTCGTTCTTGCCCGTCTCGCTGCGAATGGTGCGGATCATGTCTGCGCGCCGCTCCCAGAGCAGGTCAGCCCAAGCGCGCAGAAAGCGCACGCGGGCGCGCACGCCCAATGCTTCCCAGGCCGGCTGCGCCGCGCGCGCACGGGCTGCTGCGGCCATCACCTGATCGCGTCCGAGGCAGGGCACATGCCCAATCAGCTCGCCCGTCAGTGGGCTGTGAACTTCCAACACGTCAGCGGCAGGCTGCGCACCATGAGTCGCGGATGTCATGACATTTTGCTCCGTCAACAAGTCTTTATGTGCGGACATTCTAACGCTCACCCGGCGCGGCGGCCATCGACAGCGAGGGCGCGCAAACGTTCCGGATACCGATTACAAGCTCAAATCTAGCCCTAGACGCGGTTTTCTTAAGCCTACTGCCCTTCGGTACTGGTGTGTGCGCGCTGATTTCTCATGCTATACTGGCTTCATGCGCAGCGACTCCGATCACGATCTCGACTGGCTGAAGACAGCCCGCAGCTCAGTCTGGGGCGATTGGCTGCTCACAGCGCTCGATGCTTTCGAGCCGCTCGCGCCGTTGGGCGCACAGCTCATCTTCCTGGCGCGGCCCTGGCTGAGCCAGACCGGAGGCGAGCGGTGGTCATCACTGGCGCGGGCGTTGGAGACGCAGGAAGGCGTCGAACGGGTGCGGGCGTATCTGCGCCGAGACGAGGCGTGACGGCAGCGGCAGGAGGCTGGCCTTGCAAATCACGATAGGTCTGCTGACGGTAGGCATCTTGGTCTTCACGCTGATCGTGATCGTCATCGTGACTCAGGTCATCCGCATGCGCCGCAGCGCCGTCATCCTGCGCAGCCTGCCCGCCTATCAACGGATGACACCGCTGATAGATGAGACGCTCGAGGCCGAACGCCCCGTCCATCTGTCGTTCGGCAGCGCTGCGCCTGGCGGTGTGACCACCCCCCTGCTGCTGGCGGCGACTGAAGCCTTCACCCTGCTGGCGCGCAGAGCCGCCGTCGGCGCGCGCACGCCGATCGTGACGATGAGCGAGACGGCGACACTGCCGATCAGCTACGACATCCTGCGCCGCGCCTATAACTGGCGGCGCCTGACCGAACAGTTCCGCATCGCC
>CAYTME010000087.1:1464-4772 GCA_964438415.1 uncultured Pleurocapsa sp. | reverse complement strand
AATGGTATCCGGAGGGCGCGCGCTCGCTGGCCTTCGCCGCGCCAGTGACCGCCTTGATCGGCGACGAGCGCGTTTCCGCCAACATCTTGATGGGTGGCTTTGGGCCGGAAGTCGGCCTGATCCTCGAGGCTGCCGAACGGCGCGGCCAGCGCGCGATCGCCGCCAGCGACCAATTGGAAGGCCAAGCGGTCGCCTTCGCCATGTCCGACGAGCCGCTGATCGGGGAAGAGTTGTTCGCGGGCGGCGCGTATCTCGGTGGCAGTGCCATGCAGGTCGGCAGCGTCGTCGTGATCGACCTGCTGCGCGTGCTGCTGATCGGCGCGCTGCTGCTGCTGGTCGCCGACCGCGTGCTGATCGACGGCGCGCTCAGCCGTCTTCTGGGAGGGGCGTGATCCATGCGCCGGCTGCTCACCATCCTGGCATCGGTCATCACCGTTGGGGTCGGCATCGTCTCGGTCTACGATCTCACGCTCGGCACGGGCGCGCTTGCCGCCTTCTTCTTGCGGATAGCGGTTGTCACGCTCGCGATCATGATCGCTGCGGGTATCCTCAACCTGCTGATCGTGCACGGCGGACGCGTCGCGCGTCTGCGCCGTGGGTGGCCGTACAGCTTCGCCCTGCTCGTCAGCGCGGGCGTCACGTTCACCTTCTGGCTGATCGGGCAGCAGCAGGGCTACCGCTTCATGCTCGACTACATCCAAACACCCGTCGAGTCGGCGCTGGCCGCGCTCCTGCTGTTCGCGCTCGTTTACGGCGCGTACCGGCTGCTGCAGCGGCGCTTCGATTGGAGCAGCGCGCTCTTCATCGTGACCGTGTTGATCGTGCTTGTCGGTTCACTGCCGCTGGCAGAGGTCGGACTGCTGGCACAGGCGCGTGACTGGCTGCACGCCGTGCCCGTCAGTGCCGGTGCGCGCGGAATCCTGTTCGGGATCGCCTTGGCGATCATCGTGACAGGCGTCCGCGTTTTGATCGGACAGGATCGGTCGTATCGCGAGTGATTTATGGGCAGTGATTTCGACAATCTGCTGCCCCCTTGGCTGCGTGGGGCGGACGACCCGGAAGGCGGAGACGAAAAGTCGACTCCGCCGGCTTCGGACTCGCCGCCTGCGTCTGCCATTCCTGAGGTCCCCCCCTGGCTCGCAGGTCTGGATATCGACCCGGATATCATGGTCAAGGCGACCGGCGAACTCTCGGAGGATTATCTCGCTGCGGCCGACATGCTGCCCGAAACCAGCAGCGCCGATATCACCTATGATGAGTGGCTGCGCATTCAGCAAGAGGCCAAACGCCCGCGCAGTATTGAGGAAGAAACGCCCGACCTGCTCGGCGCAGAGCAGGCTGTCTCGCCGTTTCCGCAGGGGACGGTGCAGCCGCCCAAGACCGGTGAACTCCCCGATTGGTTCCTGGGACTGGAAGAACTCGACGAGAGTCAGGCACCCGCGTGGTTTTCCGACGCGCCCAAAGCCGCGATCACCGATGAGCGCGGGGTCGCACCCTGGCTCGATCTGGCCGGCGCGGAACCCGACCCTGCACCTCCGGCGCTGGAGACTGCGCCCGACCTGGACGACTTGTTCGGAGCGCTCGATTTCGACGCAGGCGAGCCTGGGCTGTCCCAACTTGAGTCGTTCAGTGACGACACACCTGACACGCTGGACGATTTCTTCGCGGCCATCGGGACGCAGCGCGCGACCTCCGCTGACGACGCCCCGCGCTCCGTGCCGCCGCTGCCGCTGCCGGATGAACTGCCCGAGGACGAAGACTTTTTCAACGACTTTGCCACACCGCTCTCGACTGCTGAACACGATGCGCTCGCTCGGACGGGCGCACCAGACGACGAACCGTTCGATTTCAGCTTCGACGAGGGCGATGACCTGCCCGGCCTGACACCGGCGGATGCTGCGTTCGGGTTATCGGAGCCGACCATCGCCAGCCGGACTATGCTGGATTTCGACGAACCCGACCTGAGCTTGTTTTCCGAGCCGACCATTCCGAGTCGCAGTTCGATCGCAGCGTCGCGGCTGCCGGCGCAGTTCGATGAGGATGACGAACTGTCCGCTCCCCCGCTCGACTCGGAGAGCCTGAGCTGGCTCAACGAGATCAGCGCCATCGTCGGCTCGGCTGTGCGCGATGATACGGGCGACTTCTACCGCCCCTATGAGTCGGCCGATTTCGAGTCGGACATGCTGCAGGAGTCGCCGGACGAACTGACGCCGGACACATCCGCCATGCGTGATACCACGCCGGACTGGCTGTCGCAGCTCCAGATGCTGCCGGATCGCACCGCTGAATTCGCACAGATCGATTCACCACTCGACGACGGCCCTCGGCCGCCAGTGGTCGATTTCACCGAAATGGACTTCGATCGGCGCAGCGCCGACGCCGACCGAAAAACACCACCGCCCGACGACGATCCGATCGCGAGTCTGTTCGCCGATCTGGAACCAACCCCGCCAGCCGCCAGCAGTACGCGCCGGGGAGGCGACACGATCATCCTGCCCGACGATGGCGAGATGCTCCCCGCTGATGACGAATACGTGCCCGTGTCGGGACTGTCCCCGGATGAGATCCAGCGGCTCGCGATGCTGCGCACCGATGAAGTCGAGCAGGTGCTGTTTACCGATGAGCCGACGAGCGCAAGTCCGGTCGGCGCGCGTCCGCCGCTGACGGACATGCCGGGCGATACCGGCGCGTTGGACGACTACTTCAGCATCGAAGCGCTGACTGAGCACGCACCTCCGACTGAGAAGACCTCGCCGCCGCCAGCAGCCGAAGAAGATCTGACCTGGCTGCGCGATGTTCAGTTCGACCTCTCGTCACCGGCGGAGATCGGATCGGAACCTCTCAGCTTCGAATTCGAGAGCGAGGACAGCGCGGCGAACAATCAGGCCCCGGCTGTCGAACCACCGCCGAGCAACCCTAAGCCAAGTCAACCGCCGTCTGGCACAAAAGCCGCACCGCCAGCGCCACCGTCTCCGCGTCAGGATGCGCCTCGCCCGCCGGCTGCGAAACCGGCACCGCCGCCGCCAGCAGCCAGCGCAAAACCCGCGCCGCCGAGCAACCCTAAGCTAAGTCAACCGCCGTCTGGCACAAAAGCCGCACCGCCAGCGCCACCGTCTCCGCGTCAGGATGCGCCTCGCCCGCCGGCTGCGAAACCGGCACCGCCGCCGCCAGCAGCCAGCGCAAAACCCGCGCCGCCGCCACCTCCACCCGCTGAACCACCGCCCCCTGCCGATGAATTCGACCCGCTGGCGGCGCTCTTCGCCCAGATGACCGGCCAGAGCATCGACTCGGCGGATGTGCAGCCTCCA
>CAYTME010000087.1:0-1454 GCA_964438415.1 uncultured Pleurocapsa sp. | reverse complement strand
TTGAAGAGTCGACCGCGGCCCCGGCCGCCTTCGACGACCAAACGTCTCAGTCTGATGAGACGGATTTATGGTCGACGCTGACCGATGCGCATCCCACGCCCAACCCAGCGCCTGACATCTCGACGGACAGGCTGCGCGGCCTGTTCGGCGATATCGATGATGTACCAGCAGCCAGCGCGCACATCGATCTGTGGGACACGAGCGGGGACAGCGGCAGCGCAGAGCAGGCCTTCGACGACCTGTTCGGCAGTCTCGAGTTTCAAGCGGATGAACCCGCCCCACCGGCGCGCACGATGGCGACGACGGGCGAACTCGATGCGCTGTTCGCCGAGTCGAATGATGACGCGCACGATACCCTCGGCAGACGACAGCATCCCTATGACCGGCTGGCCTGCACCGCACGTGCAGGCCGATGCTAGACGACCGGAGCCACTTATGCCCGATAAGGATGAGTTCGACGATCTGTTCGGCGACTTGGGTGATGTCCCGGAGGACGATCTCACCCCGGCACGTTCGGAAGGACGACCAGGTTTGACCGCGTCTGAAGCGGATCTCGACGCGCTGTTCGCGGCCTACGAGCAGGACACGCCGGCGGTCGATGAACTGCCATCGACCGGGATGCTCGCCGGAGATGAAACCGATCTGCCCTCGAGTCTCTGGCCGCCGGCGGAAAGCGATGACGATTTTCTCGCCCAAATCGGGCTGGGCGACGTGGAGCCGCCTCGACCAAGGCGACCTGAGCCACCCCCATCACCTCCTGGGTCCGGGGAGGATGACATGACCGGACCAGACCTGGATTTTCTCCAGGGTTTTCGACAGCCGGAGATGAGTGAAACCACAGTCATTTCCGGCGAAGAACATACCTCAGTGTGGGAGGCGCAGGAAAAGACGGGTGATACACCACAGTCGGAAATGCCATCTGTGCCTGCCTTCAGCCTGGACGACGAACCGGCGGCGGATTTCAGCGCGGATATCTGGGATGATCAACCCGCCATCGATGATTTCGCGCCCTTGGGCAGCGATTTTGCCCCAGCCGCGCCCCCGCGCCCGACCAGCCCCGCACCCGTCCCCGAATGGCTCGAAAGCCTGGAGCGCGGTGACTTCGAGCCGGCGGGTGATACCGGTGAACAGCCCGCTTTTGCGCCGTCTACCGGCACCGAGCGCGCGGAGCGCGATGCTCTGCTGGATATCGACGCTTTCATCGCCAAGCTAGACGCCACCGAGTCGGTGCTGCCGCAAAGCCCCGTCTTCACCGAACCGATCACCAGCAGCGCCGAGATCGATATCGACTCGCTGTTCGAGGCCGCACTGCCCGATACGGCTAGCAGCGCGCTCCCGGAGGATGCGCCTGAAATCGCGGGCAGTGAGCTGCTGTCACAGCTCAAGGCGTCGGTCGGCGAAGTCTCAGCCGGCGCCCTCGCCCGGCAGATGCAGGATCGACCGGAAGAAGAACT
>CAYTME010000086.1:12942-15175 GCA_964438415.1 uncultured Pleurocapsa sp. | reverse complement strand
CGAGCAGGTCGTCGATCATCTCCGCTATGTGCTGATCGCGCAGACCGCGGGGGTCGATCTGATCGAGGCATCGCAGGAGGACAAGGCGCTTTACCAAGCGCAGGCTGGGCGCATCGACCGTTCGGCGCTCGTGCGGGCGCTTCGCGCCTTCAATGACGCGATCAACAGCTATCGCGGCGGCTGGCAGCCGCAGCTCACGCGCGAGCTGGCGCTGCTCGACAGCTTGCACACGCCGCAGGAGCACAGCGCCGCCCCCGAAAGCACGCCTGCCGCGTATGCGCCTGCCGCCCCCACGCCGTCTGCGCCGCTGCCGCCGCCCACCGATCACAACGCGGCCATCTCTGGCGCGACGATCCAGGCGCAGTGGGTCGATGTGCTCAAGGCGATGTACCGCTACAACAGGCAGAGTCCATCGGTCATGGAGCATTTCCGCGTGCTGCGCGTGGACGGTCACGATGTGTATCTGGTGACGGACAATGCGCTCTTTTACGATCGGGTGAACCCGTATCCGGAGAAGAAGCAGATCGTCGAGCGCGCGCTGGCCGACGTGTTCCATGTCACGCTGCGCGTTCAGATCGTGCTGTCGGCGCAGGCGGGAGGCAGCGGAGCGCCGAAGACCGCCGATCCGCTGCTGGCCGAGGCGTTCAAGCGCGGCGGCAAACTGCGCGGCGATGAGAGCGAACCGTAGATCGCGGCGCTGCGGCCCGCTGGCTGTGAGCCGGGACGACAGCGATGTCGTCCGCATATTGCAGTTCATCTGGCATAGGGGCGGGACATGCCTCGTCCGCGAACGTAGTGTATCGAATGACAGCGTGTACAAAAGCTCTAAAGGAGAGACGATCATGGCGAAGCGACGGGGTGGTATGCCCGGGGGATTTGGCGGAGGCGGAATGCCTGGCGGCGGCGCGAACGTCATGCGCCAGCTCCAGCAGATGCGCCAGAAGATGGAAGAGGATATGGCGGCGGCGCGCGAGGCGCTCGAACACGAGACGTTCGAGATCGTCAAGGGCGGCATCGTCACCGTCGTCATCAACGGCCATCAGCGGGTGCAGTCGGTCACCATCAAAGCCGAGGCGCTCGATACCAGCGATGAAGAATGGGCGACCGACCTGGCCGATCTGATCACGCTGGCGGTCAATGAGGCGATCGAGGAAAGCCAGAAACGCGCCGCCGAACGCATGGAGGCGATCACGGGCAACCTGGGCGGTCTAGGCGATCTGCCCGGTTTGAGCGGTCTGTTCGGCTGAGCCGTCAGTCCAACGCCGGCGGCAGTTTGTGCGCGTCCTCCGCTCCCGCGGGCGTCACCATCGGCAGCTTGACGGTGAAGGTGGTGCCCTCGTTGAGCTTGCTCTCGCAGGTGATCGAGCCGCCATGCAGCTTGATCGCCCGGTGTGCGATCGTCAGCCCCAGCCCGGTGCCGGGGATGGTATCGACATTGCTGCCGCGATGGAACGGCTCGAACAGCCGTCTGAGATCGTCGGGTGCGATGCCGATGCCGTGATCGCGAATGCGGATGACGGCCTGCCTGCCGTTGGTGCGCAGCGTCAGCTCGACCGGGCTGCCATCCGGTGAATACTTGATCGCATTCGACAGCAGGTTGGTGATCGCCTGGCGCATCAGCTTGCGGTCGATCGGCGCGCGGATGATCGGCGCGCTGCAGTGAAAATCGACGATGTGGGTGTTGCGATAGTTGAGCTGGAACTCCTCGACGATATCGCGGCAGTAAGTGATCAGGTCGATCACCTCCGGTGCGAAGTCGTGCCGATTGGAGTCAGTGCGGCTGATCGCCATCACATCGGCGATGATCTCGGTCAGATGCTCGACCTGTGCGCGGATGCTGTCGAGGTACTGCAGCCGCTCCTCGTCGCTGGTCTTGTCTCCGTACTGGCGCAGCATGTCATGCGAGAGGCGGATGAGCGCCAGCGGCGTGCGCAGCTCATGCGACATCATCGAGAGGAAACGATCTTTCAATTCGCGCAGCTCGCGCTCTTTTTCCAGCGCGACGCTGATCTTCTCTTTCTCGATCCGCTCGGCTTCCAAGTACATGCGGTCGGTCAGGTCGTGCAGCACGCCGACGAAATGCGTCAGCGTCCCCGCGTCATCGCGGATCGGCGACAGGCGCACCTCGGCCCAGTATGGCTGACCGCCGCTGCGTTCACATTGGATGATCGCCTCGCCTGGATGACCGAGACGCAGCGCCTCATCAAGGATCGCGCTACTCTCCAGCGCGGCG
>CAYTME010000086.1:11531-12922 GCA_964438415.1 uncultured Pleurocapsa sp. | reverse complement strand
AGCGGCAGTCGCAGCCCAGCAGCGCCTCCGGCTCGTAGCCTGTGATGCGCCCGAGGGCGGGATTGGCGTAGACGATGGAGCGCCCATCGCCGCGCGCATCGAGGATCATGATGCCGCTGCCGCTGGCTTCAATGGCGCGGTTGCGCAGCGCGATCTCGGCCTGCGTGCGCTTGCGCTCGGTAATATCGCGCAGGCTGGCGAGATAGGCTCGCGCACCCATCCACTCGACCTCGACCGCCCGCATCTCGACCGAGACGTTTTCGTCCGTGCCGCGCCGCAAGATTTCGACCTCGATCGTCTCTCCGCCAACCAGCGGCGCGCCGAACACCGCGCCGATCAGCGTGTCGGCTGGCTGGCCGAAGATCGCCTCTGCAGCCGCATTGGCGAAGCGGATGACGCCATCCTCATCGACAACCAGAATGCCGTCGGCATTGCGGTGGATGATCGTCAGCAGCGTGTCTGTCAGCACAGCTCACCCCTCATCCTCATCGGGGCCGAACAAGCGATTGATCCGCTCCAGTTCGCTCGGCTGCACATACATGAAGGTGCCCGATAGAATGCCTGAAACATCCCGAAACGCCTTGCCGATGTGCATGCCGGTCGAGTCGATGCGGAATTCGCGTATCTCCTTGTCATGCATCGACCCACGCATCTTGAGCACGGTCAGGCCGCGCCGCATCTCGCCGTAGATTTCGACATAGCGCAGCAGGATGATCGAGTCGGTGATCGTCGAGATGTGCGCCTCAGTCGAAGATGAGCCGCCCAGCAGCGTCGGCGTCGTCGCGGTGAACAGTCCGGCGATTTCTTGGTGCTTGATGAACGAGGTCAGGCCGATGACGAACTCGCGGAAGCCCTTGAGCGTCGAGACGCGCTCCAGCGCCGACAGGCTGTCGATGGCCACGCGCGACGGTTTGAACTCGCCGATGATGCGCTGCATCTCGATCAAATGGTCTTCCAGACCCGCGACCTCTGGGTAGACGCAGTGAACGCGCAGCATGCCGTCGCGCTCCATACGCTCGAAGTCATAGCCCCAACCGGTGGCGTTGCGGAACAATTGGTCGCGGCTCTCCTCGAACGCGAACAGCAGGCAGCGTTCCCCGGCTGCCGCGCCGCCAGCGATGAACATGGTGGACATCAGCGTTTTGCCCGTGCCCGTCGCGCCGGAAATCAAGATGACCGAGTCGCGGAAGAAGCCCCCGCCGCACATCTGGTCGAGCTGCGGGTTGCCGCTGGTGATGCGGATATTGGACGAGCGCTGCATCAGCTCCAGCGCCGAGAGCGGGATGACGACGAGACCGCGTCCGGGGATGATCGTGAATGGATACTCGCCTTTGCGATGGGACGCGCCGCGAAACTTGAGGATTTCCACCGTGCGACGGCGCTTCTCGTCG
>CAYTME010000086.1:9910-11465 GCA_964438415.1 uncultured Pleurocapsa sp. | reverse complement strand
CTGCCCGTACTCCTCCGAACGTTCCGCCGTCATGATCGCCGTGACGCCGAGCGCCTTGAGCGCCGAGGCGATGCGGAACAGCTCACTGCGCACGGTCATCGCGTCGGGGAAGATGGTGAAGATGGCCGCCAGCGAATCGAGCGAGACGCGCGTCGCCCCGACCCGCTGCACGGCGTGGCGGATGCGCGCGATCAGCGCATCCAGATCGTACGCGCCCGAAAAGATCATCTCGGTCGATCCGCGCGAGGCATCGACGAATGCCCACTTGCCCGCAGCCTCCCAAGCCTCGATATCCCAGCCGAGTCCGCGCATGTTTTGGCGAATATCGGACGGCGTTTCCTCGAAGGTGACGAACACACCGCTTTCGCCGCGCTGGAGGATGCCTTCGACCAGAAACTGGCAGGCGAAGACGGTCTTGGCCGTGCCTGCCGTGCCGCTGACCAGCGTTGTGCGCCCACGCGGCAGCCCGCCCATTGCCACATGATCGAAGCCTGGGATACCGGTGAGCAGTTTGTGCACTTCTTCACTCATTCCACTGACACCATCTGCTGTTGACTTCCAGTAAAACTGATCACGACTCCATGACGGCTCGTCCATCATCGCTCGTGTTGATGTTGAGCGCTTTGAGGACCGTCGCAGTGTCCGAGAGATCGCCGATGATGCGGCGTTCGGGGCGCGGCTGTTCGCGCACCAGCGTTGGCGTCGCCATGATGCCAGCAGCCTCAGCGCGATCGGGCCGCTCCAGCACATCGATCACCTGAAGCACACAGCGCTCGCGCAGGTAGATATCACGTATGCGTTCGATATGGGCGATCGCTCGTTCCGAACGCGGGCTGGCTCCCGCAATGTACAAAGTCAGAATGACGCTCGTATTCATGCAGCCGCTTCTAGATTGGCTCCGGCTTACAGATTGCGCTGCTCGATGGCCGCGATGACCATGTCGCGATAGCAGGCGGCCAGATAGCCCATCACTTCGAGGAGCAGCAGCCGCCCCTCTTCAAGGTAAACCTGCATCTGGCGCGGGTTGTTCAGGCGCGCCTGCACCGCTTCGATCGTGCGCGTGTGCAGCGCGATCACATCGCGCGGTCCGGCCGATTGGCGCGCCAGTATCGCCGCGATCGTGCTGGCCCCCGCGTGCAGATCGTGGGTGACGCGGTACATGCGCTGTTCAAAGGCTTTTTCGATCAGCGCAGCGTACTGCGCCTCCAGATCGTCGCGGCGCTGCGGCTCCTCCGGCGCGACACGGGCGGCAACCGTCTTGATCGCCGCGACCTCGCGCGCTTGACTGCGCTCCTCCGCCTGACGCCGCGCCCGCCGCGCGCGTGCCCGCGCTGCCAAATGCTCGTTGGTGATATCGATGTGTGAGATGACCAAGTTGCGCGGCGCGTGGTGTCCCAGCGCGCTCACGCGCATCAAGTACCAGCGTTCTTCCGTCGGCGAGTGACAGGGATAGCGCAGTTCAAAATGGTCGCGTTCGCCAGCGAGCACCGCCTCGATGCCGCGCAGCGCCCGCTGTGCAGATACATCACCCAGCGCGGCCGCCCGGCGCGTGGCC
>CAYTME010000086.1:0-9900 GCA_964438415.1 uncultured Pleurocapsa sp. | reverse complement strand
GACTTCGAGGTAGTTGACTCCGGTGCCCGTCATCTCGTCCCCTGCATCACCGTTACTGGATGCGAAACGCCGCCAGGCGTTGTTGACCAGCATGATGACGCCGAACTCATCGACGACGGCGATATGCGCCTGCATTGAGTTCAAAATGGCGCGGCTCAGATGCTCATCTGACATCAGAAAACGCGCATCACCACTGCCTGGCGGCTGCGAGTTCAACGGACGACCTTTTGGCTATCAATCCATTCAGATAATACCTGAACGCAGACCGAAACACCATATTTCACGAACCCCGCCGCTCCAGCCCCTTCGAAATTTGACATGCGGCGGACTGTACCCTATAGTGTTTAGACATAGACATCTAGTGTACAACTTACTGATATGGTGCAGCACCAGCCGCTATGATCACAACGCTCGAGCGCGGAAAGAACGCCGAACCCCTGTATGTACAGGTTGCCAATATCATTCGGCAGCACATCCTGGACGGCATCTGGCGCGATGGCGATACCATCCCGCCGGAGAAGACGCTGTGCGCCGACTTCAACATCGCGCGCGGCACGCTGCGCCAGGCGCTCCAGATTCTGGAAAACGAGGGGTACCTGTGGCGAGAACAGGGACGCGGTACGTTCATCCGCTCGCCGGCCCGCGCTGCCGAGGACGTCAACGGACGGCATCTCGCCTTCGTCGTGCCCTACATCCGCGACTCGTCCGTCTCGACGATCCTGGTCGGCTTCCAGCAGGTAGCGGAAGAAGCGGGCTACTCGGTCATTTTCAACCATGTCAACAACAGCCTGCGCCAGCAGCAGGATGTGCTGCAAAAGCTGATCAAGCAGGGTGTGAGCGGCATCGCGCTCTATCCGGTCGACTCGGAGTCGTTCGGCGTGATCGACCAGATCGTTCGCTCGCGCTTTCCGTTCGTGCTGGTCGACCGGTATCTGCGCCGGCTGACGACCGATTTCGTCATGTCCGATCATTTCGGCGGGGCGCTGCGCGGCGTGCACTACCTGCTCGATCGGGGTCACGAGCGCGTCGGCTTCATCACTTGGCTGTCACCAGCCATCAGCATGGATCACCGGCTGCTCGGCTACACACAGGCGCTGCGCGAACGCGGCATCGCGCTCGATGAGCAGTTCATCTGCCGTGTCGAGGGCTACCCGACCGTCAGCCATACACCGCTGATCGATTACCTGCGCGACCCGCAGCGGCCTACGGCGGTCTTCGCCGCCAACGACCAGATCGCGATCGCGCTGTACCGAGCGGCGGCGGCGGTCGGCCTACGCATCCCGGATGATCTCTCGGTCATGGGCTTCGATAACCTCGATATTTCTGCCCATCTCGACCCGCCGCTGACGACCGTCGCCCAACCGTTTCTGCAGATCGGGCGGCGCGCCGCCGAGGTGCTGCTCGAACGCATCCGCGGCGAGGTGCGCGCCCTGCAGCAGATCACGCTGGCGACGCACATCGTCGAGCGCGCATCCGTGCTGCAGGCGGTCTCCAGTCCCGCTCTGGTAGAGGTTTAGCGCCGCTGTCGGCATTTGGTACAATCCACTGCACTTGATCTCCGCGCTGGTGCTGTCCGCGCCAGCGTTCGTATCTACTGGCAGACTATGGCAATCGACTACACGATCGGCCTGACGTGCGTTCCCAAAGAGACTTTCGGCGCGCAGGGTGTGCTGGAACGACTGAAAGGGCGCTCGCGCGCCGAGTCGGTCATTCGACTGTTCCGCGAGAACGGAGACGGCCGTTCGCCGGATCAGATGGGCTTCGAGTTTGTGCGCAGCAGCCCCACAGGTCAGGATGAAACGCAGGTGATCGTCGTGCAAGACCTGCTGGATCGGGCAGCGGAACTGGATGCCTACGCGCACCTATGCGCCGGCTGCCGCGCCAACCGCCGTGAGCAGCCGTTCGGCTGCATGGATGCGATCCAGTACCCGTTGACGAGCGCTGGCGAGCGCTGGCTGCTCGACCGGCTGCCCGGCATCGATGCGCCGCTGCTGTGGCTGCTGCTGCGCCAGGGGGTGCAGGAACTCGGCTACGACGGCAAGACGGTGCAGCCGCTGCGCGCCAACGGTGTCTACTTCGAGTCGGCGTCGGTGATGATGCGTGATCTGCAAGATTTCGTCATGACCAGCGACCAGGTGTTCGAGATGTTCTTCCTGCTGGGCGATATCCAACCCTCGCACGCCGGCATGCTGCTGCAGTTTGCCGACGCCGTGCCGCGCGTGACCGAAGCCAGTCAAATCGTCGAGCTGATGAACGACGCGCTCACATCCGATGTGAAGCTGTCGCGTTATCCGCTTAAGCTGGCTGCGGAGCGCGGTGACGACCGCACGATCAGCGAACTCAAGCGCTTCCTCGCCTCGCTGCATCGCGCGTGGGCGCTGTCGGTACCTCTGACGCTGGATGTGTAATCCATCAGACAATCTGTACAATTGAGCGGTCTTTTTTTCACACACTGTGTAGAATAAAGAAAATCGAGTTGTGAAAAGGATTGATCGACGATGATTATCGGCGTTCCTCGTGAGATCAAGGACAATGAGTATCGCGTTGCGGTGCCCCCAGCCGGGGTGCGCGAGCTGATCAAGCATGGTCATATGGTGCTCGTCGAGAGCGGCGCGGGCGAGGGCAGCGGCTTCACCGATGCCGAGTACATCCAAGCAGGCGGCCAGATACGCTACGAGGACGAAGTCTGGCGGCGCTCGCAGATGATCGTCAAGGTCAAGGAGCCGCAGCCAGTCGAATATGCCCACCTGCGGCCAGACTTGATCCTATTCACCTACCTGCACCTGGCGGCCAGCGAGTCGCTGACGCGCGCGCTGATGGAAACCGGCGTGACCGGCGTCGCTTACGAGACGGTCGAGGATGCGCATGGTCACCTGCCGCTGCTCCAGCCGATGAGCGAAGTCGCCGGGCGCATGGCGACCCAGGTCGTCGCGCAGTACCTGCAGAAGCCGGAAGGTGGGCGCGGCACGCTGATGGGCGGCGTCCCCGGCGTGCGACCGGCGCATATCGTCATCTTGGGCGGCGGCACGGTTGGCACCAATGCGGCGGAGATCGCCCTCGGCATGGGCGCGCAGGTGACGCTGCTCGATATTAACATGGATCGGCTCCGCTACCTGGAGGAGATCCTGCACGGGCGTTTCTTCACCCTCTACAGCAACGAGCAGAACCTGACCGACTGCCTGCCCAGCGCCGACGCCGTGATCGGGGCCGTGCTGCTGCCCGGTGCGCGGGCGCCCCATCTGGTCACGCGCAGCATGCTGGCGCTGATGCCGCGCGGCAGCCTGATCGTCGATGTGGCGGTCGATCAAGGCGGCTGTGTGGAAACGACCCGCCCGACCACCCACAGCGACCCGACCTACGTCGTCGATGGCGTGCTTCATTACGGCGTCGCCAATATGCCGGGCGCCGTGCCGCGCACCTCCAGCCTGGCGCTGTCGAACGCGACGCTGCGCTACATCCTGCGCATCGCCAATCTCGGGCTTGACGAGGCGATGGCGCGCGATCCGGGTCTGGCGAAAGGTCTCAACCTGCGCGACGGGCAGGTCACCTATCCGGCGGTCGCGGAAGCCTTCGGCCTATCGGTCGCCCATGCCTGAGACGCCCGTGCCGCGCCTGCGCCCGACTTGGGTCGAGGTCGATCTCGATGCGATCGCGCACAACACGCGCCGCCTCAAGCAGATCGTCGGGCCGAGCGTGGCGTTGATGGCGGTCGTCAAGGCCGATGGCTACGGGCACGGTGCCGCTGGCGTGGCGCGGACGGCGCTGGCGCACGGCGCGTCGCACCTGGCGGTCGCCAATCTAGAAGAAGCTGTCGCCTTGCGCGAGGCGGGCATCAGCGCGCCTTGTCTGATCTTGAGCTACGTCGAGCCGAGCGCTGTCGCGCTGGCGCTGCATCACGATCTGACGCTCACGGTTTACGATCCCGAACTGGCCGGTGCCTACAGCCGAGCGGCGCTCGCGGCGGGCGCACGGCTGCGCGTCCACATCAAGGTCGATACGGGCATGGGGCGGCTGGGTCTGCTGGTCGATGACGCATGTCAGGGCATCGCCGACATGCAGCGGCTGCCCGGCCTGGAGATCGAGGGTCTCTACACCCACTACGCCTCTGCTGACGAAGACCTTCAGGCGACCGCTGAGCAGACGCGTCAGTTTCGCGCCGTCATCGACGCGCTGGCGGCGGCTGAGGTGTGCTTCCGCTGCCTCCACGCCGCCAACTCTGCCGCAGTGCTAGCCGCACCGGAGACGCATTTCGATCTTGTGCGCGTAGGGCTGGCGCTCTACGGCCTGTCGCCATCGGAGACTGTGCCGGTCCCGCCCGATTTTCGCCCGGCGCTGGCCTGGAAGACGGTTGTCGCTTCGGTCAAGACGCTGCCCGCAGGGCACGGGGTCGGCTACGGCAGCACCTACGTCACCCAGACAGAGGAGCGGATCGCCGTCATCCCGGTCGGCTACGCCGACGGCCTGCGCCGCGCACCTCAGCATTTGGGCGAGGTGCTCGTGCGCGGCCAGCGCGCGCCAATCGTCGGGCGCGTGAGCATGGAAAAGACGATGATCGATGTGACGCACATCGACGACGTCCGCGTGGGCGATGAGGTCGTCCTGCTCGGTGCGCAAGGCGGCGAACGCATCCGCGCCGAGGAGATCGCCGCGCGGCTCGGCACGATCAACTACGAAGTCGTGTGCACGACGCTGCCGCGCGTCCCTCGTTTGACGACCAGCCCATGAAAAACGGGGGCGCTTCTCCCCAGCGCCCCTCAAATGCGGTGTCTGTCTTCCGAGCACATCCGTCTATGGGCGCGGCTGCAGCGCCCTTGGGGATGGGGTCGGCGTCCACGTCGGCACGAGCGTCGCGGTTGGTGGCAATGGCTGGCTGCCGCTCGGCAGCACGACGGATGGCAGCACAATGGTCGGCAGGACGATCGACGGTGGCGCAGGAGCTGCGATCGTCGGAATGAGGCTCTGGACATTGTCCAAAGGTGATGGGGACGGTGTTTGGGCGGCGCAGTTTGCCGCTAGCACAGCGAGCGTCTCGCCGTCTATCCAGCCCTCGAAGACCTGATCGCTCGTGTTCACGCGCACCAAAGCCCAGTATCCCCCTTCAGCGAAGACGATGAGCCGTAATTCGATAGTGAACACACCATCCAGTGTTTGCTCGATCGGGCTGGCTAGATCGGGCAGGGCATGCAGCTCGATTTCGGTCTCGACCGTGCACGCCGCGAACAGATTGCGCACTGTGTTGGGATCGGGCGCGATCGTCGGCAGCACTTCGACAATTAAGGCTGCTGGTGTTGCTGTAACAGGCAAAGTCCTTATTTCCGTGACCGTGGGGGTCGGGAATGCCAGATCACCCATAACTGTGCTCGGCGCGCACACGACTTGGCGGCTGGGGATGTCGTCGATATCGAGCCAGCCCTGCACCGCCCCTGACGGTAGCGCCGCGCGGAGCAGTACCCACGTCCGTCCGCTTTCGATCACCACGCTCTGAACTTCGACCGTCACGACTGTGTCGGCTGGAAGCTGCGCGCTCACCTGCGCGTCTCGCTGCGGTGCTGTGTACAGCAGCGCACCGTTCGAACCGGTGGTCACCTGGCAGTTCGTCTGTCCGATCTGCGCCTGAAGATCGGGCACGCTGGCACCGGCGGCGGCATGTGGGTCAACTGGAGGCGGCAGCAGTTCAAGCGACGTCTGCGGACGCAGCAGCGCGACCGCACTGCCCAGGATCACCAACGTGACCAGCAGCACGGCAGCGGTCAGCAGGCTGTGCTGCGCTGGACGAGCGGACATGCGGTCAAATGGCGGGCGAGATACAGCGATCATCGGCAGTTCCTTTCTCTCTCGATGGTTGGTATTCAGAACGAAACCGGCGGCGGCCAGCTCGGTCTGGTAGGCGGCATCGAGTTCCTCGATCATCTTCGCCAGCAGCGGGTCGTGCTCGGCTTGGCGCAGGATGGCGGCAACGGCGGCAAAATCGCCTCGGTCGAGCGCCGCGCTGTACTTGAAGAGCAGCCGCTCGCGGGCGCGCACGTCCGTTCGGCGTCGTCTAGTCATCGTTCACCGCCCTCACATCGGCCAGCGCGAGACGCGCTCGCTGGAGCGCGCGGTGCAGCCGGACGCGCGCCGCACCGGGGCTGATGCCCAGGGCAGCGCCCAGTGCTTGTCCGTCGAGCTGGTGCAGCACGGCGAGCTGAATGATCTGGCGGTCCTCAGGAGCCAGCTTCGCCAGCCACACCGATACCGTCACATCGCTCTCAAGGTCATCCTGATCGGTGTCACATAGATTGGTCAGCCAGTCGAAGACCGCGTCGTCATCGAGCGGCGCACCGCGCTCTCGATAGAGATCGTAGGCGAGCGGTTCGCGGCGCTCTCGCTTGGCCAGCTCGACCTGTTTGCGGCGGATCAAATTGGCGGCGATGCCGAGCAGCCACGCGCGCGGCTGCCGCGTCGTCTGGAAGCGCGTTTCATGACGCAGTGCCTCGACAACGACTTCGTTGAGCAGTTCGTGCGCCGCATCTTCGAGCGATGACGGCGCGTGGGCACCGCCGGCGCGCAGCAAATAGTGCTTGAGCGCTGCCAACAGACCGGGTGTCTCGTCCGCGATGAAGCGCCGGAGCCGAGATTGTGCTGGCCGCATCCACCGTCCTTCTCCAGCTCAGACTGCAAGACATCTCGTCTTGTTATATATTCGCCGATCAGCGCGCAGATGTTACGCGATGCATCGCAGGGGGCCGCGATCGTCGGGGGGTACTCGCGCTACAATGGTGTCGGATTGCGCATGAGAGAGAGGCAGCGGTTGGCGACCTGGATCGCACATCTGCGCTTGGCGGAACACCTGCTTGCGGACGGTTTGCGGCTCGATGTCGAGTCATTTCTCGCCGGCAGCATCGCGCCCGACTCGGGGGTGCCGAACGCCGATCTGACCGCCTATGAGCCACCCAAACGTATCACCCACTGGCATGGTGACGACGGCGAGATCGACCCCGAGGCGTACTGGGTGCGCTATCTGGCGCAGCCAGCGCAGGATGTGCGCGCGCACGCTTTCCACATCGGTTACTATCTGCATCTCGTGACCGATCTGGAGTGGACGAATGCTGTCTGGCGACCGAAAAAGCGCACACCGCTCTATCGGAAGGCGCTTGCCGACCTAGCGAGTCATCTGCAGGAGATCCGGCGCGATTGGTACGGCCTCGACTTCCTCTACCTGAAAGCGAATCCGAACTGCATCTTCTACGAACGGTTCCGCTTCATCGATGCGGTGCCAGATTATCTCGATTACCTGCCCGCCGGCCTGCTGACCGAGACCGTGCGCAAGATTCAGAGCTATTACCGCCGGCCTGATTTCGATCTCGACCGGCTGTATCACTACCTATCCGCCGCCGAAATCGACGCCTTCGTCGATTTGACGAGCGCAGCGCTGGCGCGCCTGTGCCGAGAGAAGGGCTGGCGCTGAGGCGGTGCTACTGCGCTTCGCCGGAGAGAAAATCCATCACGCGGTCGAAGAAGCCTTTGCCGTTGCGCTGCGGCTGGATGTCGTGGCTGAAGGTGGCGGCGAGCTGCTCGAACAGTTTGCGCTGTTCGTCGGTCAGGCGCGTCGGCACTTCGACCGTGACGTAGACGAGCTGATCGCCGCGCCCGCTGTTGCTGCCATCGCTGCGCAGCCGGGGGATGCCACGCCCGCGCAGGCGGAAGACGCGCCCGGTCTGCGTCCCTGCTGGGATGACCAGCTCCTGCTCGCCATCGACCGTCGGCACCATAATGCGGTCGCCGAGCGCCGCCTGCGCCACATTGATGCTGATGTCGAGGATGACGTCGTTGTCTTTGCGCTTGAAGTACTCGTGCTCCTGCACCTTGACGACCGCGTACAGGTTGCCTTTTGGCGCACCCATATCGCCCGCGTCGCCTTCGCCGCGGATCTGGATCTGCAGCCCCTCGCGCACGCCCGGCGGCACCTGGATATTGAGCGTGACCGTATGGCGCGTCCGCCCGTTGCCCCGGCAGGTGTGGCAGGGAGCCTGCACGACCTCACCCTTGCCCTGGCAGCGCGGGCAGGTCGGCACGCTGATCATCGTGCCGAGCAGTGTCTGCTGTGGGCGCCGGATCTCGCCCGCGCCGCCGCATTCAGGACAGCGGATCATGTTGGTGCCCGGTTCTGCGCCGCTGCCTTTGCACGTCTGGCAGAATTCCAGCCGCTCGAAATCGATCTGCTTTTCGGTGCCGAAAATCGACTCTTCGAACGTCACCAGCACCTCAACGCGCCGATCCTGGCCAGGCCGCGGCCCGCGCCGCCGCGCGGAACGCCCGCCAAAAGCTGCGCCGAAGAACTCCTCGAAGATCTCCTCGAAGCCGGGGAAGCCGGTCGCGCTGAACCCGCCGCTGCCCGCCCCGACGCCGGCATGACCGAAGCGATCGTAGCGGCTGCGCTGGTCGTCATCCGAAAGGACTTGATACGCCTCGTTGATCTCCTGAAAACGCGTGTGCGCCTCCGGACTCTTGTTGACATCCGGGTGCCACTCGCGCGCCAGCTTGCGGAAAGCCTGCTTGATCTCATCTTTGCTTGCGCCGCGCGCGACGCCCAGCACATCGTAATAATCTCTCGCCATGATCTCGCTCAGCCTTTGGCTCGTGCGCCCCTCGGATGCGCTCGTGTATTTACATACCAGCGGACAGGGACAAGCCCTGTCCGTTGGAACTTATCGAGACTCGGTCAACCTACATACCAATCGACGCGTGTCCGCTCGCCGTCCCGCACCCCAAACGCCAGTGCAGTGCGGTTGTACAGACTACGCCTCGCGGAATTCGCCCTCGACGACATCCTCGCCGTCCGGCTTGCCCGCGCCGGAACGCTGCTGTGCGTCCGCTGCACCGTCCGGCGCGGCTGCGCCCTCCTGGTACATGCGCCCACCGAGCGTTTGGATGTGCTGCATGAGCGCATTGGTGGCGCTGTTCAGCCGCTCAACATCCGTGCCGTTCTGCGCCGTACGCACGTCGGCGATCAGAGTCTCAGTCTGCTGCTTGGCATCCGACGGCAGCCGGTCGCCGAAGTCGCGCAGGAACTTCTCCGCCGTGAAGATGGCGCTGTCCGCTTGGTTGCGCGCTTCGACCTGCGCTTTGCGCTGGCTGTCCTCGGCGGCGTGCGCCTGGGCATCCTTGACCATGCGCTGGATTTCTTCCTCGCTCAGGCCGCTGCTGGCCGTGATCGTGATGCGCTGTTCGCGCCCGGTCGCCTTGTCGCGCGCGCTGACGTTGATGATGCCGTTGGCGTCGATATCGAAGGTGACCTCGATCTGCGGCACGCCGCGCGGCGCGGGTGGGATGCCATCCAGGATGAACTTGCCGAGCGATTTGTTGTCGCTCGCCATCGGCCGCTCGCCTTGCAGGACGTGGATTTCGACCTGCGTCTGGTTGTCGGCGGCGGTCGAGAAGACCTGGCTCTTCTTGGTCGGGATGGTTGTGTTGCGCTCGATCAGCGGCGTCGCGACGCCGCCCAACGTCTCGACGCTCAGAGTGAGGGGCGTCACGTCGAGCAGCAGGATGTCTTTGACATCGCCGCGCAGCACGCCGGCCTGGATGGCCGCGCCGATGCCGACGACCTCATCCGGGTTAACGCTCTTGTTCGGCTCGCGTCCGAAGAACGCCTTGACCGCCTCCTGCACCGCGGGCATACGGGTCATACCGCCGACGAGCACGACCGCATCGATATCCTTCGGCTCGACGCCCGCATCGCGCAGCGCGGCGCGGCACGGCTCGATCGACCGATCGATCAGGTGCGCGACCATCGACTCCAACTTGGCGCGCGAAAGCTGCATGTTCAGGTGCTTCGGCCCGCTGGCATCCGCGGTGATGAACGGCAGGTTGATCGACGCCTGCATGGTCTGCGAAAGCGCTGTCTTGGCGCCTTCGGCG
>CAYTME010000085.1:10291-15227 GCA_964438415.1 uncultured Pleurocapsa sp. | reverse complement strand
GGGTAACCGCACGCCCTACGTCGACCCGGAGGCGCGCGGCATGATGTGGGGGTTCACGCTCGCGCATACGCCAGTCCATGTCTTTCGCGCGATCATCGAGGGCATCGCCTACGGCACGGAGAACATCTTCCGCACTTTCCAGGCGCAGGGTTACGCGGTGCAAGAGCTGGTCGCCACGGGTGGTCCGACAAAAAGCCCATTCTGGATGCAAATCCACGCGGATGTGAGCAATGTCCCGATCATGTTGACCGAGGCGGGCGATGCGGCCGCGCTGTTGGGCTGTGCAGCTCTGGCCGCTGTCGGCGCGGGCATCTATCCTTCTTCGCAGGCGGCTGCAGCCGCGATGGTGCGCAAGACACGCACGATCGAGCCAGATGCAGAACGCCACGAGGCGTATCGCTTTTACGTCGATAAGTACATCGCGACCTATCCGCAGATGGCGGAATTGATGCACGATGTGGTGCGCTATGTCGCGGCTGGTCGGAAGTAAGCGATGGCTTTTCCCCTGGAGACCTGCATCCCCGGCCTGTCTGGCGATCGCTGCCGGGTACGGTATCGCATACAGGCTGCTGATGAGGCCGAAGCCCACCGGATAGCGGAGGGGATCGCGCTGGAGCAGACGGTTGAGCTTCCCTCGGCGCTGGTGCCGTCTGGTGACGTGCGCGACGACATCGTTGGTCGTATCGAGGTGCTTGAGGCCGTTGAGAGTGCATGGGAGACCGTCATTAGCTACGCGGTCGAGACGGCTGGCACCGGGCTTACCCAGCTCATGAACATCGTTTTTGGAAACACCAGCATGCAGCCAGGCATTCAGGTGCGGATGTTCGAGCTGCCGGATGCTTTGCTTGCACACTTTCGAGGTCCACGTTTCGGCATTGCCGGTTTGCGCGAGCTGCTAGGCGTGCATGATCGTCCGCTCTTATGCACTGCACTCAAGCCGATGGGGTTGAATGCTGAGCAGCTTGCGCAGATCGCCTACGCATTTGCACTGGGCGGTATCGACGTTATCAAGGACGACCATGGGCTGGCGAACCAACCATTTTGCCCGTTTGAGGAGCGGGTCGCGCGCTGTTCAGAAGCGGTTGAACGTGCAAACCGGCAAACAGGTTTGCGCTCCATCTACGCCCCCAACGTGACCGCACCGCACGACGAAATCATCGCGCGCGCGCGCTTCGCGCGCTCTGCTGGTGCGGGCGGGCTGCTGATCAGTTGGGCTTTGACCGGTTTCGATGCGATGCGCCGGCTCGCCGATGACGACAGCATCGGTCTGCCGATCCTGGCGCATCCGGCGCTCAGCGGCAGTTTTGTTTGTTCGCCAGCGTCCGGTATCTCGCATTACGTCACGTATGGCCAGCTCATCCGCTTGGCAGGGGGTGATGCCTCGATTTTTGTCAGCTACGGCGGTCGATTTCCGTATACCGAGGCTCAGTGCCATGAAGTGCTCGCCGGTACATCCGCGCCGATGGGCCATTTGCGTACAATCTGGCCGGTACCGAGCGGTGGCATGACGCTCGATCGGCTGCCAGAATTGAAGGCCTTTTATGGTCGGGACACGATGTTTCTGATCGCTGGCGGATTGTATGCATATGGAACCGATCTAACGTCCGCAGCGCGCGTCTTTGTCGAGCGCGTGCATTTCTAAATGGCAGATGAGTCACCATTTCGATTTCTTGCGGATGCTTACAGGGGTTGGGTATACTCCTCACCGACGTGCTCGCATTTCACATGTGTGCGCTGTCATCAAACAATGTCGGTTTAGGAGGCAAAACTTCATGTCGCGTCGCTATATTGTTCCCATCGTTTTTGCCCTGGCGCTGGTCGCACTGACTTTTGGTCTGGCCGTCGCCCAAGAACAGGCTCAACCCTACCGCATGGCGACAGTCGTCAAGCTGACGGGTGTGGGTTGGTTCGACCGGATGGAAGAGGGCATCCGGCGGTTCCAAGAAGACTTTGGTGATCAGGTGATCGCCTTTCAGCAGGGACCTGCCCAGGCCGATGCTGCGCTTCAGGTGCAGGTGATCGAGGATCTGCTCGCGCAGGGTATCGACTCGCTGTGCGTGATCCCATTCCAGCCTGAGTCTGTCGAGCCGGTACTTGCCCGCGCACGTGAGCGGGGTGTTGTCGTCATCAGCCACGAGGCTTCGAATCAGCAGAACATCGACTTCGATATCGAGGCTTTCGACAATGCCGCTTACGGCCGCCATCTGATGGATCATCTAGCGGAGCGCATGGGTGGTGAGGGTGAGTATGTCGTATTTGTCGGCAGCTTGACCTCGCGCACGCACAACGAGTGGATCGACGCTGCGATCGAACACCAGCGCGCCAACTACCCGAACATGACGCTGGTCGGCGACAAGAACGAGTCGTTCGATGATGCTCAGCGTGCCTATGAGCGGATGCAGGAACTGCTGATCACCTATCCGAATCTGCGCGGCATGCAGGGTAGCTCGGCCAATGATGTGGTCGGCGCGGGCCAGGCAGTAGAAGAAGCAGGTCTGCAAGATCAGATCGCAGTGGTCGGGACGAGCTTGGCTTCCATGGCGGGTGCACTGGTGCAGACGGGTGCTGTTGATCTGATCAGCTTCTGGGATCCGGCGCTGGCCGGTTATGCCTGCAACGTGCTGGCACTGCGTCAGCTTCAGGGTCGTCTGCCCGCCGAGCTTTTCGAAGGTCGTCTGCCCCCTGAGGGCTTCGGGTTCCCGGCGCTGGAGGGCTACGAGTCTTTGACCATTCAGGGCAAGGTGCTGTACGGCTCTGCGTGGGTCGATGTGACCGCCGAGAACCTGGCCGACTGGAACTTCTAGTCCGTCGAGTTCGGTTCGTAGAAGATGTCGAGCGGTCAGCAAACGGGTCGAGTCCGGCTGACCGCTCGCTTTTTCTGAAGTAGATGTTCGTTGACTAGAGCCGAAAAGACCTTTTCAGGAACTGCACATGGCTAAGGCATTTCTCCGTCTTGAACATATCAGCAAGAATTTCTCCGGCGTCAAAGCGCTCAAAGATGTCAGCCTTACGCTGCACCGAGGCGAGGTGAACTGCCTCGTTGGGGAGAACGGTTCTGGAAAGTCAACGCTGATCAAGATCATTGCTGGGGTTCATCCAGCCGACTCCGGAACGATCACGATCAATGAACGGGTCTACAGCAGCCTGCGCCCGATCGACGCCATTCGTGAGGGCATTCAGGTCATGTATCAGGACTTTTCACTCTTCCCCAATCTGACGGTGGCGGAGAACATCGCGCTCAACTACGAGCTGTCACGCGACAAGCGGTTGGTCAACTGGCGCGAGGTGCAGCGTATCGCCCGTGAGGCGCTCGCAAGTATTGGGGTTGAGCTGCCCCTCAATGCGCTGGTCGAGCAGCTCTCAGTGGCGAACAAGCAGTTGATCGCGATTTCACGTGCACTGCTGCACAACGCACGCCTAATCATCATGGATGAACCCACGACCGCCTTGACGGAAAAGGAAGTGCAGGCGTTGTTCTCGATCATCGGGACACTCAAGGACAAGGGCATCTCGATCTTGTTTGTCAGCCACAAGCTGGGTGAGGTGCGCGAGATCGCCGAGCGAGTCATCGTCCTGCGCAATGGCGTGAAGGTGGTCGATGCTGCAGCCGACGAAATGGATGAGAAAAAGATTGTCTACTACATGACGGGTCAAGAGTTCGAGACGGCCCCATATGAGTATGTGCCGGATCCGACGCAGACGACGCCGCTTCTCAAGGTCGATCGGCTGGGTTTAGCCGGAGCCTTTCAAGATATTTCATTCGAAGTCCATCCAGGTGAGATCGTCGGCATTACCGGTCTACTCGGTTCAGGGCGCACCGAACTTGCGCTGGCCCTTTTCGGTTTACAACCCGCCGACACGGGGCAGATCGAGCTGAACGGCCGCCCGGTGAAACTCAGGCGGATTCAGGATGCGATCCGGCACGGCATCGGTTATGTGCCAGAGGATCGGCTGACAGAGGGCCTGTTCCTCGACCGGTCGATCGGCAGCAATATGGTCGTGCGCACTCTGCGTGAGACTCTGGGGCGATTTGGCCTGATCCGGATGCCGGTCTTGAAAAACCAGATCGCGAGCTGGGTGCAAAACCTTCATATCAAGACCAACGATACCGAACTGCCTGTCCGCAGTTTATCTGGCGGCAATCAGCAGCGCGTGGTGCTGGCAAAGTGGTTAGCGGCCTCCCCGCGTGTGCTGATCCTCAATGGGCCGACAGTCGGCGTCGATATCGGCTCCAAAACAGAGCTGCATGGGATCATCAAGACGCTGGCGCGCGAAGGTATGGGCATCATCGTCATTTCGGATGATATTCCAGAGCTGCTGCACATCTGCAGCCGCATCTTGTTGATGAGCGGTGGACGCTTGGTAGAGCAGTTCAGCGCGCGCGCCGTCACAGAACATGAGCTGAGCGCGAAACTTCGCGCAGAGATTGTGACCGCGTAGCGGCGCAGCCGCACAAACGAAACGAGGTGTTCATTATGATGGCTTCGCTCAGGAGACTGGCGACCCGCCAAGAGTTTATCATCTTTCTCACCATCATCGTGCTTTCAATCATCTTGGGTGCTATCAACCCTGCCTATTTTTCTTCGGCGAATATCGCACGTATGTTGAACAGCGCGATCGTCATCGGCATCTTCTCGCTCGGCGTCCTCATTGTGCTGATCTCGGGTGGTATTGATGTGTCGTTTACCGCCATCGCGATCTTCTCCATGTATGTGACGGTCAACCTTCTGCTCCGATGGGGTTACGATGGGCCAGTTGGCTTGGCCTTCCTGATTTCGGGCGGGATCGGGCTTGTCTTGGGGTTGATCAATGCGTTTTTCATCGCGCTGTTCCGGCTGCCCACACTCATCGTGACGCTCGGTACGCTCAGTTTGTATCGCGGTTTCATGCTGTTCTTCATCGGCAGCACGTATATCCGCGATATTCCACCGGGTAT
>CAYTME010000085.1:8156-10269 GCA_964438415.1 uncultured Pleurocapsa sp. | reverse complement strand
TGGCAGATTTTTCGAGATCGAACCTGATGGCATTCGAAGCGCCCAACGGCGGCCAGGTGCAGCTTCGCACTGCGATCCTGATTGTGATCGGTTTGGCGATCTTAGTGTCGTTTATCTTGCGCTACACCATGCTCGGTCGAGGTATTTACGCCATGGGTGGCGCGCGCGAGGCCGCTGAGCGCGCAGGCTTCAATATCCGTCGGACGCAGTTTTTCATCTACGGATTTGCGGGGGTCATCGCCGGTATCGCCGGGCTCTCGCTGCTGCGCCAAGCCAATCCATTCAGCATCGTCGGCATGGAATTGGATGTGATCGCGGCGGTCGTGCTCGGTGGCGCATCGATCGCCGGTGGACGCGGCACGGTCATCGGCACGCTTTTGGGCGTGCTCTTGATCACCATCGTCAGCAACAGCTTGGTGCTGGTCGGCATTCCATCCGACTGGCAGAGTGTCGCAGTCGGCATCATCTTGATTATCGGCACCGCCATTCCGGCTGTCCAGGCGCAGCGTGCGGCACGGCGCGCTCGTGTGGCGCTTATGCAGGCATAAGGTTTTACGGAAAGCGCAGCATCATGTCACAGCCAGCCAATGTCCAATCTGTAGGTGCTGAGCGCAGGGGGCTGCGCCTGCCGTTCATCTTGAATGACGGCAGCATCTTACGCCTGCTCGCGATCGCGGTTCTGCTGTTTGTTGGCTTCAGCCTGGCGCAGCCGGCGACATTTCCAACAGCACGTAATCTCAGTTCGATGGCTTTTCAGTCGTCAGAAATCGGCATCCTGGCGATCGCCATCGGTCTCACGATGCTCACCGGTGGAATTGACTTGTCGGTCAATTCGACCGCTAACTTGACGGGCATCATCACTGGTCTGGTGCTGACGCAGCTCGCGCCCGCCGATGCCCCACCGGAACAGGTGGCTACCGCGATGATTGCAGGCATCGGGACGGCGTTTGTGGTTGGCGCGGTCTGCGGGTTGTTCAACGGCTTTCTCGTTGCCTACCTCGGCCTGCCGGCAATCCTCGCCACGCTGGGCACGTTGACGCTCTATCGCGGTATTGCGACTGCAATCACACGCGGGTCGACAGTGTTTGGCATCTCGGCTTCACAGTTCATCGGCAACGGGGAAATCCTTGGGATACCGGTCCCGTTGATCATCTTCTTGGCATTGGCGCTTTTGATAGGTATTGTGCTGGCACGTTCGAAGTTTGGCTTCGAAATCTATCTCTTGGGCACAAACCCGACCGCTGCGCGCTTCTCGGGCATCGACAATCGTGCAGTGCTCATGCGGACATATCTGTTGAGCGGGATCTTGGCCGCCGTCGCCGGTGTGGTCATCCTGGGGCGAACCAACTCAGCCAATGTCGATTTCGGTGGGACGTACGTTCTGCAGGCGATCTTGATCTGCGTGCTGGGCGGTATTGACCCCTACGGTGGTTCAGGCCGTGTGACTGGGATTGTGCTGGCAGTGGCGTCACTGCAGTTTCTGTCGACCGGACTGAACCAGGTCTTATTCGCCTTTAGTGGTGCAAATTTCTTCAAAGAATTCGCTTGGGGCGCGCTTCTGCTGATCGTGCTGCTGGTTAACTACTTCAGCCGACTCAGGCGGATGCGGGCAGCCAGCGCAGGGTAGAACTGGATGTTTCATCATGAGCTGGCTTCGCGAGCTGTTCGGTGTGTTCAAGCCGATCATCGCCATGTGTCACCTGAAGGCGTTGCCTGGCGATCCTGGCTATGACCCCGCCAAAGGTATGGACTATATTATCGAGTCGGCGCGCCAAGATCTACGCGCGCTGCAAGCAGGCGGTGTCGATGGGGTCATGTTTTCGAACGAGGCGAGCTTGCCATACTTGACCAAAGTCGAGCCGATCACGTTGGCCTGTATGGGACGTGTTATCGGTGAGCTGCGCTCGGACATACAGGTGCCGCACGGGGTGAATGTGCTTTGGGATCCCTCAGCCTCGATCGACGTGGCTGTGGCGACAGGCGCGTACTACGTGCGCGAGATCTTCACCGGCGTCTATGCGAGCGACTACGGCTTGTGGAATACAAACGCTGGTGAGGTCATTCGCCACCGCCAGGCTGTGCATGGCGAGCACGTCCGACTGCTTTTCAACAT
>CAYTME010000085.1:0-8138 GCA_964438415.1 uncultured Pleurocapsa sp. | reverse complement strand
ATCCCATGGAAACGGACCCCAACCTGCCCCTCGTGCGCGACCTGATGCGCTGTGTGTGTCTGGCTTGACGGCAGGGGCTGAGACTTCGACTGAGGTGCTCCAGCGCGTCAAGGCAGCGGTGCCGGATACGCCCGTGCTTGCGAACACGGGGGTCAACATCCACAACGTCGAAGCTCAGCTTAGAATTGCCGACGGCACGGTCACGGCGACATATTTCAAGCGCGACGGCTACATCTGGAATGAGGTCGACAGCGAACGTGTGCGCGCTTTTATGGAGAAAGTGCGCGCAGTCAGGGCGAATTATGGATAAGCGCTGGCGGCAGCTCGGCGAACTGCTCGTTCACCATTCGACACGCGTACAGCCAGGCGAGCGGGTCATGATCGCGATGCACGAGGTCGAGACGTATCCGCTCACGCTGGCTGTTTACGAGGCTGCGATCAAGGCAGGCGCGTATCCGCAGGTGCAGTTCCTTTCGGAGAGCCTGCGTCACGCAGTGCTCAAGCATGGCAGCGATGATCAAGTGCGCTGGGTGCCAGAAATTGAAGCTTATGGCATGGAGTGGGCCGATGTCTATATCGGTTTGCGCGGAGGCTTCAATCTATATGAGCACGCCGATATCCCAGATGATATCCTGGCGGCCAATCAGGCGGCGATGGGCAAAATCTCGACTTTACGCTGGCAGAAGACGCGCTGGTGTATCGTTCGTGTGCCGAACGCGCTGCTCGCGCAGCAAGCCGAAACGACGCTCGACTCGCTGATGGACATGTTCTTCGATGCCTGCCTGATCGATTGGGCGCAGGCTGCGCAACGGTGGCAGGTGCAGGCACGTATCTTGGAGCAGGGAAATCAAGTGCGCATCGTCGGTCGTGACACCGACTTGAGCTTCTCTGTTGCCGGACGTAAATGGATTGCGATGGACGGGCGGATCAATATGCCCGATGGGGAGATCTTCACTGCGCCGGTGACGGAGACGATCGACGGTTATATCGCTTTTGAGTGGCCAGGCGTCTTGGGCGGACGGCTCATGCATGACCTGCGCTTCGTCTGGCGGCAGGGGCAGCTGGTGGAGGCGACGGCCTCAACCAACGAAGGTTTTTTGCGCAGCATTCTGGCTTCTGACGCGGGTGCTTCGCTGATCGGTGAGTTCGCCTTTGGGATGAACCCGCGCATCGACCGGTTTTGCAAGGACATCCTGCTTGACGAAAAGATCGGCGGCACGATCCATATTGCGCTGGGACGCGCTTACCCCGAATGCGGCGGTACTAATCGGTCGAGCATCCATTGGGATGTTATCAAGGACATGCGCGCAGCAGGACAGGTATTCCTTGACGACCGCTGCGTTTTCGACGGCGGGAAACTACTGATTTAGCTGTGCGGTCGAGGTGGCTGGCAGCGCATCCCCCTTTTCCGACGGCGGCGGAAAAGGGGGAACCGAAACATAAGGCCCTCTATTCTGAGGTATGCCTTGCAGCAGCCGCAAGTATAAGCGCGATGGCGTACGCGCCGGGATCCATCTTGCCCGATGATCGCTCACCCTGCCAGCTTGCACGTCCAATCTTGGACGTCAATGACTGCGTCTCGTGCGCGCCATGTAGAGCGGCTTCAGCGGCGGCGGCAAAAAACGCGCCAAGCTTAGAGTCATCCCCACTTTCGGCGACAACGGCGCGCATAGCCTGAAGGGCGGGATGGATGGCGTCAAGCATCGTCTTGTCGCCTATTTGCGCTTTGCCGCGTTCCATCAGCGCGTCGAGTGCTGCCTGGGTCGCGTCCGCCAGCTCGGCGAGGGTGGCTGACGCTTTTCCCTTGAGCGCCATGCCTCCCTTCATGAGCGCCGTCCCGAACAGCCCGCCGAAGCTGGATGGTGCGGAGTCGGCGAACACTTTGCCGAGCTTGAACAGCAGTTTCCCCATATCCGTTTCGTCCGCTGCATCCCCGCTCAGCGCCTTCTGCACGGCAGCGAAGCCCCACTCGATCGTCCGACCGAGATCGCCGTCACCGAGGTCTGCGTCGAGCTGAGTCAGTTCGTCCTTGGATGCGATCATGTCGGCGGCGATCTTGTCCAACAAGACCGCGAGTTGATCGCGCGTCAGCACCGTGGTCATCGTCTCGTTCCTTCAGGCGTACTGACCCTGATCGAAGAACGGCGAGGATGCCGGCGCGTCGAGCAGTCGCTTCAGTTCGTCATCCAACTTCATCACGGTCAGCGACGCACCGATCATCTCCATCGACGTCGCGAAGCGGCCGATGTACGGGCGGTAGACGCGCACATCGCGCTGCTGTAAGTAAGTGACCAAATGGTTGTACATAATGTACAGCTCTTCCAATGGGGTTGCGCCCAGACTGTTGAGGATGAGCGCGACCTCACTGCCCGACAAGTCGATATCGGCCAGGATCGGGTCGATGAGCTGCTCGGTGATGGCATTGGCATTTTGCAGGGGGCCGCGCCGCGTGCCTTGCTCACCGTGAATACCCATGCCGATTTCCATCTCATCGTCACCGATTGTAAAGGTCGGTTTCCCCACCTGTGGCACGATGCACGGCCCGAGCGCAACACCCATACTGCGCGTATTGGCCAGCGCGTGTTCGGCGGCGGCTTTCACTTCGGCCAGTGTCGCCATTTCCTCGGCACGGGCACCCGCAACCTTGAAAGCGAACACCATGCCCGCGACACCGCGCCGGACGCTGGCTCGCTCGGGTGGGGCGCTGGCCACATCATCGGCAACCAGTACGGTGGCGACCTCAATATCGTCTTCCATGTTGGCCTGGTCGG
This sequence comes from uncultured Pleurocapsa sp., assembly GCA_964438415.1. GTDB lineage: Bacteria > Chloroflexota > Anaerolineae > Aggregatilineales > Phototrophicaceae > Flexifilum. The sequence goes on along the minus strand of CAYTME010000085.1, from coordinate 5,367 downwards.
CGGCGGCGGCAAAGTTCATGACGTCACCGCCGTAATTGCCGAACAGATGCAGCACCCCTGCACCGCCATGTACGGCTTTCGTGGTTAGGTACATTTGGTCAATCGTCGGTGAGGCGAATACATCACCGACCGCGCAGCCATCGAGCAGTCCACGGCCAACGTAACCGAGGAAGACCGGCAGGTGCCCCGATCCGCCGCCGGTGACGATGCCGACTTTGCCCGGCACGGGCGCATCAGCGCGCACGATCGCGTGGATCTCGCCGTTAGCGGCTTTTAGGCGGCCGGGGTGTGCAGCCAGCAAACCCTGAAGCATCTCTGTCACATAGTGTTTAGGGTCATTCAGGATTTTCTTCATGTCCGGGATTCCTGTTCACAAGAGAGCATATCGAGGACGCAGTAAGTCGGTGCGATTGTAGCCGAGATTGTATCGTTCTCAAAAACTTCATGGCGGTCGGGGTCGTGTCGGGTTGTTATTAGTGAAGACGAGATATCTTGCGGGCGGCTATACGGAATTATACGAAATTCAGACAATCCAAACGAAAAACTGACACTCGAGTCATTAAAATTAAAATGAGCGGCTTGGATCGGCCAACTATCCATGATTGATCCTGTATTTTTGGGGGTAACACAGCACACCATGCATCTTCGCTCTACTGGCCGGTATCTGTCTTTATTCATCTTTGCTGCGCTCTTCGTGGCGCTGATTGTCACGCCTGTGCCGTCTTTTGGCCAGGAAAACACACCGGAGCCGACCCCGTCGTCGACGCCGTTTCCAGAACGCCTATCGTCTGTCGTTCTAACTCCTGCACCGACTGAGGAGCCTACGTTGGAGGTTACGGAGGAACCAACCGTCGAGCCGACAGAAGAGCCGCCGGCCGAGGCGACGGAGGAACCGGTTGGGGAAGTCGGCCAGCTAGAAGTGCTGATCGAGTCCCCTCGAATCGTGAAAGAGGACCCGACTGCTTCCTGCGAGATGAGCATCAACGAGGGCGGAGACACCAATCCGTTCACGTTCAGCTTTGCCGCGATCAATGTCACAGGCGTGAACAGCTATGAATGGCTGATCGACGGCGCGCTCGTATCGACCGCCCAGTCGTTCAATCACGTCTTTCCCTCGACTGGCACCTACGGCATCCTGCTGCGCTGTATCACATCGACCCTCGGCACCATCGAAATTAGCGGTTCGGTCTCGATCGTATCGCTGCCGGAAGCGCGGTTCGATATCACGCCGGTTACGAGCGGGTTCACGCCGCTGACGGTGTATACCGCGAACACGAGCACCGGCCAGGGACTGTCGTTCCTATGGGAAGTTATCAACGCACCCGCGGGTGCTGGGCCTTTCTCCCCCTCGTCGGCGCAGGACACGAGCTACACGTTTACCGTGCCGGGTATTTATCGCATCCGGCTCACGGCGAGCAATGCCAATGGCAGCTCTGTTTTCGAACAGGAGGTGGCCGTCAACGAACGCCCACCGATCGTCGATTTTACAGTGTCCCCCAATTCGGGTGCGCTCCCGCTCACGGTCACCCTGACACCGGTTATCGGCACGAACAGCGGCCCGGTCACGAGCTGGCTGTGGGATTTCGGCGATGGAACGTCTTCGGTGCTGCAAGGACCGCACACGGTCGTCTTTACCGCAGTTGGTACCTATACGATCCGTTTGGACTACAGCGGGCCTGGGGGCAGCGGATTCATCGTCAAGCAGGTTGTTGTTGTCGAAGATGGTGGGGCGATCGATGCTGACTTCACCCTCGTCTCCCAGCAGAATGCAGGTGGCGGTATTGAGCTGTGTCTGCGCAACTTGAGCACTGGGCCTATTGCACGCAATCTGTGGGATTTCGGTGATGGCTCACCAGTCATCGAAAATAACAGCGATGTGGTCTGCCACATGTTCGCGACGGGTGGCACATACACGGTGCGCCTGCGCGCCGAAAACGCTGCCGGTACGGTGAGTTCCGAAGCGCAGCGCTCTTACACGCTGGTCGCTGCGCCAGTTGCCGTTATCAATGCTTCTGCAACGACGATCACCTGGGGTAGTACGGTCAATTTCGATGGCTCGGCCAGCACTGGTGTGATTGACACCTACGAATGGGATTTTAACGGCGATGGTGTGACAGACGCAACTGGCGAAACCGCTAACGGTATTCCTATCGGCAACATTGGCGGTGTCATGCGCTTGGGTGCCAACCCTGTGCGCCTCACCGTGACCGGTCCGGGTGGTTCGTCATTCGTCGAGGCCATCATCGTCGTGGAGCGGCTGGGGCTGACCTGCGATTTCAGCGGCCCGCTTTCAGTTGTGCCTCTGTCAGGTGCGCAGAACTACACCAGCAGTGTCGGCAGCATCAATGGCCGCACCGTGACGTATCACTGGTCGCTGACGGGACCTGGTGTAAACGCTGGTTTTGCGACGCCGAATATCAGCTATGCCTTCACGAACGAGGGCACTTACACATTGACGCTGAGTGCCAGCACACCGGACGGGGCGAGCTGCTCGACGACCAAGACCATCACGGTCGCATGGCCTGCGCTCACGTGCAACTTGACTGGTGACTTCAATCCGCTGCCGAACGGTACCAATTACACCTACACGATGAATGTGACCGGTCTGGCTGGCCGCACCGCCACCTATGACTGGTACATTGGCGGAAGTCTCCTTCAATCTGGGCCGAGCAACACGTTCTCCAGGAGCTGGATGGTCAATAACACCGTCGAAGAGCTGCGTGTCGTGGTTACGCCGAGCGCGGGCACCGGCTGTGATCAGACGCGCACGATCACGGCTGCGTATCGCGCGCTGACGTGTTCGATTAGCGGAAACGCCGCGCCGCGTCCGAACATGCCGAGCGATCCTGGTGGCGTGAACAACTACACCTACAGCGCAGTCACTGGCAATGTCGATGGTCGCCCGCTGACCTACACATGGACAATCGATGGTGTGGCGGCTGGCAGCAGCAGCAGTGTGACCAGGAATTGGGATTGGACTCAAATCGGTGAGAGCGATGCGTTTGCGCTGACAGTGGTCGCTGACAACGGCGACGGTACTTTTGACACATGCAATGCCAGTGACGATGCCCAATCTCACGTGCGGGCTGCCGAGCGGCGATGATACTCCGGTTCTCGGCGAAACCGTCACCTACACCCCGAACGTCGGTAACGCTTTTGGTCGCACGGTCTCGCTCCTGTGGTCTTTCGAACGCGAGACAAGTCCAGGGATTTGGACGCCGATAGACACCGATGTGGCAGGCGCTAGCTACTCCTATCAATTCCTCGATCCGAACGTGCGTTATCGAGTTCGTTACAGCGCGAGTGTCGGCGAACCGTCGCAGAACTGTACTTCCGGTTGGCGCACGATCACGACCGCTGGCGTTGAACAGAATTTCACGTGTGACCGTTGGGTGAGCGGCAGCATGGCTCCCGCATCGCCAGCTACCGACTACACCTACCGGATCGAGGTCGACAATACCAACCGGATCGATTTGCAGTTCCGCTGGGTGTTGATCGACGCGACGGGCGCAGAACGCGAATTGGCGGTCACGACATCGAATGTCGACGGTCAGTTGAACAGCCCGGCCTTCAGTGGGGCGAGCTTCGGGCCGATCGGTGACAAGATCCTCCGCGTCTACATCACGGCGGTCAACCCTGCAGACAGCACACATGCCTGCTCGCTTCAAAGGAATCTGGCAGTTGGTACCTTCAGCGTCAACTTCACGACCAGTGTCGCGCCCGGCAATATCGCTATCGGCCAGCAGGTGTGTTTGACCAATACCTCGACCACCAGCCATGACGGCATCGACGGGTTGAGCTACACGTGGGATTTCGGCACGGATCAGAACAGCCTGGGCACGCAGACGAGCACGGCACAGCAACCGGGCTGCCTAAGCTTCAATCAGGAGGGGACGTACACCATCCGGCTGACCGGTGTCAATGGCTACGGCGATCGCACCGGTACGCAAACCGCCACGTTCAGCGTTTGGCGTGAGCAGAGCGTCCTGATCGAGCGGACGGACTCCAACGTTTTCGCCGGCAGTACGTTTGGTTTCCGCGCCAGCGGTGTGAACATCAACACGTACACTTGGAACGTTTATAACTCATCCGGTGTGCGCGTCGGTCCGGTCAATCGCACCGGCACTACGATCAGCCAAGTGCTCGCCAATCCGGGGCAGTATCGCGTTGTCGTCGTCGGCAGCGGGCCTCTGGGCAACACGACCGCAGAGCTGATGGTCAATGTCATCAGCCCGGACTCGATCATCGCGGCGTTCACACCGTCGCAGTACGCGGGTATCGCGCCGATGCGAGTCTGCTTCACCGACCGCAGTCAAGGGAACAATCTCAATTCCTGGACTTGGGACTTTGGCAACGGTGAGACGCTGAGTTACAACAGCAGCAGCATCCCTGCAGAAATCTGCACGACATACACAGAGGCAGGTCGGAGTTATCCTGTTCGGCTGACGGTCACCAATACCAGCGGCGCGAGCGCGCAGGCGACCAACATCATTCGCACGTACAATCAGCTCGAAAGCAGCTCAACGTTCAGCATTACGCCGCAGAGTGCGTCGCGCTTCTGCTTCACGGCTCAGCTTGCGCCTGGCGTAACGGTGACTGGCTGGGAATTCGGTGATGGCAATAACGGTGCAGCACTAAATACTGTGTGCCACACTTTCCAGTCCGCTGGGACGTATCTGGTGACTATGCAGATCACCGATGGCACGCGCACAGGTACTGTCGTGAGATCTGTCACGGTCGATCCGTCGGCGGGCGGTACGCCGTCACTGTCGGTGGATGCTCAGTGCAGCGCCGACCGGACAGCGACATTCACGATCACCAACAGCGGCGCGGCTATGACGACGCCGGATCAAGTGACCGTGCGCGATGCTAGCGATACGATCATCTATATCGGCAGCGTGCAGCTCGGCGCGGGCGCAAGCCAGACCTTCACGTTCACGAATCAATCAGGTCAACTGACGCTGACGACGGTCGATACGGCGCTCAATGCATCGACGACGTGTAATTACCCACCCAGCATCTCGGTGAACGGCCAGTGCCAAGGCAATGCGATCGCCTTCGTGATCAGCAATGCGAGCGGCCCAACCGTCGGCCCGATGCATCGCCCACAGGCGTATGAAATCCGCAATTCGGCGGGAAGCTCGATCGCAAGCGGCAGTTTCCAGCTCGGTGTTGGCGAGACGCAGACGATCCTTGTGCCCGATACAGCGGATCCATATGACACGTATCAGTTTGTAAGCGACGACTACGCGGGAACCTTCTCAGTTAGCCAGCACTGCAACACGCGTCCGACTTTGGAGGTAACATCGAGTTGCGCGTACCCGCTGGCGTTCGTGATCCGGAACACGGGCGGAGACATGGTGACGG
>CAYTME010000084.1:14045-15530 GCA_964438415.1 uncultured Pleurocapsa sp. | reverse complement strand
GTCGTAGGGACGACTCAGGCGGCATCCGCTGCCCTCAAACCCGAATGCGCTCGTTCGCAGGCGCGATGTCTCGCCCGTTTCGCCGCGCCCAGAGTCGCGCTACAATCGCGCCGTCAATTTCGAGTTGGCACAGGCGTATCGTCATGCACACCGATCCGAACGATTTCACCCATCACGCAGCCCAAGCAGTCCGAGACGTGACCTTGAAGACGGCGCTCGACCGGGGGACGGGCAACGCCACCGGACGCCGTGCCATTGCGATGAGCGAGCTGACGGATGCGCAGGCGCTGCGCCAGCAGGGGCGCGCGGCCCGGCTGCGCGCGCTGCACGAGCTGCCAGACATGCTGGAACAGTTGGAAGCGCGGCTGACGGCGCGCGGCGGGCACGTGCTGTGGGCGGCGGACGCCGCGGAAGCCCGACGGCATGTGCTCGACATCTGCCGCAAACACGCTGTCAAGCGGGCGGTCAAGAGCAAGAGCATGGTCACCGAGGAGATCGAGCTGCTGCCGGCGCTGGCCGACGCGGGCATCGAGATGGTCGAGACCGACCTCGGCGAGTTCATCGTCCAGATCGGCGATACGCACCCCAGCCACATCGTGATGCCCGTCATGCACATGACCAAAGAGCAGATCCGCGACATCATGATGGACAAGATCGCCATGCCGCCGACCGACACGGCATCGGAGATGACGGCATACGCGCGCCAGTATCTGCGTGAGCGCTTCTTGCAAGCCGACCTCGGCATGAGCGGCGGCAACTTCCTGATCGCCGAGACGGGCACGGTCGTCGTCGTCTGCAACGAGGGCAACGCCCGCCTGTCGACCGGTGTGCCGCCGGTGCATGTGGCCGTCGTCGGCATCGAGAAGGTCATCCCGACTTGGGAAGATTTCGCCACGCTGATCCAGATGCTGCCGCGCAGTGCGACCGGCCAGCGCATGACCGTGTACGTCAACTGCTTTCACGGCCCGGCAAGCTCGGAAGAGGCCGATGGGCCGGAGCATTTCTACCTGATCCTGCTCGATAACGGGCGCACGAATATCTACGCAAGTGAGTACGCCGAGGCGCTCGCCTGCATCCGCTGCGGTGCTTGCCTGAACGCCTGCCCCGTCTACCAGAACGTCGGCGGTCTGTCTTACGGCTCGGTTTACTCAGGGCCGATCGGCGCGATCGTCACGCCGCTGCTGGCGGGGATCGAGAACGCAGCGCCGCTGCCGTTCGCCAGCAGCTTGTGCGGTGCATGCAAGACCGCCTGCCCGGTCGATATCAACATCCCCGATATGCTGCTCATGCTGCGCCGCGATCTCCAGCAGGTGCAGGAACCGCACTGGCGCGCTGGCATGAAGGGCTACGCCTTCGCTTTCAGTCACCCGCTCCTCTATCAGGTTAGCGGCAAGCTGGCCAGCATGGCGAGCCGGGCGCTGGCGGCGGTCAATGACGCTGATCATCTCGATCCCGATCGCCGAGATGATGTTCGTCTACATCGCC
>CAYTME010000084.1:12452-14017 GCA_964438415.1 uncultured Pleurocapsa sp. | reverse complement strand
GCAGTCGTTCCGCGATTGGTGGCGCTCGGAGCGCGACCGAGACGGCTGAGCGAGCAGCACGAGCAAATGTTAAGAACGTTTGCTTGACACAAACGAACATGAGTGCTACGCTGTCAAGCGATCGTCAGAAAAAACGTTCGGAAGCGGCTGCGTGGCGCTCGAATTCAATAAAGTGATCGATCAAGTCCAGCGGATGGGCCGCTTCCTGAGCAAGCGCAGCCTATCACACAGCGAACGCATCGAGATCGCGCTGGAACGTTTTTTCAAAGCGACCGATATCGAGTTCGCTCACCAGCGGATCGAGCTGGTGCGCAATTCGAGCGTCAGCGGCTATCGCGGGGCCGCACCGCTGCCGCGCCCATACAGTGAATACATCTGCGGCGTCGGCCAGCAGCCCGCGCTGCCCGCCGCGGCGACGCTGCTGGCGGTCGATGGCTCGCAGATTTACCCCGATCAGCACAGCGCCGCTCTCTACTACCTGATCAACATCGGTGCGTACATCTATCATCACGGCGAGCCGCGCCTGCCCGACCAGCTCACATCGCCCGAACTGGCTTACGCCGACAGCAAGCTGAAGGACGAAGACGGCCGCCTGATCAGCAATCAGACGGTCAACATGCGCCGCTCGGTCGAGGAGATGCGCTGGCTGGCGCGCATGGCCTGGGAACTGCGCGACGCGCCGCGCCCGCTGATCGCGCTGCACGATGGCAGCCTGCTCAAATTCTTCGGCGGCACCGAAATCGCCTACGTGCGCCAGATCGAAACGGACTACATGGACGCGCTGCGCCAGCTCTACGACAGCCAAGCGGTCTTGAGCGGTTATCTCGACGCACCGCGCAGCACGTATGTCATCAGCCTGCTGCATCTACTCTACTTGGACGAGGCCGCCATCAACGAGGTCAACCTGAAGACGAACGGCGATCTAGAGGGGCTGACCGATGAGCAGCTCTTCGCGCGCGTGCTGCCCCCCGGCGCGCGTTCCGCCCTGATGACCCAGAATTCGCCGCAGAATGCCGAATACATCCGCCGAGGCGGGGAATATGAGATCGCCTTCTGTTACATCAACGTCAGCATGATGGATAGGCCGGTGATCGCGCGGCTCGATGTGCCAATGTGGGTGGCGCGCGAGCCGGCGGCGGTCGATGCGCTGCACGCGCTAATCGTGCATCAGTGCTCGATTCAGGGGCGCAAGCACTACCCGTATGCGCTGACGCGGGCGGACGAACTCGCGGTCGTCAGCAGCATCGAGCGCGAGCAGCTCGACCAGCTCATCAGCATCGAAATGCTGAAGCACGGCATGCTGCCGGAGCAGTCGAACAAACTGCAAACCAAGCATCTGGCGCGCGGTGAACGCCGCCAGCACCGCCTTCGGGGGTGAGCGGAAAGGATCGAGAGGATGCAGACTCACGCACAGCGCGAAATCGTCGGACGGGTGCTGCGCGCCAGCACAACCGGGTTCGACTGCGGCACGCGGGGCAGCCGGATCGACGAGCGGCACGTGTTCGGATCGTTCGTCAAAGTGCCGATCTCAGAGGATTTCAGCGCCGCCGCCATCGGCCTGATCT
>CAYTME010000084.1:12227-12442 GCA_964438415.1 uncultured Pleurocapsa sp. | reverse complement strand
GACGACGACCCGCTGGCGCGCGAGCTGGTGATGGCCAGCATCGTCGATAACAGCGCCCTGCTCGACCAGCGCGAGAACCGTATGGTGCCGGTCGAGATCGCGGTCATCAACATCGGCTGCGTCATCGACGGGGAGATCTACCATTCGCTGCCGCCGCGTCCACCGCTCAGCCTGAGCGAGGTCGAGCTGTGCAGCGCCGACGAAACGTACGCCTT
>CAYTME010000084.1:7807-12161 GCA_964438415.1 uncultured Pleurocapsa sp. | reverse complement strand
CTGGCCGCCGCCATCCGCTACGCGGCGCAGGCGTATGCGGACGGACAGGAGCGCTACGATTTTCTCGTGCGCGCCGGGCGTCAGCTCGCGCATCTGCTGTCGCATGACCTGAAACGGCTGTCACGTGTGCTGGCGCTGATCAAGCCGCCGCAGCGATGAGCTTCCCGCCGTAGACGGCGAAAGGACGCTCTCAAAGCGCCCTTCCGCATCCCCTAAAATAGGTTTTATCGTGGGTGAAAGAGGCTCACCCTGCCCGCATCGCTGCCTGCACCTTCGCTCACGACGTTTGAGTACGTCAGCCGTAGAAGGCCTCCGGCGCGGTCTTTTCCAACAGCCGGAGTTTCTCTTTGCTCGGAACCACGAGCACCGGAACAGGGGCGATGTTTAGCACCTTACTCGTCACACTGCCGAACAGCCAGCGGCTCACGCCCGACCGCCCATGCGTCGTCATGACGATCGCATCGACGCGCTCTGCCAGTGCGGCATCGACCACGACTTTGGCCGGATCGCCGATCTCGACGATGGCTTTGGCACCGTAGCCTTCGGCAGTCAGATTGGCGGCCGTGTTTTCAAGATAGCCCTTGGCCCAATCTTCCATCTGCCGTTTGGTTTCGCTGTCGGAGAGCACGATACCGCCGTACATGTCGAAGCCGTGTGCGGGCAGGTCGGGCACATCGACCGCCGTCACCAGCGTGATCGTCGCGCCTTTATCGACCAGCCGGCGCGCCTCCAGCAGCGCTTCTTCACTGATCGCCGATCCATCCAGCGGTACCAGGATGTTCTTGTACATGACTGCCCTCCTTAGCACCTATGCTCCCATTATGCGCCAGGGCGCGGCGTCAATGGTCACGCATCTCGTGTGACATTCAGCATTATCACAGCACGGGGCAGCCGGGGATCGCGCCGCTCAGCCCCGCATGGTAACATCGGCTTTAGAATCGTCATCGCGCGATGGATGGAGCTGTTCATCTTGACTTTGTCGACAAGAGCATCGATTCGTCTCAGCGCGCTGGTGCTGGCCGCCAGCGTCATCGCTGCCTGCAGCGGCCTGGGCGGCGAACCGCCCATCGTGGCGACGCTGCCCCCACCGACTGCCGTGCCACCTATTGAAACCGCGCCCGATGCTGCGCCCGATATCGCGCGCGGGGCCGCCGTGTACGCAGAGCGCTGTGTTGCGTGTCACGGCTTGACCGGGGCGGGCGATGGTGAACTGGTGCGCAGCGGCCAAGTCGCCGAGGCGCGCAACTTCCGCGAGCCGTCCGCCGCACGTGCACAGCGTCCGTCCGAGTGGTACGCGACGATCACCAACGGTCGTATCGGGCGGCTGATGCCTCCCTGGCGGGAAGCGCTGAGCGCCGCGGATCGGTGGGCGGTGGCGCTCTACACCTACACGCTTCACTACACGCCGGAGCAGATCGCGCTTGGACGCGAGCGTTACAGCGCCCACTGCGCCGAGTGTCACGGATCAAGCGGCCGCGGCGACGGAGAGCGTGCGGCCGAATTCGGCGGTTATACCCCCAACCTGACCCGCCTCGACTCGATCATGACCCTGAGCGATGAGCATCTCTTCAACATCATCACCGAGGGACACGGCGCAGAGATGCAGGGCTTCGCCGATATCTTGAGCGAAGATGAGCGCCGGGCGGTGGCGGCTTACGTGCGCACGCTCTCGCTGGCGAACGCCGACAGCATCGGTCAGACGGTGCAGGTCGCGCAAGTGGACACAGACACGACGGCCAGCACGATCACCGGGCGCGTCACCAACGGCACAGCAGGCGGCGGCGTGCCGTCGGCGCTGCCGGTGCGGCTCGTTTACTTCGATGAGAACTTGACCCAGACCACGCTGGAGACCACCACCGGCGCCGATGGCGCGTTCGCATTCGCTGACGTGCCGATCAGCGCCGCCTTTCGCTACGCGGCCGTCGTCGAGTACCGCGGCGTGACGTTCATCAGCGACATCTCGGCGGGCGACCCGGCGGCGGGCGCGCTCGACCTGCCGGTGACGATCTACGAGCTGACCGAAGACCCTGCGGTCATCACGATCACGGGCACGGTGATGCAGGTCAACGCCATGGGCGAGGGGCTGGAGGTGGCTCAGGTCTTCACACTGCGCAATGGCAGCGACCGGGCTTACGTGACCGACCAGCGCACCCCCGATGGGCGGCGCATCGCGGCGGCGATCTCGCTGCCGCCGGGTTCGATCGCCTTCCTCGAAAACGAGGCGCGTTTTGTCATCGCTCAGGATCAGTTCACCGTCCTCGATACCGTGCCGGTGCTGCCGGGACAAGACACGGTGATCGCGCTGGCGTACTTCATCCCCTATACGGGCAGCGCCATCATCGAGCAGCCGTTCAATTACCGGTTCATGGGTGAGGCGCGTGTGCTGCTGCGCCAGCCCAATCTGATCCTGCAGAGCGACCAGCTCGCCCAGATCGGGGCGCAGACGGTCGGCGCGAACGAGTGGCAGGGCTTCGGTGGGCGCTTAAGCCTGAACGCAGGCGATGCACTACGCTTCGACTTGAGCGGTGCCCCCCAGGATGTCACCGCGCGCGGCTCCGAGCCGTTCGTCATTTCGAACAACCTGCTGCCGCTGCTCATCGCCGGCATCGCGGTCGAGATCGCGCTCGTCATCGCCCTGTTCGCTTGGTGGCGACGGCGCAGACAGCGCCGGGCCGCAGCAGCGGCGCCCACGCAGCAGCCGACCGATCAGGCGCTGCTCGACGGCCTGATCCGCCAGATCGCCGAGCTGGACGCGCAGCACGAACGCGGTGAGATCGACGCCGCACTCTATGAGCGGCAGCGCGGCGCGCTCAAGGCGCGGCTGACGAAGCTGCTGGAGCGGGCGGGCTGAGCCGACGGTCGAAACATGGCCATGATCCACGACCTCAGCGCGCTGTGTTGCAAGTCCACAATGCGCTGCTCGGTCGTGGATTACATTCGACCGCTGGCCTAACGCGCGCTGCGGCGTACGAATTCGCGCACGAGCGGATGGCCGAACTTGCCGACCAACTGGGCGACGCGCCAGGCTTCTTGTTCGGACGGTTTGAGCAGCGCCGGATCGATGCAGATGATGCCCTTTGGCGAGTCTGGGTAGGCCCCGAGCAGGTAGCGCTGCTGGATCGGCGTTTGGGCGTTTGCGTGATAGGCGATCGGCGGAAGCTGCTGGACGATCTCGTAGGTTTCGTTGTGGAAGTGCTGAGCGGCCGGGTTCCGATTCCGGATGATCTCCGCGCGCAGGCGGCCCAGCGTCGCGCCCAACAGGGCTGACCATTCGGCGATCGCCTGCGGGTCGTGCTGCTCACCCGTCAGCGTCTTCATCATGCGCGAGCGCCAGATCCAGTTGTGCGGATGATAGCGGGCGATGCTGTCGAGCATCTGGCGGCAGTTGGCGATGATCAGCTCCAGCACCTCGATCGGACCGCGTTGGCCGTCGACGAAATAGCCCTCAAAGCCTGTGCCCTCTGCGAAGAACGGGTTGCGTTCCAGGCGAACATCCTCCCAAGCCAAGTACTGTGAGTCGTGACGGTGACTGTATTCGATCGGATTGCCTGTGCGCAGCGCCTCATTCATTTTGAGCCACCACGCGATCAGGTCGGCATAGGGGACTTCGCTCTCGATCGTCGAAAGCTGCAGTTCACTCATGATCCCCCTACCGCGTAACAATGCCGCCGACCGGCGATCCGGCCAGCGCATCCTTACGAATAACCTTAAGTATAGCACAGCGGCGTAAGAGCGGCGTTGGTGCGGCAGCGCATTCGGAGTTGGGAGCGGCGGCCGAGCCGGGAGTCGCGACTACGAGGCCAACCGGCGCGGAGACGAGGAAAATCCTCCGCTAAGGCCGGAGCGCCTTCAGCGCGCTTGAGCAGACCAGCCGAGCCGCTTGAGCGCTCAGCGGGCCAGATGCGCCCGCCCCGCGGCGGCGTCTGGCAATCCGGCACCAGTCGGGGTACAGTTGCTTGCGTGGACTCACCCGGATGGACATCGAACCGCACATGGCCGACGCCCCTTCTCACGACTCTCACCCACCGCTGATCCAACTGCGCGCTCTGAGCAAAGCCTACGACCTGCGCCCGGTGCTGAAAGGCATCGACCTCGAGATCGGACGCGGGGAATGCGTCGCCCTTCTCGGCGCGAACGGCAGCGGCAAATCGACGCTGCTGCGCCTGCTGGCAGGCATGACCAAGCCGAGCGGCGGCGCGATCCGCGTCGGCGGGTGGGATATCCCGCGCGAGGCGGCGGCGGTACGCGCTCAGATCGGGCTGGTGAGCCACAAGCCGCTGCTCTACGACAACCTGACGGCGCGGGAAAACCTGCGCTTCTTCGCCCGCCTGTACGATATCGATGCCGTCGAACG
>CAYTME010000084.1:6519-7791 GCA_964438415.1 uncultured Pleurocapsa sp. | reverse complement strand
GGGCTGGCGCGCCGGGCGGATGACCGCGTGCGCACCTTTTCACGCGGGATGCAGCAGCGCCTCAGCATCGCCCGCGCGCTCGTGCATGACCCGGCGGTCGTGCTGCTCGACGAGCCGTACACAGGGCTGGATCAGGAGGGGGCGGCGATGCTCGACGCGGTCATCGCCGAGGCGTATACCGGCGGGCGCACGCTCATCTTGACGACCCACGAGCTGGAGCGAGCAGCGCGCATCGCCCGGCGCACGCTCATCTTGGCGCGCGGTCAGATCGGCTATGACGCGCCGACAGCGAAGACGGACGCGCTCGGCTTGATCCGGCTGTTCGGCGAGATCACGGGCATGACGCGGGAGCGCGAACGATGACGACACCGTTTCTGAGCGCCATGCTGCATATCGCCCGCAAGGACGTGCAGACGGAGCTGCGCAGCCGCGAACTCGTCGCCACGATGGGCCTGTTCGCCTTGATCAGCATCTTGATCTTCAGCTTCGCGCTCGAACTCGACCGCCAGGCGCGCACCGAGGCGGTCAGCGGCGTGCTCTACGTGACGATCGTCTTCGCCAGCATCCTCGGCCTCAACCGCAGCATGACGAGCGAGCGCGAGGGCGGCGGCATGGATGCCCTGCTGATGTCGCCGATCCCGCGCGCGGCCATCCTGTGCGGCAAGCTGATCGGCGGCGCGATGTTCGTGTTGATCGTCAGCGCGGCCATGCTGCCGGTGATGACGGTGCTCTTCAATGCCAATCTGCTCCAGGGTTGGGTCATCTTGACGCTGCTCTTGGGGACGTTCGGTTTCACGGTCGTGGGGACGATCCTGGCGACGATCACCGCGCAGACGCGCGCGCGCGAGGCGCTGCTGCCGCTGATCATGCTGCCCGTGGTGCTGCCGGTCTTGATCTGCGCGGTGCGGGCGACGACCGGTGCCCTGCAGGAGGCACCGCTTCAGGATTGGATCACGTGGGTGCAGCTCCTGGCCGTCATCGATCTGCTCTATTTCGGTCTGGGGCTGCTGCTCTACGATTTCGTCGTTGAGGAGTAGAGCGCCTCACCCCACAACACCCTTTCCAAGTAGAGAGGGAGTTGAGGGGTGAGGTAAAAACGCCAGAGGAGGCAGCTAGCGTCGGCGGGTGCGCGCGCGCAAGCTGAAGAAGGCGAAGATGAAGGTGACCGCCGCGATGGCGAGCGTCGCCGTCAGACCGCGTGCCATCAGCTCGGCGTTCCAGCCCGTATTGAAGAGGGCGCGCATGGCCTCCAGCACATACGTGATCGGGTTG
>CAYTME010000084.1:5225-6422 GCA_964438415.1 uncultured Pleurocapsa sp. | reverse complement strand
CTGCGCTGCCCGTGCGCAGCGCGATGCCAACAACGAACCCGGCGAAGCCGACGCCGATCAGCAGGGCGTAGCCCAACACCGTCAGCATGCCGGGGATGCCCGTCTCCGGCTGCAAGCCGAGCAGCAGACCGACCGCCAGCACGAGCGACGTTTGCAGCACGAGCACCAGCGCGCCGGCGATCATCGGGCCGAGCAGCAGGGCTGGACGGCTGATTGGCGTCAGCAGCAGCTTGTCGAAGTAGCCGTTGTCGATATCGCGCACGATCGCCTGCCCGGCGATGCTGGCACCCGACAGCGCGGAACTGATGATCGAGACGGGCAGGATGAAGCCGAGATAGCTCTGCCCAGGCAGGAAGAAACGCGCTGCGCCGTTGAGCGAAGCCTCGTAGACGAGGACGAAAAAGACGCTGATGATGAGGCCGGGAATGACCGAGGCCGGCTCGCGGAAAACGGTCACGATGCTGCGCCAGGTCATCATCGAGACCTGCAGCACGAACGGCATCGTCGCCGAGCGTTCGTCGGCGCGGACACGTTGGGCGGTTGAGACGGTGATCGCGCTCATGATAGGTTCCCTTACTCCAGACTCCAGGTTTTCAACAAAATCACGACTCGATTGGGCGGTGCCAGCGGACGAGGCAGGCCTCATCCCCCGGTTCGGTTAGGCGACCTTTTCGTCCTGTGCCTGCTCGCTGCTGAAGCGCTGGCCGGTCACCTTCAGGAACACATCGTCGAGTGTCGGCTGCGTCAGCGAGAGCGCCAGCGGAGCCAGTCCGGCTGACTGCAGGCGGTTGACGACGGCAGGCACAGCTGCGGCGGCGTTGGCCATGTACAAGCGCAGCGTGTCGCGGTCGGTCTGCGTGCGGGTCGCCATGTCGCTCAGATGCTCGCGCGCGCTTTCGACCGTGATTGCGTCGGCAAAGGTCAGGTTGATGGCGTCGCCGCCCATCTGCGCCTTCAGATCGGCAGGCCGGCCTTCGATGGCGATCTGCCCCTGCGTGATGATGGCGATCCGGTCGGCCAGCTCGTCGGCTTCCTCGAGATACTGGGTCGTCAAGAAGATCGTCATCCCCAATTCGCGGTTGAGGCGGCGCACCTCCGTCCAGATGTCGCGGCGGCTGGCCGGGTCGAGTCCGGTGGTCGGCTCGTCGAGGAAGAGCACCGCCGGCTCATGCACGAGCGCCAGCGCCAAGTCGAGCC
>CAYTME010000084.1:2037-5207 GCA_964438415.1 uncultured Pleurocapsa sp. | reverse complement strand
CGACCGGCCGCTGCGTCACATCCGCCAGCTTGACTAGATCGAGCAGCTCACGGGCGCGGCTGACGGCCTGGCGGCGCGACATCCCGAACAACTGGCCCTGGATCGTCAGCATCTCCATCGACTTCATCAGCGGGTCGAGGCCGATCTCCTGCAAGGCGACCCCGGCCAGACGGCGCACATCGCCCGCGTGATGCTCGACATCGTAGCCGCCGACGCTGGCGCGGCCGCTGGTGGGCAGCGTGCGCGTCGTCAGCATGGCGACTGTCGTGCTCTTGCCGGCACCGTTGGGGCCGAGGAAGCCGAAGATCTCGCCCGACTCGACCTTGAACGAGACATCGTTGACCGCGGCGAAATCGCCGTAGCGTTTGACCAGACCCTCCGCAACGATTTCACGATTCATTTGCCTACACTCCCCATCCCATTGACCTCAACACAGGACTCGAACACGCTCACCGGTAAAACCTGTAAGCTGCAAAGAAAGCTCTTTTGGATCACATTCGGATTTCAGCGGACGCGGCGGACCTCGCCCTCACTCGAGATCGGACAGGCCGGCGATGAACAGGCGCCGCAGCAGGTGCAGCCCTTCGACCAGCGCCGCCTCTTCCCGGCTGTCGAGGCCAGCCCGCTCGACCAGCGCGCCAAGATGACCTTCCATCTCGCGGATGCTCTCGTGCAGCGCGGCGCGGCCTTCGCTGGTCAGGGTGATGTGCACCAGCCTGCGATCGCTGGCGGAACGCTCGCGGGCGATCCAGCCCCGCGTCTCCAGCGCCGTGATCGTGTTCGACATCGTCGGGCCGCTGACCGACATGATCTCGGCCAGCTCGCTCAACGTGCGCGGCTGGACGTCGAGGACGGCCAGCACCGGCATGTGCGCGCTGGTGACGCCGTGTGCCGTCTCGCGCATCTGGGCCGAGATGACGCGCATGAGGACCGGCAGGACATCGAGCAGCAGATGCGGGATGCTGTCCTCGCGTCGATCTAGCCCGGCAGGCGAACTTCCCATTGCACCCCTAACGATACGCACTACTATTGATTAGCCGTGCTAACCATATCACGAAAGGTGCAGACCGTGCCTGAGAAGTCGGTGAGGAGGTGGTGAGGGCGCTTTCATGCGCGCGTGCAGTGTTTCACGTCGCGGCGCACGGCTTTTCGAGCGTGAGCTGGATGACCGCGCCGCACCGCGCTAGGACGGCCAGACTCTCGACGAGGACGGCCAGCGGCACGACGAACGGCAGCAGCGCGAGCGTCACGCCAATATCCAAGGCCGCGCCGCGCCCGCGCGGTGCCTGCCGTTTGAGCAGTCGATAGAGCACATTCGGACGGCGTGTGAACCGGTTGAGGAACGTCTGGATCATGCCGTAGAAACCCTGCTCCAGCGAGAGCGTCGTCTGCGCCGTGACGCGCAGCCCGTGCCGTGCGCTCAGTGCGCTGAGCGTTTCGGTCGAGAAATGGTAAAGATGGCGCGGTGTGTCGAGATGGAACCAGCGCCCGCCGCCCAGGCGCGCCTGCCAGCTCATCAGGTTGGGGACTTCGACGATCATCCTGCCGCCGGGGCGCAGCAGGCGCGCGCATTCCGCGATCGTCTGCGCTGGATAGGCAGCGTGCTCGAGCGAGTGCCAGAGCAGGATCACATCTTGCGACTCGGCGGGCAGGTGATTGTCGGGCAGATGCGGCGCGGTGTAGATGTGGACGTCATAGTCCCGGTGCAGACGCTCCGCGAGCGCCTCGGAGACCTCGACCCCGCTGCACTGCCAGCCGTGCGCGCGCAGATGGATCAAGATCAAGCCGCGTCCACAGCCGACGTCCAAGATCGCGCCGGGAGTGCCGTCCGGTCGCAGCCGGCGGATGCGCCGCACGCGAGCCAAGCGGAACTGGCGCACCGCCCATTCCATCACGCCGATGAAACGCCTGCCATCTTCACCGTAGTACGCTGGGCCGTAGTAACGCGCTAGAGCGTCCGCGTCGTGTGGAAACACGGTGCGCGCCAGCCCACAGTCTGCACAGCGCACGACGGTGAAGCGCTCACCGGAAAGATAATCCGTATTGTCGAAAAGAGGCACTGTTTGGCGGCTGCCGCAGGCGTCGCAAGACTGACCGAGCATCGTTCAGATATCCTGCGGCGTGGTGAATTCGAGCAGCGACTGGCGCGCCGCAAGGTGATCGGGGTCGAGCCGTCCGCCTTCCGCTGCGAGGATGCGCGCCCGGCGCAGACCCCACACGTGCAGCCGGTAGGCCAACGTTGCGCCGACGACGCCCAGACCGTAGGTCACGCTGCGGCGGAAGTTGATCGACGATGCCTCGGCCATATAGCGCGTGGGGCACGAAATCTCGCCGACGCGAAAGCCGAAATACACTGCCTGCACGATCATCTGGTTGTCGAAAGCGAAATCGTCGGTGTTCTCGTCGAGCGGCAGCGTCAGCAGCACCTCGCGCGTGAAGGCGCGGTAGCCCGTGTGATACTCCGACAGGCGAATGCCGAGGACGATGTTCTCGAACGCGGTCAGCGCCCGGTTGGCGATGTACTTCCAGATCGGCATCCCGCCGGTGAGCGCCTGATTGCCGAGAATGCGCGAGGCGAGCACGAAATCGTACTCTCCCGATGCGATCATCCACGCGATCGCCCCGCACAACCGCGGCGAGTACTGATAATCGGGGTGCACCATGACGACGATATCGGCTCCGCGGCTGAGCGCCACCGCGTAGCATGTCTTCTGATTGCCGCCGTAGCCGGTGTTGCGCTTGTGACGGATGATGACATGCACACCCAGCCGCCGCGCCACCTCGACCGTGTTATCGCGGCTGTGGTCATCGACCAAGATGACCTCGTCGATGATCTCGTGCGGCAGTTCGCTGAAAGTCCTGACGAGCGTCTGCTCAGCGTTGTAGGCTGGCATGACGACGATGAGCTTTTTACCGTTGATCATACAGACGTCGCGCTCCTCCTCTCCTATCGATGACGGTAGACGGCGATCGGCACGCCGCCGAGCGGCCGGCTGAAGACCGCCAGCGCAGGTGGATCGATATCCAGCCCTGTCAGCTCGGTGTAGGGAAGATCTTCGTACACGACCCAGACCGGCTGTCCACGCGCGCGCAGCGCCTGCGCACGTTCGATCACCGCGCCCTGATGCGCACCGTCGAGCAGGAGCACCGGGCACTCGACCGTCAGAGGT
>CAYTME010000084.1:1743-2027 GCA_964438415.1 uncultured Pleurocapsa sp. | reverse complement strand
GAGCGGCACGAGTGCATCGAGCACAAGGCAGTTGGCGAGCAAACCGATGACGACGCCCGGCGGCTGCGTCTGTGCCTGCGTTTGCAGAAAAGCGGCCACCTCCGACAGCGCGAAGCCGGACGCCTCACTGCTGATGTACTCCTCACGATCGAGCTGGGGCAGCGCCAGCGTGTCCGGC
The DNA here is from genome assembly GCA_964438415.1 of uncultured Pleurocapsa sp. Classification (GTDB taxonomy): domain Bacteria; phylum Chloroflexota; class Anaerolineae; order Aggregatilineales; family Phototrophicaceae; genus Flexifilum. The sequence goes on along the minus strand of CAYTME010000084.1, from coordinate 1,849 downwards.
TCGGTCAGATACCGTGTGAAGAACGGGAGCGCGAACACGGCGCTCCACAACAGCACCAAGCCGAATCCGCCGGCGCGCACGCGCGGCCAGCGCGCAGCGAGCGCAT
>CAYTME010000084.1:0-1724 GCA_964438415.1 uncultured Pleurocapsa sp. | reverse complement strand
AAAGGGCGTATGGAATTGAAAGTAACGCGCGCTCATCTTACTCGCGAAGACGAGCAGGCCGCCCAGCGGCACCAAGGCCGCCGCGAGCAGAAAGACCCCGATGCGCGGCCTCAACCGGAGCAGCGCCGCCGCCAGCGCGCCGACCGCCAGCAGGAAAGGGGCGGAAAAATAGGCCGCGTCGATCGCCCACATGGCGGCGATGTTGTCCCAGATGCGCTCCCAGGCGATGTCGGCGGTGCCGGTGCCGACGACCGTCGTCGCCGTGCCGAAGTAACGATAGCCGCGCCAGAGCAGTAGGGCGTAGATCGCCCCGCTCGTCAGCGCGAACGCCGCCGACGCCCAAGCGATGGCGCGCAGGCGTGCCGCCCAACTCCGGCGCGCGGGCAGCAGTGCCAGGGCAAGCAGCGGGATCACGATCAAGACGATGCCGGTCGCTTTCGCCAGCACTGCCCCCGTCACGCTGACACCAGCCGCCAGCGCATCCCCATACTGCCCGCTGCGGAGCCAGCGCAGGCAGTACCAGACCGAGAGCAGCGCCCACGGCAGCACATAAGCATCCACCAACGCCATGCGGTCATAGAAGACGCCGTAGGGATGAACGGCGTACAAGAACAGCGCCATCAGCCCCGCGCCCCGCCCCGCGAGTGACGCACCGACGCGAAAGATGAGCGCCGCGCCCAACAGCGCGAACAGGGCGGTCGCTGCGCGTGCCAGGAAGATCGCTTGGTCACCCGTCAATGCGAAGAGCGCCATCCACCACAAGCCGAAAAGCTTCCCGTTGGCTGCACCGGTCAGCGGGCGCAGTGCGTAGAGATCATCCGCCCAGTCCACGTGGATGGCTTCGTCGATGAATATGGGGAAGCGCATGATATTCAGCAGGCGGAGCATGGCGAACAGCAGCAGCAGTGCTGTTACCAACCAAACTGCGCGCAGCCTCTCGTGTCGTGACATCGCGTCTGCTCAGCTCGGCGTCATGGCGCTCGCTCCTTCGCCCTTGAGCTTACCTCATGCACGCATTCCAGAGCCACATCCGGTCTTGACGTAAAGCGACAGGCGATCACCAATGGATCGCCAATTCTTTTACGTTTTCAAGTTCTCGGTCTCGAATATACTAGATGCTGTCCGCTTTGATCGCGTAGTTATAGGTCCATCAAGGAAAGAGATCATAAGCATGCGTGACAGGCGCCTTGCCTCCCGAGTCTCGTTTGTCGTTACTACTGTGTTGATCCTCTGCCTCACGCCGCTCATCGCCCACGCGCAGGCATTGGTGGTCATCCTCTCGCCTTCGAGCGGGCCGCCCGGCACTGTGTTCACCATCACGACGGCTGGCGGCGGCTTCGAAGGCTACCCCGTAGACTGCACCGTCAACGGTGCATATGTCGGCACATTTGATTATTACGGCGTCTTCCAGAACTACCAAGTACCGTTTGATGCTGCCCCCGGCAGCGTTTTCACCGTCTACTGTTATCAGCCGACCGTGCCCGACAGCGGGCCGCTGGCTGGCACAGCGTATTTCACCGTCACGGCTGCCGATGCCGACGGCGATGGCGTCCCGGATGGGCAGGATGCCTGTCCGCAGGATTTCGGTCAGACGCCCAACGGCTGCCCGGACAGCGACGGCGATGGTATCCCTGATGCACAGGATGCCTGCCCGCAGCAGTTCGGCCAAACGCCCAACGGCTGCCCGGACAGCGACGGCGATGGTATCCCTGATGCACAGGATG
>CAYTME010000083.1:13976-15928 GCA_964438415.1 uncultured Pleurocapsa sp. | reverse complement strand
ACCTCGAAATCCTGCTCAAGACGCCGATCGCCGTCTTGCAGTCCAAAGGTGCCGCCTAAAACAGGCGGCACTTCACTACATATCATTTTGCTGCTGCTTGTTCATAGACACTGAAGTGTCATCGCAGAGACGAAGGGAAACGGGAGGCATTATGAGCAAGGTTCGTGTCGGGGCAATCGGGTCGGGTTATTGGGGTCCGAACCTCATTCGTAATTTCGTCGAGCTGCCGAGCAGTGAGCTGGTCGCCGTCGCGGATATGCGTCAAGATCGTCTCAATCATATGAAGACGCTGTATCCCGGCATCGAAGTGACCACGAATTTTCGGGACTTATTCTCGATGGGGCTGGACGCGGTCGTCATCGCCACGCCTCCGCCCACTCACCACGCCATCGCCCGCGAATGTCTGGAGCATGGCCTGAGCTGCATGATCGAAAAGCCGATCACGACCGACAGCGCGCAGGCTGAAGACCTGATCGAGCTGGCGGAGCGGAATAACCTGCGCCTGATGGTCGGCAACACGTTCGAGTACAACGTCGCCGTTCACAAGCTGCGCGATCTGATCGCGTCGGGCGAGCTGGGCGAAATCTACTACATCGACGCTGTCCGCACCAATCTCGGCCTGTTCCAGCGCAACCTGAACGTCATGTGGGACTTGGCACCACACGACATTTCGATCCTGCTGCACATCCTCGGTCTCGATCCAGTGTCGGTGACGGCGCAGGGCGGGCGCCATGTGCCCAATTCGCTGGAAGATGTCGTCTACATGCATCTGGAGTTCCCGCGCAACATTCAGGCGCACATTCATGTGAGCTGGTTGAACCCGCGCAAGGAGCGCCGCATCACCGTCGTCGGCAGCAAGAAGATGGTGGTCTACGACGACATCGAGCAGTTGGAGAAGATCCGCATCTACGACAAGGGTGTCGATGCCCCGCCGTACTCCGACACGTTCGCTGACTTCCAGTTCAGCTACCGCTACGGCGACGTTGTGACGCCTTACATCAAATTCACCGAGCCGCTGCGTATGGAATGCCAGCACTTCATCGACTGCATCGTCAGCGGTGAGCGCCCGCGCACCGACGGCGTGGTTGGCTGGAAGATCGTCAAGATCTTGGAAGCCGGCGACCGCTCGCTGGCGAGCGACGGTGCACGCCAAGAATTGGGGGAGCTGGTCGTGCCGGCCAGCGCGCCGGTGGCCTGAGACTCGATCTAGACTCCGCACCCCTTCGATCCCGTGGGAGAGGGGAACGAGCCGAGACCAGCAGCATCCCGCTCCCAGGCGTACGCGCCGTTCGGGAGCGGGATTGAGGATGGGGGCAAACCGCCTTGGGGCTGAGATGGTTGGAGCTGCGGATAAGTTCTGAGCGGTCTCATCTTAACGACACATTCGACCGATCTGGCTGGACAATGAAGTCAGCCGTCCGAGACATCACAGAGGAGCTTTGCAGGTCATGGGTGTTCCATTTGTCGATTTGAAACCAGATCATGCCGCGCTCGAAACCGAACTGGTCGAGGCCGCGCGGCGCATCCTGCTGAAGACGAATTTCATCCTGGGCGAGGATGTCAAGGCCTTCGAGGAAGATTTCGCCGCTTTCTGCGGCCGCCGCTTCGCCGTCGGCGTCGATAACGGCCTGTCGGCGCTCAAGCTGCTGCTGCACGCCCACGGCATCGGCGAGGGTGACGAAGCCATCGTCCCGGCCAATACCTTCGTCGCCACGGCCGCAGCGGTCACGTTCGCTGGTGCCAAGCCGGTGCTGGTCGATATCAAGCCGGGCACCTACAACATCGATGTCGACAAGATCGAGGCCGCCATCACCCCGCGCACGAAAGCGATCATGCCTGTCCACCTGTACGGCATCGCCGCCGACATGGACCCGATCATGGAGATCGCCGCGCGCCACAACCTTGTCGTCATCGAAGACACGGCACAGGGGCACGGCGGCTACTACAAAGGC
>CAYTME010000083.1:1933-13946 GCA_964438415.1 uncultured Pleurocapsa sp. | reverse complement strand
CAGCTTCTACCCGACCAAGAACTTGGGTGCGGCGGGCGATGCGGGCGCGCTCGTCACCGACGATGAAGCGATCGCGGAACGCTGCCGGGCGCTGCGCAATGTCGGCTCGCGCGAGAAGTACATCCACGACTTCGAGCCGTACAACCACCGCCTCGACACGCTCCAGGCCGCCGTCCTCAAGATCAAGCTGCCGCACTTGGACGAGTGGAGCGAGAAGCGCCGCCAGGCCGCCGCGCTCTACAACGAGCTGCTGGCCGACAGCCATGTCGTCACGCCGACCGTCCCGGCGGATACCGTCCCGGTTTGGCACCTGTACGTCGTACGCACGCCCTACCGCAAGGAACTGCAGGCGCATCTGAGCGCGCGCGGCATCGGCACGTCGATCCACTACCCGGTGCCGATCCATCTGCAGCCGTTCTACGCCCATCTCGGCTACAAGCGCGGGGATTTCCCCGTGACCGAGGAATACAGCGACCAAATCCTGTCGCTGCCGATCTACCCGGCTATCACCGAAGCGGAGATCCGCGAAGTGGTCGATGCGGTCAAGAGCTTCGTCCCCAGCACCGAGCCTGTCACGGCCTGAGGCTTGGGCATCAAACGCTGCGCTGCCACGTCGATGTGACGAACTGGCGATTGCGTACACAGGCTTGATCGGCCATGATAGACACCGGTCAAGCCTGATGTTTTGAGGGACACACGCAGCGCTCCGTCCCGACGATAGAGTAAAAGCGAGGTTGGACGTGGAAACGTCACGATACCTGAAAATCCTTTGGGGGCGTAGATGGGTCATCCTGCTCACCACCATCGCAGCGGCGGCGGTCGTCGCGCTGCTGGCGTTCCGGCAGGATCCCGTCTACACCGCCACGACCAAGATGCGCGTCGTGCCGTTCGGCATCAACGCGCCCGATTACGGTACATTCGTCTACTTCGACCGGCTGGTGAGCACCTATGCCGAACTGGTGCAGAGCGATGTCATCACCGGCCCGGCCAAAGAGCAGCTCGGCATTGACGAACTGCCGCGCTATTCGATCGAGACGATCCCGCAGACCGAGCTGATGCGCCTAGATGTCACCTCGGAAGACCCGGAGCTGGCGGCCAATGTCGCCAACATGCTGACCGAGCTGCTCGTCGAGCAGAACCGGCAGATCTCGACCGCCGGTCTGATCCCGGTCGAACAGTCGCTCGGCGACCAGATCGCCGAAATCGAACGACAGACGCAGCTCCTCACGCAGGAACGCGCACGCCTCCAGGTGCAGATCCCGCAGGACACCGTGCGCATCGCCGAGATCGACCGCGAACTCGCATCGCTCCAGCTTCGCTACACGCCGCTGCTGCAGAGCTTCAACCAGGTGCAGATCTCGCGCTCAGCGCAGGCCAGCTCGCTGACGATCGTGCAGCGCGCCGCCGTGCCGACGGAACCGTCGAGCGTCGGGCCGCTGCGCACGACGATCATCGGCGGTGTGGTCGGCCTGCTGGGTGGGCTGGCGCTGGCCTTCATCGTCGAAGCGACCAATCCGCGCCTGTACACCAATCTCCAGATCGAAGCGGTCGCGCAGGCCAATATCACCGGGCGCATCCCGCGCATCCGCCGCAAGTATCGCAAAGATGTCTTCCGGGGCGATCCGGTCGCCGCCGAAGCTTTCCGGCGTCTGCGCACCACCGTCATGTCGGTCAGCCGCAACGGCGGCGAACACAACGGCCATCCTCGACTGCTGCTGGTCGCCAGCGCCCTGCCGGGCGAGGGCAAATCGACCATCGCGGCCAATTTGGCGCGTTCGATGGCGCGCAATCAGCAGTCGGTTGTGCTGGTGGACTGCGACATGCGCCGCCCGACTCAGCATACGATCTTCGGCATCTCCAATGACGGCGACAGCCTGAGCAACGTGCTGCTCGACAAAAGTTCGTTCGACGAGGCCGCGGAAGGCGTTGGGATGCAGAATCTGAAGCTGATCCCGGCGGGCGTTTCGACCTTCAATTCGACCGAGCTGCTCGCCTCACAGAAGATGTCCGCGCTCACGGCGTACCTGTTAGAGCACTTCGATGTCGTCATCTTTGACGGCCCGGCGATCTTGGCCGCGCCCGACTCGGTCGCTCTGGCTCCGCTGGTCGATGGCGTCCTGCTCGTCCTCGACCCGCGCCGCACCAATGAGCGTTCGCTGGCGCTGGCGCGTGAACAGCTCAAGCAGGTTGGCGGCGATGTCCTCGGTGTCGTGCTCAACCGCACCAAGCCGGACATCATGGCGACCTGGCCCACCTATTCGATCATGCGCAGCAGCTAGATAGAAAGGACGAACGGGATGAAACCACGTGCCTGTGTCGTGAGCCAGCGCGCTTACCCCGGCGATGCCCGTATCCACAACCAGATCAAGGGGATGCAGGAAGCTGGCTACGAGGTCGATGTGCTCTGCACGCGCGAGCCGGGCAAACCCAATTTCAGCATCGAAGACGAGGTTCGCATCCACAGACTGCCGTCGATCCCGCGCGCCAGGGCGAGCAAGCTGCGCTACGTGCTCGAATACGCCAGCTTTTTCATCCCGGTTTTGTTCACGCTGCTCTGGTTCCATTTGCGCCGCCCGTACAAGCTGGTCATGGTGACCAACCTGCCCGACCCGCTCGTGTTCGCTGCGCTGTTTCCCAAGCTGCTCGGGGCCAAGATCGTGTTCGATATCCGCGAGTGTTCGCCGGAGATGTTCAACGACCGCTTCGGGCTGGACATGGATGGCCGCGTGATGAAAATCATGATCGCGCTCGAACAGGCGGCCATCGCCTTCTCGAACGCGACGATGACCTGTACCGAGCAGATGAAGCAGGCTGTCGTCAAGCGCGGGGCGAAAGCCGAGAAGATCTTCATCATGCTCAACTACGGCCAGTTCGATGCCGAGCCGGTGCTACCCGACCCGAACGAGGACACCGCGCAGGAGTTCCGCATCATCACGCACGGCACGATCATCCGCCGCTACGGGCACGATATCCTCGTCCGCGCCATGCCGTATGTGCTGGAGAAGCTGCCGCAGGCCCGGCTGGAGATCATGGGCAAGGGTGAATTCCGCCCCGAAGTCGAGCGCGTGGTGAAGGAGTTAGGATTGGAGAACGTCGTCAGCTTCGGCGGTTTCGTCTCGAAAGACGAGCTGATCCGGCGGCTGCGCCGGTCGCATGTCGGCGCGGTGACGATCATCAAGAATCCCGAAGCCGATCTGGTGCACACGTTCAAGATGTTCGAGTACATGGCGCTCGGCATTCCGATCGTGATCAGCCGTACCGCCGCCGCCGAATACTATTTCGACGACGACAGCGTGCGCTTCTTTGAACCGGGTGACGCGCGCGACCTGGCCAACGCAATCATCGACTTGGCAGAGCACCCCGAAAAGCGGCTGTCGATGGCGAAGCATGCGCTGGTGGCGCTGGAACGCTTCTCACTCGAGAAACAGCGCGCGCAGGTGCGCCTGATGATCGAATACGTGAACGGCCGGGGCGCGCGCTCCGATTATCAGCCGAATCTGGAAGTGAAGTCGTGAGGTCGCCGTAAGCGATGCTGCTCAATTTGACGCGACGCTCGTGGACATTCGACCTGCAGCCCTATCTGCTGGCGCTGGCGCTCGGTGCAACGCTCGGCTTGGCGAGCGTCGTGTCGCCGCTGGCCGGCCTCGCCATCATCGTCGTCGGTGTCGGCCTGTTGGTCATCCTGCGTAACCCGCTGCTGCTGCTGTACATGCACGCGCTCGCTGTCGTCTGGCTGTCGGGCGTTCCGCGAGATCACCTGATCCCGATTCTGCGCCCGAACGAGCCGCTGTTGGCGCTGGCCGCTGGCATGGGCTTCATCATCATCATCCTGCGCCACTCGAAAACGCGCGCGCCCACGCAGATCATCACCGCGATCGTGGTGCTCGCGCTGGGGACCTCGATCCTGCCTGTGCTGCTCTACGCGCTGCGCGGATTCAGGATCGGCATCTCGGAATTGTTCAGCCTGCTGGGGCCGCTTCAGTATCTGGTCGTGACTTGGCTGTTCGCCAACCTGCCGCGCAGCCAGGCTGAGCGGATGCAGGTGCTCCAGGTCATGATTGCAGGCGTGACAATGGTCGCCCTCGTCGGCATTCTGGAAGCCCTGGGGGTCGGCTTTGTTCACAGCTTCATCGCCTTTATGTATCCCTCGATCCATCAGAGCCAGGCGGCTGATGTCGGACGGGTGATCTCGATTCTGGGGGCGTGGAATTCGCTCGGCAATTTCCTCATGATCTCCATGCTGTTCATGTGGATGCTGCTGCCCACGCTCAAGACGCCGCTCTATCGCTACAACACGATCATCGCGCTGGGACTGAGCGCCTTCTGTCTGCTCGCCAGCGGTTCGTTCGCCAGCATCATCGGCCTGGTCATCGCTTTCGGCATCAGCCGCATCTTCGAGCGCCGGGGCCTCCGGCAGATGGCCTACATGCTCGGCGGTTTGGTGGTGGCCGGCATCATCATGTTCCCGCTGATCGCGCCGCGTTTCGAGTATCAATTCGGCGAGGATGGCAGCCGAGGCTTCGTGCCGCAGACGCTTACGTACCGCTTCTATTTGTGGGAAACGATCTTCCTGCCGGCGCTGGAGCGCAACAACAACTGGATCTGGGGTATCAACCCGAATTTGACCGGCGGCGTCTTCACCTGGGCCTGGACCGAGAACCAATATCTCTATCTGCTCGTGCGCTCTGGGGTCATCTCGCTGATCGGGCACCTGCTCTGGGTGGCGATCACAGCAGCTTGGCTCTACCGGCGTGCCAAACACAGCACTGGGCTGGCGCGCGTACTCTCGGTCTCGCTCTTTTCGCTGCTGTGCGCATTGACCATCATGGGCATGAGCAACGAAGTCTTCACTAATTCCGGCTCGATCGACTACTTCTGGATGCTGCTCGGAATCGCCGTCAAAGCCGATAGTATCTAGCGCTGCGCGCTGGTTTCGAGCGGCAGATGGGGTGTACGATTCTAGGAGAGTAGCTTTTTCTGGCTGCTCTCGCTGAATACTGCGAGTTTTAGGACGAGAATATGATCGCAAATCTGCGCAAACGCCTGCAGGGCGGCGAAATCGGTTTTCTGCGAAGTTCGTTGATCGTGACGGTCGGTTTCGCCTTCGCGCGTGTGCTCGGCATCGGTTTTTCGTTTGTGCTGGCGGCGATCCTCGTGCCGGATGTCTACGGCTTCATCCAGTACAACATCGCCATCAGCTTGTTCTTGACCATCGGCACGATGCCGCTGGCGCAGCACCTGCTCGCGCGCCAGATCAGCGTGCTGCAGGAAGAGCCGGAGCAGCTCGACCAGTTCATCTCCAGCTTCATGGTGCTGATGGCGCTCGTCGTCCTGCTCACGCTGCTGATCGCGGTGCCGGTGCTGTTTTTTTCTGAGAGCATCTCACTGGTCGGTGTGCTGATCATCTTCTTGGGCACAACGATCTTCTATCTATACTACGGCGCGGCGCGCGGCTTCGTCGCTTCGGTGCGCTTGGCTGCGGTCTTCATCGGCAGCAACCTGATCCAGCTCGTGCTGATCGTCGTCATTTACGAGGTGCTCGTGCTGACCTCACCCGTGCCGGCGCTGGTTGTCTACGGCCTGTCGTATCTGGCTCCGGTCGGGCTGTTGTATGCGCTGTTTCCGTTCCCGCTGCGCTTCCAGTTTTCGCTGGTGCGTTGGAGTCACATCCGCGAGCAGTTTCGCAGCGCAGTGCCGCTCTGGCTGTCGCAGGCCGGTTTTGTGCTCGGCTCGACGATCGACATCATGCTGGTGCAGCGTTTCATCAACGATCGCGCGCTGGGCGCGTACACCTTCACGCGCCAGCTCTGCATCGTCTTCGATTTCATCCCAATGGGCATCCACACCGTCCTGATGCCGAAAATCGCCGCTGCCAAGGCGCGCGCTACGCGCCGCCGCTACCTGGTCATGGCGCTGGGCGCAGCGGTCGTCGTCAACAGCATCGCCATCCTCGGTTTCTTGGTCGTCTATCCCTTGTTCGTGGGGCGTTTCTACAGTGAGTATCTGCTGCCGCTGGATGTCGTCTTCTTTCAGGCGCTCGCGCAGAGCATCTGGGGGGTGCACGGCATCTTGACGAGCGCTTTCATCGGCCTCAACCGCGCCTCGATGGAGACGATGAGCCGCGCTCTCCTGCTCATCGTCCTCACCGTGTCAGGGCTGATCTTGGTGCCGCAGTTCGGCGTCCGGGGCGCGGCGCTCATGAGCTTGATCGGCAGCATCGCCGCTGTCGCCAGCTATCCGCTGCTGCTGGCCATCCCCAAGCTCTGGCGCAGACTGCGCAACGAACCGGAGCCGACAGCTCACATGCGGTCGACGATCTTCGGCACGGAGTGAGCGCGCGCTGCGCTGCCCCATCCGGCAGGCCGCTTGCCTCACGGGAAAGGGCAGCATTGGCGGGCAGTTTGAGCGTCGTGCGTTGAGCGGATGGGGCGCTCAGCGCACGGTCTCGATCAAGGCCGTGAGCGCCGCGAAACTGCGCTCCCACTTCTCGGTGTGCATACGCCGCAGATCGACGACTTCGGCGCGGAGCTGCGGCTCGCGCGCGATCGCGTCCTGCACGCCCCTGTAAACACCCTCGGTCGTATTCTCGATGAAGATCGTGCCCTCGGTGAAGTATTCGCGCAGCACCGGCTGGTCGGAGAGGATCAGCGGCACCTGCAGCGCGACCGCATCCTGCGCCCCGCCGAGCAGTGAATACGGGTAAGTCGTCAGCACCATGACGGCGCGCGCGTTGTAGATCAAGTTCCAATAGTCATCGCCGCGCAGGAAGCCGGTGAAGGTGACATTCTTCGGAGCGTTCTCGATCACGCCCGGTTTGGCCAGGCCTTTATCGCCCGTGATATAGAAATGTACCTGCGGCAGCCGCGCCGCCGCCTCAAGGATAATGTCGAGCGGCTCATCGACGGCGAATGTGTTGATGACCGCCACCTTGAAGCGATCGGCATGCGCTTCGTCGATCTTGGCCGTGAACTGCGGCTGTTTGGGCGGATTTTCGAGCACCAGCGCGCGCGACCCCCACGACTCAAACAGCTCCTTGAAGCGGTCTTGATCGGTCACGTTCATCAGCGCAAAGCGCGAGACGAAGCGCTGGATCGGCACGCTCCAGCTCCAGCGTTTGGAGTAGAGCGAGGGTGGGTGGGTATCCATCACGAACTGCGCGCCCGCCAGCTTGCAGTAGATCAGGACGCAGAGCGGCGCGAAGATCGGCGGGTTGAGCACGTAGATGACGCGCGGACGTTCGCTGAACAGGATCTGGAAGGTTTTGAGAGTCTGGAGGATGTACTTCAGCGGCGCGATCCACGGACGCTTATACAGCAGATAGTGGACGAAGAAGGCCGGTGAGTTGAGCTGACGCGCATAATTCGCCGTGCGCGTCTCCGATGGTGCCCATGCCAGCGTGATGATCCGCGCATGTGATTTGGATTGCATAGTTGATTGGTAATCTAAAAGGATGGGTTGGGTGGTCATGAGGCGTTTCGGATGTAGCGCTGCGTTGTGCCGATAATGACATACTCAGTAAATGCACCCGACCTTGCGCCTACCTAACGCCCTGGCCTAACAGTTTATCTTGCTCAGCCACATGAGCACAACCGGCGGGAGTGCTGAGTCTTGAGGATATGGATCGCATTCTCCTGGTGAGAATTACCTGTCGTATCCGCGTTATTTAGCACTCCCCAACCGGCATGCAGTGCGTTCAATCGGTGAGCGCGTTCAGCGCCGCCTCGTCATGCCGCAGGCTGCGCAGACGCACGATCAAGCTGAGCACGAACAGCGCCATGATCACGGCCACTGCCGCCAGCCCCAAGTAGAGATACAGGCTGGTATCGGGCGTGACGAAGAAATCGCGCACGACCGTGAGGATGATGGGCTGATCCAGCAACGTCCCCACGGGCGCAAAGCTGACATCGACCGTCGCTGAACCGCTGGGGCGCACAAATCCGGCATACATGCCCTCGTCGGCTGCCAGCGTGAAGACATAAGCGGTCTCGGTCAGGATGGTTTCACCCTCCGGCTGCGCCGTCACGCCGGTCAATGCCAGCGCGCGCATCATCGCCTGAGCCGCGGCGTCGGCGTTCTCGACCGGTGCATCGACGCGCTGGACGAAGGTAAAGGCCCCCCCCGAATTCTCATAAAGGATGACATACGTCACATCGCGGAATACCTGCGCGTAGAGCGTCGCCGCCGTGCCGTCCGGCAGCCTGTAGAGTCGCTGCTGCCATTGGCCGTTCGTCAGGTTGACGGTATCGGCAGGCACTCCCTCGGGGGCATCCGGCAGAAGCTGGGCGACCGCCGCCTCGATCCCCGCCTCGACATCGGCTGTGGGCACCGACAGCGCCTGGATGCGCTGACCCCTCGCCTCGTCGGTGAGGAGTGCGCGCGTTTCATCGCTGCGGTTCTGCCAGCCCGGCGGCACCAAGATGTTGAAACGCTGCGTCGGATGGCTGAAGAACTGAAGCCGGGGCTGGCCTTCCTGCGCCGCGGCAGGCGAAGCCAGCGCCAGCAGCAGCAGCGCCAGCCAGATCGAACGAAAGCTCATGCGGCCTCCATCACTTTGGCCTTGAGCGTGCGCACTCGCTCGGCGGCGTTTTCGAGCCGGATGCGGAACCACATGAGCGTGATCGGCACCAACAGCGCCCAGGGCACGAAATTGACCGCCAGCGCTGTGCCGATCCCCGATGTCGCCGCCAGCTCGAAACCGCCCTGCATGGCGGCTTCGGTGCCGTTGAACACCGGGCCGATGACGACCGGATGCACGGTGCTCGGCACGATGCGCGGGATGATCAGCGTCAGCACGACCGTCGTGATGGCGAAGATGCCGTAGACGGATGCGAAGCGCCGCCGCTGCTCCGGGTTTTCGATACCCGCGCGCAGCATCAAGTAGGCGGCGTAGGTCGCGACCATGACGGCTTCAGCCGTCAGACGCGGATCCCAATTCCACCACGTGTTCCAGATCGGGCGCGCCCAGATCGAGCCGGTGACGAGGTTGACCAGCGCCAGCGCCATGCCGACCTCGACGCCCGCCAGCGCCAGCGTGTCCCATTTCGGCTGGCGCGTGCGCAAATAGAGGATGCCGCCCAGCGTCGTCGCGCCGAAAGCGACGAACGCCCCGAAGAACGCCGGCATATGGATGTAGAAGATGCGCTGCACCGGGCCTTGGTCGATCTCAGTGCCAGCGTGGAACAAGCCCACGTACAACCCGACGGCGATCCAGACCAGTGTGACGATGGTCAAAATAACCAGTGCGGTCGGAAGACGTTTTGCGGTGTCAGTCATGGATTTTTTGGCGCTCCATCTTTCACTACATCGGACTCTGACACATCCCTCGGCAGGGGTATGTCATGACAAAGCCCTGCAGCAGACGTTGCGCGTCCACGCGCAGGGTTTATACTCTCCACCATATCATAACAAACCACGATAGTGAGGGAAATGACTTATGTCCGATTCGCCGGAAATCCGCGACCAGCTCAACGCGCGCAGCCGCCCGCTGGTCGAAGGCGTCGATCGCAGCGCCGCCCGCGCCATGTTCAAAGCCATCGGCCTGACCGATGACGATCTGGCGCGTCCGATCATCGGCATCGCCAACACGTGGACGGAGATCGGGCCGTGTAATTTCCATCTGCGGCGGCTGGCGGCCAAGGTCAAGGAAGGCGTCAAGGCTGCCGGCGGCACGCCGCTCGAATTCAACACCGTCACGATCTCGGACGGCATCACGATGGGCACCGAGGGCATGAAGACCTCGCTCATCAGCCGCGAGGTGATCGCCGACTCGATCGAGCTGGTCGCCCGCGGCAACTATTTCGATGGCTTGATCGCCCTCAACTCGTGCGACAAGACCATCCCCGGCACGATCATGGCGCTGATCCGGCTCGATATCCCTGGTCTGGCGCTCTACGGCGGCTCGATCGCGCCCGGCCATTACAACGGCAAAGATATCACCGTCCAGGACGTGTTCGCCGCCGGGCGCATCACCTACGATGAGCTGAAGGCGATCGAAAATGTCGCCTGCCCCGGCGCGGGCGCGTGCGGCGGCCAGTTCACGGCCAACACGATGGCGATGGTCGGCGAGGTGCTCGGCATCTGCCCGATGGGCTTCTCCGACGTCCCCGCCGAAGATGCGGCCAAAGACGACGTGGCGCGGCGGCTGGGCGAGATCATCATGCGCATGATCGACCTCGACCTGCGTCCCAGCCAGGTGATCACGCGGCGCGCGCTCGAAAACGCGATCGCCGCCGTCGCCGCCAGCGGGGGCAGCACCAACGGCGTGCTGCATACGCTCGCCTTCGCGCGCGAGGCCGGCATCGACTTCACGCTCGATGATATCGACCGGATCAGCCGGCAGACGCCGCTGCTGTGCGACTTGAAGCCGACTGGGCGCTTCACCGCCATCGATCTGCACCGCGCCGGCGGCATCCGCCTGTTCAGCAAGCGGCTGCTCGACGGCGGCTATCTGCACGGGGATGCGCTGACGGTGACCGGCAGGACGCTGGAAGAGGAAGCCGCCCTCGCCCACGAGACGCCAGGGCAGCAGGTCGTGCGCCCGCTCGATAACCCGATCTCGCACCACGGCGGGCTGCACATCCTGAAGGGCAACCTCGCCCCCAACGGCGGCGTCATCAAGCTCAAGGGCGACCCGAGCGATCCCAAGACTTTCCGCGGCCCGGCGCGCATCTTCAACCGTGAGGAGGACGCCTATCAGGCCGTGCAGGCTGGGCAGATCAAGCCGGGCGATGTGGTCGTCATCCGCTACGAAGGGCCGCAGGGCGGGCCGGGCATGCGCGAGATGCTGCAGGTGACGGCGGCCATCGTCGGCCAGGGGTTGGGCAAACAGGTCGTCTTGATCACCGACGGGCGTTTCAGCGGGGCGACGCACGGCATGATGATCGGCCACGTCGCGCCGGAAGCCATGGTCGGCGGGCCGATCGGCCTGCTCGAAGAGGGTGACATGATCGCGGTCGATATCGAGGCGCGCAGCCTGAATGTCGATCTGAGCGACGACGAGCTTGCCGCGCGGCGGGCGCGCTGGCAGCCGCCGCAGCCCCACTATCGGAGCGGCGTGATGGCCAAGTATGCGCGCCAGACGGCGCAGGCCGATGACGGCGCGGTCACCAACAGCGCCGCGGGGCTGGTGCGCGCTTAAGCAGCGATCGCGCAGAGGCAGATACAATAGAATCAAAGCAGGTTGTGCAGCAGCGGGGGGAGCCAAGATGGACGTGCGCGCGCTCATCCGCGATCTTCAGCATGACGACCCGGCGGTGCGTCGGCGGGCCGCTTACATCTTGGGCGCGATCGATGAGACTGGCGCGCTCGACGCGCTGGCCGAGCAGTACCGGCGGGAGACCGACGCCGATGCCCGCGAGGCGATCGTCTGGGCGGGACGCAGGCTGCGCCCGCTGGCCGAGGCGGGCTACCGGACGCTCGACGCCATCATCGCGCACTTTCGCCTTCGTGCGGGCGCGGCGCAGGACGACGACGCCGAGAGGCGTTTGGTCGAGGATATCACGCTGCGCTCGCAGATGAGCGTCATCGAGTCATCGGGGCGGCAGGCTGCGCTCAGCATCGTCGCGCGGATGGCGCTGCTGCCGCCGATCGTGACGATGATGGGCGGCGCGGCGCGGCGCGATGTGCAGACTCACGTCGATGAGATCGGCCTCGACCGCCAGCGCGAACAGGTCGGACGCCCGATGCCGCCCGTCAAACCGGGGGATGCCGATATCGCGTCCTATCGCAAGCGGCTGCTGCATGATCCCGATCCACAGCAGCGGGTGAATGCCGCGCTCGACTTGGCGCAGCTCTGCAACAACCCGGCGGCGCTGCCGTATCTGGCCGCCGCCTTCGTCCGCGATGCCGACGAGCAGGTGCGGGAAGCCGCCCAGCGCGCGGCCAAACACATCTACTGGAATGCGCTCTACTGGCAGATGGCGCAGGATGGATCGCTCGATGCCGAGCTGGCCAAGCGCGCGGGCGAAAACGCACGCCCATCGGAACCGGGCGGCGCGGATATCGGCGAGATCCT
>CAYTME010000083.1:0-1923 GCA_964438415.1 uncultured Pleurocapsa sp. | reverse complement strand
AAGGCCGAGGCCGGGCGTGAAAAACGCCGCCGGTCGTAAAGCTGCTGCGGAAACTCGCTCGGAACAAGTCGTGAGCCGGCAGCGCCGCTGATGAATACCATCTCGGAGCGAGCCGGCAAGCCTGTTCAACCCCCAATGTCCTCAGAGTGAGAGCAAGGAAGATCGTGAAAGAAGGACTGGTGCAGCGGGCTGGGACGATGCCCGCTTGGCTGAGTGTGCCCCTGATCGCCTTTGTCATCACCCGCGTCTTCACCGCCGCAGCCGTCAACATCGCTGACCGCATCCCGTTCGATGACAGCGAGGCGCGCGCGCAGATCATGGCGCTCCCGAACATACCGGACATCGAGGTATTGTTCGGCGAGTCGATCTTCGACAATTCCTGGGCACGGCTGGATGGCCTCGTTTATATCAGCATTGCTGATGGCGGCTACACATATACTGCACGAGAAAACGGCGTCACTGGTTTCTTTCCCCTCTATCCGCTGCTGATACGGCTTGTCAGCATTGTCACCGGCGATCCGATCAGCGCCGGACTGCTGATCAGCCATGCCGCCTTTTTCGCGGCACTGGTGCTGCTCTACCGGCTCTGCCTACATGAATTCAATGATCGACATGCTGCCGCCCGCACCATCTTCTATATTGCCGCGTTCCCCACCGCCTTTTTCTTCAGCGCCGTCTACACGGAAAGCTTGTTCTTGCTGCTCTCGGTGCTGGTGTTCTACGCAGCACGCCACCGCCGGTGGCTGATAGCAATTGCGGCAGCGACCTTAGCCTCGGCAGCACGTATTCAAGGTGTCATCCTCGTCGGCGTGATCGCGCTCGAATGGATGGAATCCCACGGCTGGCATTTGGAGACAATGCACCGCGCCGAGACTTGGCACAATCTGGCCGTAGGTATCCGCCGTCAGAGCTGGGTGCCGCTGCTGATTCCCCTGGGTGCGCTTGGTCTCATCATGCACATGTTATATTTGAATGCCATGTTCGGCGACCCATTCGCATTTGTCGGTGGCCAGATCTACCATCATCGCGGACTCGATGTCGGCCTCCTCAGCGGTTTCGCTGCCAGCCGCGCCGAGTTCTCGCTGTCGGAGCATCCATTTACATCGATCCGATTCTTGTTGAACGTGGGTGCTCTGCTGATGGTGTTCATCTCGTTCATCCCGATCTGGCGGCGGTTGGGAAAATCATATGCGTTGTACAGTCTTCTCTACATCTTGCAGCCCGCCTTGACGCATGATCATGCATTGATTCGCTACGTCGTCGTCGTTTTTCCCGTCTTCATGTGGTTCGGTCTGTGGATACGGGATCGGCGGTTCGATATCGCGCTGCGGGTGATCGGGTTGGCTGGGATCGCCGGGATCGCGTTCCTGTTCGTCAAGTGGTTCTTCATCGCGTGATAACGGGCGTGCCGCTGCCCCCCAAAGAACAGGGGATTCTGCCCCAAACCGGGACGGGTCTCACCTATCGATCATCTAGCGTGTGTACTCTGAGCACGTTGGGTTCGACACAGGAGTAGATGCACATGAAATGTCCGATCGACGGGACTGAACTGAAAATTGCCGACCGAAACGGCATCGAGATCGACTACTGCCCGCAGTGCCGCGGCGTCTGGCTCGACCGAGGCGAGTTGGATAAGATCATCGAGCGCTCAACACAATACGATCAGCCGCGCAGCCAGATGCCTGCTCAGGACAGCGAGAAACGCAAACGCTACGAAGTGATCGAAGATCCGGATACCTACCGTGCGCCGACGAGCCAGCCGCATGATCGCGGCTACCGCTATGATGACGATGATGACGACGATGACCGCCGGCCTTACGATCGGCGGCGCAAGAAGTCGTTCCTCGGCGAGATCTTCGATATCTTTGACTAAGTGCCTCATCCGGCAAGTGGACAGAGAATGGGGTAAAGTAGAGGGCGGAG
>CAYTME010000082.1:12549-15942 GCA_964438415.1 uncultured Pleurocapsa sp. | reverse complement strand
GATCGCGGCGGCGAGCGGCGCGGCGGCGGCGAGCGGCGCGGCGGCTACGGCGACCGCCGGTAAGCCGCAGCGCATACCAAGATCGGACAGCAGCGCAGGGCGATCCGAACGGATCGCCCTGCGTGCTATAATGTGCGCACACAGCGTGAGGATAGACGCGATGGCGGTACGCGACCGGCTGGCCAGCCGCATTGTCCATTCCGGAGTGGTGTGTCTTTCGAGCATTCGGCAAGATCATGTCGGTTCAATTGTCAAACTTGTCGCCGATTTCGCCGAGCAGTACGGCGATGAAGATGTGTCCGGCCAGGTCTTCTGGCTCTGATGCCCCGCCATGCCGCCATCTCGATTCCTCTCCGCTCGGCAGCCCTCCGACCCCATCCCCACGAGCGTCGATGCGATCATCCTCGGCGGCGGGCCGGCAGGGACGGCAGCGGCCTGGGCGCTGTCGCGCGCGCAGCCCGGCATCCGCACACTGATCGTCGAGCGCAGCAGCAGCTTGGGCGCGGGCGCGTCGCGCGCATCGTTGGAGAATTTCCGCACCTGCTGGCCCGCCGCGCCGCTGGCGCAGATGATGCGGCGCAGCGTCCACATCTTCACCCATGCTGACGAATATCTGGGCGATGGCGCACAGACCGCCATCCACCCGCGCCAGCGCGGTTATCTGTGGTGCGCCTTCAGCGACCGGCAGGCGGCGGGTCTGCGCGCCGATATCGAGCATCTGCACGGCATGGGCATCCGCGATGTCGTCTACCTCGATACCGACGAGGTCGCCTACCGCTTCCCCTGGCTTGGCGCGCAGGTGGTCGCCGCCAAATACGACCCGACAGCGGGCTGGCTCGACTCGAACGCGCTGATCCACCGCTATGTGATAGCTGCCGAGGGCGCGCAGGTGCTGCTCGACGCAGGCGATGCGCGCCTGATCGCACACAGCGGGCGCGTGACCGGCGTCGTGGCGGGCAGCCACCGCATCGATGCGCCGCGGGTGCTGCTGGCTGCGGGCGCGTGGTCGGTCGAGATCGCGCAGGCCGCCGGTCTTCGGCTGCCGGTCGTCGTGCGCCCGCGCCAGAGCTTTGTCACCGGCTGGCGGCATGAAGCCTTCCCGGAAGATGCGCCGATGCTGATCGGCAGCGCGCCGTACCCGCACGTGCGGCCAGAGGCGCGCAGCGGCGCGATCTTCGGCTGGGAATACGGCTGGCGGCGCAAACGCGCATCCGATGCGCTGCCCGCCGACGCGCTGCCGCCGCCGTTCGACGCGCTCGACACGTGGAAAGACCCGCGCTTTCCCTCGGCTGCGCTGGCGCTGCTGGCGCGGCAGTTTGGCCACGCCCCGGGGGAGGGCTTCGCCGACCCGCGCTACCTGCGCGGCGTCATGCACCAGATCGGCTGTTACGTCTACCGCAGCGCCGAGGCCGCCTATCGGGTTTGCGAAGATGGGACGCATATCCCTTATGAGAGCGAGCGCGCCATCATCGACGCGCATCCCGCGCTGAACGGGCTGTATCTCTCGGTGGCGCATGTCGGGCATGGGATCATGAGTTCGCCCGCAGCGGGCGAGATCGCCGCCTGCCACATGCTGGGTCTGCCGCTGCCCGACCCCCTATATGCCGGCTTCCGCCTCGATGTGCACTGGGTCGTGCATGACGAGAACGCGCTGTAGGCCGATCACGCTCAGCGCGCGAACATGGCGGCCACGCGGGCGACGTACTGTTCAAAGTCGTCGTTGGTCATCTCCGCACCGTTCTGCCAGCGATGCGTCTCCGCCGCGCGGAGGCGGCGCTGCTCGCCCGCCAGCCGCAGATCGCCCTGCGCTGGCTGCGTGCCCTTCTTCTCCGAAGTCAACAGCGTGAAGCGCTCGCGCCCCGGCAGAGTCTCCAGTCGCTTGGGCGGCATCAGCGTGTAGGCGGCGATCATGCGGTCATCCTGCTGGAGCGCGCAGGCGACCATCAGCCAGCCTTTCGGCACACGCGCCCGCCCGCGCACCTCGAAGCGCCAGCGCAGAAGCTCGACATCGGCACCGACATCGACTGCGGTTTCGATCTGGTCGTGGCGCAGCAGGCGCACGCCGCTGACATCGACTTCGAGCGCACGCCCGCTCGGCCAGCGCCGGCGCAGCGCTCGCTCGACCTGCGCACCGATAAGATAGGCCAGCGCGCCGCTCGCCAGCAGCGTCAGCAGGGCACCGAGCTGCGGCAGGATCAGGCTGATGACGAAGTAAAACAGGACAAAGAGCGCCAGCAAAAGGAGCGTGATCGCCAGACGGAAGCCGCCGTGTTCGGGATCGACGGCGAAACGAAGCCGTTCACTTGACATCGTGTCACCCGCCGGGTTTGCGGGCGAAGAAGATCACCCGGTCGGCGCGGCTGACGCCCAGATCGAACGGCTCGAAGTCGGCGTTGACGATCGCGACCAGTTCAAGACCACTGCGCTGGAGCAGGGTCGCCATCGCCTGGACTGGATAGCCGCGCACGACCCGGCGCATTTCGCCCCGCCTCCACAGGTCGCCCTCGCGCTGAAATACGATGTAGCGTTTTTGCAGCGTCTGCCGGTCATGATCGTAGCTGTTGATGGTGCTGGCCATCACCGCCGCATCCTCGTAGATCAGGCGCTGGCCGACCATGCCGCGCTCGGTCAGCCCCTGGATCGTATGCATATCGAAGGCGAACACCTGACCCGGTTCTAACACAGCCTGTGCGAGATGGCAGATCTGTTCGAGATCGCGCAGGTTGGCGAACTCATTGATCACATCGATCGCCACCACGAGATCAAAGCGACCGATCGACGGGTCGAGTTCGAGCAGGTTGGCGTGACGCCAGCTCAGGCTGAGACCCTGCCCCGGCAGTGCGCGCTGTGCCTGCTTGATCATCGGTTCCGAGCAGTCGACGGCGGTCACCGCGTAGCCCTGGTTGGCGAACCAGCGCGTGCTAGCTCCCGTGCCGCAGCCGAGATCGAGCACCTGACGGCCCGCCCAATCGCGCCGCTGCGCATAGCCGACGATCTGAGGGGTCACACGGAGCGCAAAATCGCCCAGGCCGATTCGATCGTAGACCGGCGCGAGGTTGGTATAGTCGTTGGACATGATGACCCTTCCCGGCTTCACCTAGAAACTGCGGATGAAAAGCTCGGCACGGCTGTAGATCAGGTCGAGCGTCTCGCTGTAAAGCACGACGCTCCGATACTGCCGCAGATTGACTTCGGGCGGTATCGGGTAGTGCTGACTGCCGGCCACCCCCTTGAGCGGACCTAAGTCGAGATCGAGGCTGCCGGTGCGCATCTCCGCGCTGTCTGCGGGTCTGGCGGCTGCGGACAGCACGACGTGCAGATCCGGCCCGTGTACCGTGGTGAAGTTCTCGAAGCGGAGCAGGTAAGCGCCGTTGGCATCGCGGTAGACGGTCA
>CAYTME010000082.1:7003-12531 GCA_964438415.1 uncultured Pleurocapsa sp. | reverse complement strand
GGGTCGATGGCCGCAAAGGCACCGACCGCCGCCACGGTCGGCGCGACCAGCGCGGGCATCTCCTGTTCCTCGATCGGTGCGGCCGGCGCAGGCGAGAGCGCGGCTTCCAACATGGTCAGTGCCCGCTGCGGGTCGCTGTCCGCCAGCGCGAGATAGGCGAGCTGGCGTTCCGGCGGAAGCGCGGCGAACTCGCCCTGAAGCTCGCGTGCCAAGCCGGGGAACAATTCGACCTGAGTCTCACCACCGGCAGGCAGCAGCGGCTGCCAATAGGGAAACAGCCAGACTGCGGCGGCCAGTACGGCACCCAGCAGGATCACGATCAGTCGGAACCGCATGAGAATCCGATGTTCAACGCCCAGGACATCCAGAATGGTAGAGTAGCACCGGACGCGGCCTGTCGTCAACCGGAGCACGGCAGTGCGATCCGAAACGTCGGTTTCTGCATAGGCGGTTTTTCTCTATACTGGATGCATGCAGGTTGTAGAGCCGTATGAGTGTACAGGCGATGACGAACCGCTGGAAACACAAGCGCGGCCGCCGCTGGCTCTGGCTGTTCGCAGTCCTCATCGGGCTGCTGGCAGTGCCGACTGCGGCGCAAGACGAAGCCCCGACGCCGGAGGATCGCCCCGCGCCGGTCTGGGATGGCACACTGCGGCGCATCCGCACGCCGATCCTGATGTATCACTACGTCAGCCCGCTGCCGCCGGACGCGGATGACACGCGGCGCGACCTGACCGTGTCTCCGCAGCAGTTCCAAGCCCATCTGGAGTACCTGTTCTTCGAGGGCTACACGCCGATCTCACTCTACGATCTGCATGACGCCCTGCTGACAGGCCGGACGCTGCCGGCGAAACCGGTCGTGCTCACTTTCGATGACGGCTACATCGACCACTACCGCTACGTCTTCCCCGCACTGCGCCAGTACGGTTTCACCGCGACCTTCTTCGTCATCAGCGGTTTCGCCGATGCCGGGCTGCCCGCGCATCTGAGCTGGGAGCAGATCCGCGAGATGGCCGACGCGGGCATGAGCATCGAGCCGCACACCAAAGATCACGTCGAGCTGGCCGGGCGCGACTACGACTTCATCGTCTACCAGACGCTCGGCAGCATCGAGAGCATCGCCTACTACAGCGGCCGCCAGCCTCACATGTTCAGCTATCCGGTCGGGCGTTATGACGAGCGGGTGCTCGACATCCTCGGCCAGATGCCGATCTGGCGCGCCGTGACGACCCAGCGCGGCGCGCTCCACACGACCGACAACATGCTGGAGCTGCCGCGCATCCGCGTGCCGGGAGGGGCTGGCGCGGCGGCGCTGGCGTCGATCCTGAGCACGCCGTAGCCGCCGCCCTCGCCGCGCCGGTCAGCGCAGACGTGTCCATTGGCCGCTGTCGCCGCCGCTGAAGCGGAACAGCAGGCCGCCCGGCCCGTCGATGTAGAAGCGGCCGGTCACATTCTCAAACTGGATCGTGCGGTTTTCCGTGTTGATGTCGGCGATCGCCCAGCCGAGCTGGGTATTCCACGCCCCGATCGGGGCCAACCGGTTGTAGTAGACCCAGTTGAACATCTGCTGCGGGATGAACAAGCCTGGCGGCGGCGGTGTCGTATTCAGGGTGACGCCATCCCATTGGTTGAGATAAGTGATGTAACGGTTCTCCGAAAACTGCAAGCCGTAGATGCGGTTCAGGCTGTTGGCCGTCACATAGATCATGTAGCCGCGTTCAAACGGTTGGAACGCTCCCGCCGCTAGCGCACCGAGCGCCTGCGGGCAGCCCGCATCCGGTGGGGCGAGCGGATCGCCGAAGAACCAGGGCAGCGCGCAGGTGATGCCCACGCTCAGATCTTGGGTGACCTGCTGCGCCCCGCGCACCGCGACCAGCCGGAAGATGGCGATGCGCCCCTGCGCTGCTTGCAGGACGACCGGGAACTGCCCCCCGAGCGCGACATTGTAAATCTGCGCCAGCACGCCCTGCTGGTTGTACTGCTCGATGCGCACAGCGTCAGCATTCTGCGTCGCCCAGAAGAGCGTCACGGCGGTGTTTTCCGGCACGCTGCCCGCGCTGGGCGCGAATGACAAAATGACCGGCACATCGGGCGTGCTGGTCGCCGTCGGCGTGAAGGTGAGCGTCGGCGGCCGCGGCGTGCGCGAAGGCGTTGTCGTTGACGTCGCCGTCGGCGTCGGCGTACGCGATGGCGTCAGCGTCAGCGTGGCGGTTGGGGTCGCCGTAGGGGTGGCGGTCGAAGTCGGCGTCGCGGTCGGCGTGGCCGTATCGACCGGGGTGGCCGTGAAGGTGGCGGTCGCCGTCAGCGTAGGGGTGGCGGTCGCCGTCGGTGTGTCCGTCAGAGTGGCGCTCGGAGTCAGCGAGGGCAGCACCGCCAGCGTGGGGATGACGACATCCTCCGCCTGCGGCTGGCAGGCAGCGGCCAGCAGGATGAGGACGAGCGATGCGATCCAGACCCTTGCCTTTATAATCATGGCGACATCCTCCCATTTTTCGGAGCTGTGCTGCATTGAGCGCCGTCGTCTTGCGGATTGTTCTCTTCATAATACTGCTGAGCGCGGCCGGCTGCCAATCTGCCCTAGCCGACGCACACCCTACGCCGCCGTCCACGGTGACGCGCCAGCCAGCACCCGTCGTCATGGCGACGACCGTGCGCGCCGCTGCTGAACGTCCGATCGACCCAGCGCCGTCCGCGCTGCCGCCCAGCCCAACGACTGCGCTCACGCTGCTAGCACCGCTGGCGACCGCCGCGCTGCCATCCCATACAACGCTGATCGGCTACTCGGCGGGCGGGCGGGCGCTGCTGGCACGCCGATTCGGCAGCAGTGACCGCCTGCTGCTGATCGTTGGCGGCATACATGGCGGCTGGGAAGCCAACACGGTCGAGCTGGTCAATCTGCTGATCGATCACTTCGCTGCGCATCCAGAGGAGATCCCGCCAAGCGTCGCGCTCGCGCTGGTGCCGGTCGCCAATCCCGACGGCCTGTCGTTCATGCGCGAGGCCGAGGGGCGTTTCAATGCCAACGGGGTCGATCTGAACCGCAACTGGGGCTGCGGCTGGCAGCCGGAAGCCGTCTGGCGCGATGCAGCCGTCAGCCCCGGCGCGCAGCCGTTCTCCGAGCCAGAAACCGCCGCACTGGCGGACTTCATACGCGCCCAGCGCCCCAGCGCCGCGCTGTTCTACCACAGCGCCGCCGCCGGGGTCTTCAGCGGCTCATGCGCCGAAACGCCATTGGGCGCGGCGGGGACGGCGGCCTCGTCGGCACTGGCCGCCGTCTACGGTGAGGCGGCGGGCTACAGCTTCGGACGCAGCTTCAGCGCGTACCCCGTCACGGGTACCGCCGCATCTTGGGCGGCGGGGCAGGGCATCGCGGCGGCAGATATCGAACTGCAAAGCTGGAACGACCCAGAGTTCGAGCGCAACCTGCGCGCGCTGCGCGCCGTCATCGCGTGGATGAGCCAGAATTAAAGTCGTCATTTTCACAGATTCGCACTAGCGCGTTAGTGTAATCTGTCGTATTATAATTTACGAACAGTAATCGCCCCTGTTATACTGAAGGCGGAGATCGGCTGGATGAGCAAGACGAAGGTCCTCCTGGTGGAGGACGACCCCCATATCAACAAACTTATCACGGATTACATGTCGGCGCACGGCTTCGACGTGATCGCCTTCGCCGACGGTCCCGAAGCGATCGATCATGTGCAGGTGCGTGGTCTGCCCCATATCGCATTGATCGACCTCGACCTGCCTTCGATGCATGGTTTCGATCTTAGCAGCAGGCTCAAGGCGATGGCCGACGTGCCGATCATCTTCATCACCGCGACCGACGACACCGAGACGGTGGTCACCGGCCTCAAGAAGTATGCAGAAGATTTCATCACAAAACCTTTCGAACTGCGTGAGCTGGAGGCGCGCGTTCAGGTCGTGCTGGCGCGCATGCCCAGCCTCGATTATGCCAGCGAGCCGATCATCCATATCGATGAGCATCTGAGCGTCGATTTCGCCCACAATCGCATCATCTTGGCGGGCAAGGCGGCCACGCTGACGCCGACCGAGTCGATCCTGCTGCACGTGCTGCTGCGCAATGCCGGGCGTGTGGTCGAAAACCGCATGCTGATCGCCCGCGTTTGGCCGTCAGAGGAAGTCTACGAAGACACGCTGCGCGTCCACATGCACCGTCTGCGCCGTAAGTTGGAGACCGACTCGCATCATCCGCATTACATTCGCACTGAGCGCGGGGTCGGCTACATGTTCACTGTGCGTCCGCCGGAAGACCTCGGCTTCGAGCCAGGTGACATGTCGCCGGATCACAAGACCAGCTAGATGATGGCCGCGTAATCGTGCCGCGCCTGCATCCGCTCGAAGCGCATGTGCTGCACACCATCCGCCGGCATCACCTGATCGAGCCAGGAGAGACGGTGATCATCGCCGTCTCTGGCGGGGTCGACTCGCTCGTCCTGCTGCACATCCTGCACGCGCTGTCTCCCCGGCTCGGCTGCGCGCTGCACGTCGCCACGCTCGACCACGGCCTGCGCGGGCAGGCGGGGGCGGACGACTCTGCGTTCACCGCCGCCGAGGCAGCACGACTGGGGCTGACGTGCACGACCGGCAGGCGCGATGTCCCCGCCATCATGCAGACGCATAAGCTGGGCGTTGAGACGGCGGCTCGCCGTGCCCGCTATGAGTTCCTCGCGCAGGCCGCGCGCGCAGTCGGGGCGCAGGCGGTTGCGACCGCGCATCATGCCGACGACCAGGCGGAGACGATCTTGATGCGGCTCATCCGCGGCACTGCTGTGCGCGGTCTGACCGGCATGCGCATGAGCGCGCCCCTGCCAGAGGCAGACGCGCCCGGCCTGCACCTGATCCGCCCGCTGCTCGATGTGCGCCGCCGCCAGATCGAACAGTACGCCGCTGAACGCCAGCTCACCCCCCGCGACGACGCGACCAACCGTCAAGCGACAACGCTGCGCAACGACATCCGCCAGACGATCCTGCGCCGCTTTCCCGCGCTGACGACGCATCTCGTCCAGATCGCCGCGCTCGCCCAGATCGACGAGGCCTATTTCGCCGAACAGATCGCGCAGCGCGTCGGTGAGGGCTTTTACTGGGATGGACAGCGCGCCCAGATCGAACGCCGGCAGTTCGCTGAGCTGCCACAGGCGTTTCAACTGCGCATCATGGCCGCGGCGCTGCGCCGGGCTGCGCCGCGCAGCACGATCCCATTTGAGCATATCCTGGCCTGCTGTGAGGCGGCGGCGAGCGGGCGCGTCGGCAAGGTCGTGCAGATCGAGGGCGGATGGCATCTGCGCGTCGATTACACAACGACCTATATCGAACGCGCCGACCCAGCCGCGGCCGCTGTCGTTCCGATCACCTTGCCAGCGGGCAGCGCGCTGGCGGTGACGATCCCCGGTCTGACAGCCGCGCCAGATGTGGGCTGGTCGCTGCGCGCCGATCTCGACGCAGTGCAGCGGTACGCCGCCCACCTGGTCATGCCGATCGGCGGACAGGTCGTGCTGCGCACGCGC
>CAYTME010000082.1:2896-6957 GCA_964438415.1 uncultured Pleurocapsa sp. | reverse complement strand
GATGATCGACCGCAAGCTGCCGCGCGCGCTGCGCGACCACGTCCCCTTGATCGCGATCGACAGCGAGATCGCCGCCATCATCTGGGGCGAACGCTGGCCAGTCAGCGCGCTTTTCAGCGAGCTGCCGCGCTCGGATGCGCAAGAGGTCTTCTTCTCGGTCGAAATGTAACGGTTTCGCAATCTAGGCATCTCAATGAAATAACTTCGTTATGCGGTGTTGCCAAAGCGCGACAATCAATATATTCTTAATTCAGGCTCGTATAAGCTTGCCGAAGTTGGAAGGCTGGCAATCTTTATTCAGAGATCGGCAACGCTGACACAGACGGCGGGAAAAAAGAGGAGATGCCCTCGATGGAAACCAATGAAGCGACCCATGTGCTGGTCGTGGATGATGAAGCAGCAATTCGTTATTCGGTAAGCAAAACACTTCAGCGAGTCGGTTATCAAGTCACGGAAGCGGCGAGCGGTGAAGAGGCGCTGGATATCATGATGCGCCAGTCTTTCGACCTGGTGCTGACCGATATCCGCATGCCGCAGGGACTCGATGGAGTCGAGCTGGTGCGCCGGATCAAAGATATCGATGCCGAGACGATCGTCGTCTTAATGACCGCCTACCCCAGTCTATCGACGGCGGTCGAGGCGCTGCGCCTGGGCGCGCATGACTATCTGATCAAACCCAGCTCCAGCCAGGACATCCGCCAATGCGTCTCGCGCGGGGTCGAACGGGCGCGCAATCTGCGCCGCCGCCGTGCGCTGCTCGACGCCATCCGCAGCAACGTGAGCGCGCTGCGCCGCAGCGATGCCGAACCGGCTGGCACCCCCAACTACAGCGCCGAACGCCTGGACGACAAACTGTCGATGGTCGAAAACGGTGCCGAGTCGACGCTCAGCTCGGTCATGCAGCTCGGCCCACTCACAATTTACCCCGGACGCTACCAGATTTCGATCAACGATCGCAGCATCAACCTGACGCCGACCGAATTCGATCTGCTGCTCTATCTGGCGGCGCACCGAGGGCGCGTTGTCTCGTGCCACGAGCTGGTGCGCGAAGTGCGCGGCTACGCGGTCGATGAGGCCGAAGCGCGCGAAGTGATCCGCCCGCACGTGAGCAATCTGCGGCGCAAGCTGAAGCAGAGCGGTCAGGACGAAGATCTGATCGTCAACGTGCGCGGCATCGGCTACCGCCTAAGCGAACAGATCGACTGAGCCGCAAGGCAGACGCGGCCTGCGTTTCAGCCTCTGCGCCCACGTCCTGGCGGTTCACCGCCGTGACCCGGGTTGTCTCCTCCGTGCCCAGGCGGCTGCGGCTGCCCGCCGTCGTTGGAGCAGCCTCTGCCGACGCCGACACCCGCCCCCTGCCCGCAGTTGCCCGTGAAGACGTTACCGCTTTGCCCGGCCTGATCACCGAGCTGCGGCGGCCCGCCGGCTGGCGTGGCGGTCGCTGGCGCAGCAGCGGTGTTCGAGGGCGATGGATTGGCCGCGCCGGCAGCTTCCGTCGTCACACCGGTGAGCATGGCTGCGGCATCGCCAGCGGTCTCAGCGCGTGCTCCGGCGGGCGTTAGCGCGCGGTCAAGCAGCGCGAGCGGCAGCCGCCCGACGAGCGAAAGCTCGTAGGCGACCGGCGCTTCGACTGGGCCGGCAGGTGTCAGCGCCTCGTTCATGGGCACGCGCAGCATCTCACCTCGGCGGGCGGTCTGCGCAGTTTCATAGGCGGCCAGGGTGACCGTTCCATCGAGCACACGGACGGTGAGCGCGTCACCGGGTGTCGCTTGAACAAATGCTGCGGCTGCCCTTAGGGTGAAATCGACGCCGTTGACGGTGAAGTGGACATTCGAGAAGCCGTAGGGGCTTTCGAGCAGCAGCCCATCCGGCGGGACAGACTCGCAGCGCGTGCCGAAGACGCCAGTCTCCAAGCGGAATGCCTGCATGGTCTGCGCGTCGATCTGGTCGACCTGCGCGCCGCCGAAGATGAGGAATGTGGTGTTCGTCCCCGGCAGGACATCGGGTAGATTGGCCTGCAAGCGCAGCAGCGCCACACCCCACTCGCCGCGTTCCTCATTCAAAGGCGACGTGCGCAGCGCGGCGATGTCCGCGACATCGACGATGTCGCCCAGCGCGAAGCGGAAACGATCGATCATCGGCTGTGGATCGGCATCGACGCGCAGGTAGCCGTGACAGGCCTGGTTGCGTCCGGTCGGCGCACAGGTGGCGTCGACCAGCAGCAGCGCCTGCTGCACGATGGCATCGCACTGCCTCTGCGCGCCGGCGGGCAGCGCCGCCGCCAAGAGCAGTACACCGATGATCCAACTCAGAGCCTTTGTACGCATAAGAGCCACCGATCACGACACGATAGACCTGGGAACATCCACCGCGCTGCTCGACAGGTTCGATCGTGAGATGTGCGAGTGGAAAGGGTCCTTTTCCGTCGATGGCCTTTATCATAGCTCAACCGATGTCTGAATGCGCTGTGGGATTGTGTCAAGAGCGTACAGTTATTACTAGTGCGCTCCGAAAGATGTAAATGGACGATCTTGAACGTCAGCACCTTCGGCACTAGACCGAAGGTGCTGAGAACGCGCTATCACAGCTTACCCGACGACATGGCGGTTACGTCGCCCGCCTTCGTTTGTTCAACGGCTTCTTAGACCGCAGCGGCGACCAGATCAACCGCTGCCGTTGTCATTATCGTCATCGTCGTCACTATTGTCATTACCACCGCCTATCGGTGGCAAAGCGGGGAGCTGAATTGGCGGCTGGCCGGTCAGTTGAATGACTGGCTGCGGCAGCACGACCGGCGCAGCCATGGTGGGCAAGCTCGACGCCGGCAGCACCACAGCGCCAGCGTTCGACTGCCAAAGGGTCGCCAACAGCGACAGCGGCAGACGCTCAGTCAGATCTTCGGGTATCGGGATCAGATTTCCCGGCCCACCTACTGGCTCTGCATCATCATTGAGCGGGACTTCGGCTTGCAACCCCGCGGGCACCAGCAGCGCGCGGTCATGCGTGCGCAGCTCGACCTCTCCCTCCAGCGTTGCGACGGTGAGACTCTCTCGCGGCACGGCGGAGACAAAGATCGTCGAGCCGACGCGCAGCTCGACGCCATTCATCGTGAAATGCATACGCATCCCGGTTGGGGTGCGAATGAGCAGACCGTCGAGCGGCGGCTCCTCGCAGCGGGTGCCCGCCAGCCCCGTGACAAGGCGGAAGGCCTGCATCGGTGGGGCGTCATCACGTCCGCGCATGTCCTCCATGCGCGCGCTGCCAAACAAAACAAAGAGCGCGTTCTGACCCGGCAGCGCATCCGGCAGATTGGCCTGTACTCGCAGCACCGCTATCCCCCACTGCTCTTTCAGTAGGTCAAGCGGACTGGTCTCGATCGCGGACACGCGCGTCAGTTCGACGAGATCGCCCAATTCAAACCGAAACGAGTCATCTGGCTGGCGCGGTTCCGCGTCGACGAGCAGGCTGCCATGACACGCTTGGTTGCGCCCAAGCCGCTCACATGCCGATGACACGATCTGTAGTGCGGTCTCGACTAACGGTGTGCAGGTCTGCTGACTGTGAGCGGGCGTGATGCGTTCGAAAGAGAGTGCCAAGATGCAGAATGCGAACAGCAGTCGCCACATATCCTCGATGCTCCACTTCGACTACTTATGCGATCGAACTCTATATAAGAACGTCCGGCATGAAGCATTTAGGTTACGCAGCGCTCCTCCATCAGACCTATGCCGTACTCGTCACCACCCGTCCCTCGGCGGCGCGCTGCAGGCGGTCGCGGATGGCTGCGCCTAGGCCGGCGCTGCCGGGCGTGCGCGCAAAGATGGCATCGACGCCCGCCGCATCCAACGCGCGCAGGCCGGCGAACAGCCGCGCGCTGACCTGCGCCAAATCGCCCGCGGAACCGAGCGTCTCGATCTGGACATCAAGATCGACGAAAGCTGGACGGTCTTCATCCACGATCAGCAGGCCGATGCGCTGCCCGCTGGCGATGGCCATCTCGGCGTGCGCGCGCATAGCGGCGACGGCGGCGGCTGGCGCTGCATCGAACAGCGTCAGAGGTG
>CAYTME010000082.1:0-2886 GCA_964438415.1 uncultured Pleurocapsa sp. | reverse complement strand
CGGCGCGTAGTGGCGCAGCAGCATCCCCGGCGCAGGCGCAGCTTCGCCCTCCTCAAGCGCGATCAGACGCTCGCTCAGGGCAACCGGTGCGTATGCGCGCAGCGCCTCAACCGGCACGCCGCCAGGGCGCAGCACGGTCGGCGTCTCACCGGTCAAGTCGAGCACCGTCGACTCGATGCCGATCGGGGTCGGCCCAGCGTCGAGGATAATATCGACACGACCGTTCAGGTCTTCGAGAACGTGCGCTGCTGTCGTGGCACTTGGCCGGCTGAACGTGTTGGCACTCGGCGCGGCGATCGGCAGCCCGGCGGCGCGCAGCAGCGCCCGCGCGACGGTGCCGGCGGGCATGCGCACAGCGACAGACGGCAGCCCCGACGAGACGATTGGCGGAACCCGGTCGCTGCGCCGCAGCACGAGCGTGAGTGGGCCAGGCCAAAAAGCCTCCGCCAGGATGCCGGCCAGCGGCGGCGGCTCATCTGCGACCAGCGCAAGCTGCGCGCACTCGTGGATGTGGACGATGATCGGATCGCTGGCAGGGCGGCCTTTGGCGGCGAAGATGCGCGCGACCGCCTCAGTATCGAGCGCGTTCGCCCCTAGGCCGTAGACGGTCTCGGTCGGAAAGGCGACCAGCCCGCCGCGCCGCAGCATGTCCGCCGCCAGCGCCAGCACCGCCGGATCGGGCTGGTTGGGGTCGAGTCGATATAAGTGGGTGGTGGTTGCGTAGCTCAAGGTTTCACGTCTCGGAATGCGCACTATGCAGGTGCGCCCTGCTGGGGCACCACGACCACTCATTATGAACGCCCACTCCACATCAGACCAGAGGAGAAATCCGCCGCGCCTGAGCTGCCCCTTTGTCTTTGTCTCATGCGCCGGTTTGTGGTTCAATTGCCGCAGATACGTGCAAGGATGTCATGCTTCATGTCCCGCATCGCCAGTTTGATCCTGCTCCTCATCGCACTCAGCGGCTGCGGCATTCGCATCGAGATCGCTGAACAACCACAGCCGACGCCGACCGGCCGCCCCTGGTGGCGCATCTACAATACGGGCAGCGGCGTGACGCGCCTGCTCGCCGAGCCGGTGATCGTGTTCGGCGAAGCGCCGCAGCCGCGCGCGATCTTGTTCACCCACGATCTGCCGGAAAAGACCTTCTTGCTCCAGTATCATCAGCTCTGGATGCCGGTCGAATACGATGTCACCTGGTTCTCCGCGCTGCAGAGCGCCGCCTTCGTGCGGCTCAATGTCTACACGCGCGCCGACGAAAGCGAGGAGTGGCAGCTCTACGATCGAACCGAGCACCCGCTCGTGACCGACCGCGTCCCCAGTTATAATCGGAGCACGATCGGCACGGGACTCTACGCCCAGTTCAAGGGCAGCTTCTCCGTGCGCGCCGAGATCAGCGTCAGCGCCAACCAAGCCAATGGCGAAAACAGCACCCAGGTCGATACACGCGAGTTCCGCGTGCGCGTCCTCTCAGAGCCGGGCGAGGTGCCGGTCGATGATGCGGCGCTCGTGCCCATCTTGGAGACGCCCGAAGATATGCTGCTGCCCGACTGGCGCGCCTGGCGGGGCGGTCCGTGCGCGCTGGCTGAGCGCGCTCAAGGCACAGAGCCAGCCGAGGCGCTGTCCGCCGCCTGTGACGCCTTCAATGAGGGCGATCACTGGCGCGCCTTCGAGCAGCTCGACGGTATCGAGATCGACGACCTGGGGCTGACCGCCGATATCCACGGGGCAGCCGGGCTGCTGCTGCTCTCGATGGACGAGCCGGCGCTGGCCGCGGAGGCTTTCGAGGTCGCTGAGCTGGCCAGTGATGCCGCCGATGATGCCGTCAGCTTGGCGATCCACCTGTACAATCTCGGCGTGGCACAGGCCGCCGCCGACGACCCAGAGGCGGCTTTCAACTCATTCACCTGCGTCGGCGAGCTGCGCGGGCAGTTTTGGGATGAGGTCGGCTACATCTATCTGCGCGCCAGCGGCGGCTATCTCCAGCGCGACTACGGCGCGGTCGAAGAAGCCTACTGGTTCTTCGAGAATCGCGGCCTGCCGCAGGCGGATACGCTCGAACGCTGGATGTTCGAGATCGAGCAGGGCATCGAATAGGGGTTTTCGGATTTTGGGGATACGAACACGTAGGTTCGCCCCTATGAACCTTTCAATTGTGTCGGGGACAACCCGTGTGTCGTCCCGACTCATGCAGCGTCTGCCCCCTTTTCTGGATGCACCCATGGATCAGGGAGTGCTGAATAACGCGGATACGACAGGTAATTCTCAGCAGGAGAATGCGATCCATATCCTCAAGATTCAGCACTCCCATGGATCACAACTGTAGACAAACTGCACAAGTTGTGATATTCTTTTAAGCGTCGGAAGAAGTGGGCGGCCCCCACTTTTTCTTGTATAAAGCGGCGGTGGCGCGCACTGCGTCTTCTCTCTTCTTGCTGACCATCCCCCAGTTACCTGCATTCGGGAGTGTGTGTGAAATCTCATGAGAAGCGAATTTGAGGTCGCATTCAATGAAATTGCGGATCTGCGTCAGCTTCCGCGCGAAACTGTGCTGGAGGCGCTCAGCAATGCGCTGATCTCGGCCTACCGGCGCGACGCGGGCATTGGCAGTTCGCAGCAGATTGAGGCGCATATCGACCCCAACACCGGACGCGCGCGCACGTTTGGCGAAAAAGAAGTCGTCGAAGAAGTCCAAGATAACCGCACCGAGGTCGAGCTGGAGAAGGCGCGCTTCTACGATCCAGAATGTGAGCTGGGCGACCTGGTCATGGTCATGGTCGAAGGCTCGATGAAGAAATACGGTCGCATCGCCGCGCAAACGGCCAAACAGGTCATCACCCAGCGCGTGCGCGAAGCCGTGCGTAAGCACGAGTTCGAGGAGTTCAA
>CAYTME010000081.1:8478-15956 GCA_964438415.1 uncultured Pleurocapsa sp. | reverse complement strand
GGTCGCAGGCGCGGCCGCCCGTACCATCATGCGTCGCCAAAACGCGCCGCTCATCCAGGACATCATCCTGGGCCTGGCCGGCTCGGCCATCGGCGGCCTGGTCGCGGGCTTCCTCGGCCTGGGACCGGGGACGACGGCCGATACATCGGGCATCGAGCGACTGCTGATCAACCTCGTGATCGCGGTCGTCGGTGCGGTCATCCTGCTCTTCATCGGCCAGGCCGTGCTCAAACGCTGACTCCGAGCGCAAAGCTAAATATGAACGAACCGGCGAGGCGAACGTCTCGCCGGTACCCATTTCAGGCCGGGAAGATCTTGCCGGGGTTGAGGATGCCGTTCGGATCGAGCGTGTGCTTGAGCGCGCGCATGACCGCGAGCGCCTCACCATGCTCGATCGGCATGTACTTTGCTTTGCCCAAGCCAACGCCGTGCTCGCCCGTCGCCGTCCCCCCCAGTTCGAGCGCCTTGAGCACAATGTCATGATTGGCCTGCATGGCCTTCTCGTAGCTCTCGCCCGGCGTGTACGGAAACTCGACATGCACATTGCCATCGCCCGCATGGCCGATCATGTACGCCGTGATGCCGCGTTCAGCCTTGAGCTGCTCGACGTACGCGATCAGCTCCGGGTAGGCGCTGATCGGCACGGCGACATCCATGATGAAGAACTGCCGATCCGAATGCATCCGCACCATGATCTCATACGAATGATGGCGCGCGTGCCACAGCCGTTTGCGTTCGGCGTTATCGGTCGTCGCGCGGAAGCTGACCGCGCCCATCTCCTCGCAGATCTCGCGCACCATCTCGATGCCGTAATCGAGCGCAGCCTCGTGCGCGGCGTGGAATTCCATGAAGAGCGTCGGGTGCGGCGTCAGCTCGACGCCGTCGCTCTGACTGAGCATGACGGCGTGGGCCGCATCGACAAATTCGAGCGCCGCTGGGTCGAGGCCGCTGCCGCGCACGGCGACGACCGTCTCGATGGCGCGCTCAACTGTCGGAAATGCCGCGACGACCGCACTCATATGCGCCGCGATCGGCACCAGCTTGAGCGTCGCCTCGGTGATCAGGCCGAGCGTCCCTTCGCTGCCGACGAACAAGTGCAGCAGATCGTAGCCCGATGACTGCTTGACCGAGCGCGAGCCAACGCGGATCAACCGCCCGTCGGCCAGCGCGACCTGCATCCGCAGCACATTGTCTTTGCTCGCGCCATATTTGACCGTGCGGATGCCAGCCGCATTGCACGCCAGCATCCCGCCGATGGTCGCGTTCGCACCCGGATCCGGCGGGAAAAACAAGCCGAAGCGCGCCAGCTCGGCATTTAAGTCTTTGTGGCCGATGCCCGGCTGCACGGTCACCTGAAAATCGTCGGCATGAACTTCGAGGATGCGCGCCATGCGTTCGAACGAAACCTGAATGCCGCCCAGAAGCGGGATGGCGCTGCCCTCCAGCCCGGTGCCAACGCCCCACGGCGTCACCGGGATGCAGTGCTCATTTGCCAGCCGCAGCACAGCGGCGACCTGTTCCGCCTCGGTCGGGAAGACGACCACCTCCGCTGGATGCGCTGCGTGCTGCGATTGGTCGCGCGCGTGCAGTTCGAGATCGGCCTGCGCCGTGCTGACCGCTTCGCGCCCTAGAATGGAGGTCAACTGATCGAGGATATCGTTCGAAACGATCTGATACTGCGGCATCGTCGTCGCCTTTCACGCGCGTGCTGAGCTGATTGGTCGTTGGTGCGCCTATTCTACCCGAACAAACCGCGTTTGAGCGGCAGCCCGTGCGTCAACGTGGTGACGCCGCCCGCGTACGGATCGTAAATCGGGCGCAGGTCTTCGAGCAGGGGCTTGAAATCGCGCGGCTGCGCTTGTTGATTGACGATCTCCAGATAGCCGCCGTGCCGGCGAAACGACGACTGGACCTGCTCCGGCGTCAGCGCATCCCATGTCCACTTATCGGTGACGTAGAAGTAGTAGATCGGGTACAGCGCCGCGGTCAGCACCGACACACCGCGAACTTGATATGACCACAAATCGAGGCCCGTCTGCCGAGCTGCGGCTGCCATCAGCACCAGCGCTTCGACCGCCAGCAGCGTGTGTTCCATGCTCGTGCCGTCGCCGGTGGCAACTGCGGGGATGACATGCCCCCGTGGGTGGACATCCTCGGCGATAGCCCGCTGGAACACCGCTGCGCCGTCATGCAGCCAGGTTTCGCGTTCGAGCACAACGCCGAGCGCCATGCGGACAAGCGCCAGCCACAACTGCTCGATATACGTGCGTTCCAGCGCATACCGGTCGAGCTGATCCATGCGCTCGGCGAACAGGCTGCACAGTCGCGCATGCGCCTGTGGCGCGAGATCGGGGTGATCGCGCACCAGCTCGAAGACCTGCGCAGCGATGACCGTCTCCCCCAGCGCATCGAGATCGCCGGAGCGCTGCCAGTCGTCCCGCTCCAGCGCTCGCTCCAGTTCGGCAGCGGCCATCCGACCGGCGCTGACATTCTCATCGAAGCGGTAGAGCAGGCCGTCGCGCTGGGCCGCCCACAGCCCCGCTGCAGCGATGCTCGTGAGCTGCCCCCGCGCGCTTTGGAATGGCGGGCGCTCGCGGTGTTTGCGAACCAAACGGATTTGATCGGGGCCAAAGAAGAGACCGCAGTGAGGAGGTTGAAACATATCGCGACCGCTTGTGTCCATTAGCTGCGCGTCGAAGCGGGCAGCGCCTTCATCCGGCTCATACTGGTCACGCACAACAGCCCGCCCAAGCCGAACGCGATCACGCCTCGATTGTTCACTGAAAGGACGCTGGGCACAACGGTCGGTATCTGACCACCAGCGGCGGCATTCAGACGGCGCGCATCAGCAGCCAGATCGATGGCGAAACGTTGATGAGTCGGCAGCAGACTGTCGGCATCGTACAGACGCAGCACGCCAGTATCGGCGTCGGCGGTGATCAGCAGGCGGCCGTCTGGCGAAAGGGCGACCGCCGCCAGCGGGTAATGCAGTTCAAGCCGTTTGCGCACTTTACCCACCGCATCGAACGTGACGATCTGAACACTATCGACTGCCACGGTCGTTTTGCCACCGCTGGAGGTCAGCACAGCGGGCGTGAACTCACCTTCCATCGACAGACCGGTCTCACAAATGCCGATGTACATTCGCTGCTGGTAGAGATGGAGTTTGCCCAGCGCGTCCAACCCCGCGATCAAGCCGAGCTGCCGGTCGAGATCGACGCTGATCAAGCGCACACCGTCCTCAGTTTCGAGACGTGCCTCTTTGCTGCCACTGTCGATCAAGAGGCTGTCGTCCGCGAGCTGGTAAAGATGTAATGTGCCGTCATCAGAGGAATACACGGTCAGGTTGGTGGTCTGCACCAGCGGCAGATACGCCCCGTTGGGCGCGCGCAGCTCCTCCAAGAACTTACGCCAGCGCGGGTCGCTGCGCTCGATGGCGGTCATTTTGTCGATCACGCGCTCGCCGAGCGCTTTGGCGCTGCGCTGATCGTAATAATGCACCCGATCGGGCTGCGTCCAGATGGCGACCACGCTGCTGCTGCCAGCGAGCAGATCGATGCGGCGGATCAGCGGTTGTGGCAGTTGCAGACGCCAGGTCATATAGGCCGCTCAAATGTTGGTAGCACGGTCGGATCAGGTTTACAAACCCAAATCGAGCATACAACCCAGACGCGCCGAACGCAAGACACCGCCGCTTAAGGATGCATACGGATCTCGGGACGCATCCGCCTCGCCGAGCGCTCAAGCGGCTCGACTGGGGTGCGCAAGCACGCTGAAGGCGCTCCGGCCTTTGCGGATGGTTTTCCTCGTCCCTTCAGTGGACAAGCGGCCTCGCAGCCGACGCGTTCACTCGCCGGCGCAGGCAGACCAGATCGCCCGTGGGAGAACGAGGCAGGCCTCGTGCCTACGGGGAAAAGATCCTGGCTGGCTGACACGCCGGACAGCCGAGCGGCCATTTCGTTGGTTCCGACGGCGTAGATTTGGCGCCCAAGCACGGTATAGCGCAGAAAAAGCGTGAACAGGATCACCAAGATCACCATGAGGATGACCGGGAAGGGGATGCCGCGCGCAAGGAACGTATCCTGCAGAAGATAGCCGCTGCCTAGAAACGATACACCTTCGTCGCAGAGCGGCACGTTACTGGCGATCGTCCCTTGCAGACCGGAGGCAAGCAGCTCGGTGAGACCGTGCGCCACCGTCATCATGCCCAACGTCGCGATAAATGGATTGACGCGCAGGCGCGTGATCACCAGCCCATTTGTGAGGCCAAGCGCGCCGCGAAAGACCGAGCCGTTCAGCACAGAGGCCCACGGACTGGCCGCATCCCTGAGATCGATAGCGGTTTGGGCGTCAAAAGCACCCAGCCGCAGGATACCCCGCCCGATTATCCGGAGTCAAAATCGTCTATACTGGAAGTCTGAAGAGGGAGGTACTCTCGATGGGAGTCGCCGCCGGCGTTCATCAGATCAAGTGCCGCTTCGGCGCAGCACGCATGGTATTCGTCTATCTGCTAGTCGGCCAAGATGCGGTGCCCCTCATCGATACGGGACTGGGCAGCGCCGAACGCTGGGAGCGCATGGCGCAAGAAAAGGCGGCTCGCGAGAACTGGTTGTTTGAGCCGATGAAAGGCGATCTCCGGCTGTTGGAACTGTTGATCGAAGGCCGATGGGCAGATGACGAATTCTTAGTCGTACCTCCCGACCATCAAAGCGAGTGGGTCGCCGACGAGACGCTGATCCGAGCCGTCCGTCACGACAGCGCGCTCGGCTGAACGCGCTGGATATCGCGCAGAATCGTGCGGGTGTTCGCGTCCGGTCGTCCAGCCCACTCGCGCCATCATGACGCCGGTTCGGTGCGCGCTGCTGAAGATCGATCGGGTGCGGCAGACGGGTTGGGTGCATGTTCGCAAATCGACACGTCAATCGAGGAATTGAGGATACTTTACGCATTTCTCTCATCTGGGGCATCGGCTGGGTGTTCGGCATGGGTGTCCTGCTGGTCGCGCTGGCGCATCCACAGGTTGCCTTGGCCGACCGCCTTCGCCTGCTTTACTTGACGATCTTCTTCTACACGGGTGCGGCGCTCGCGTGGGTCACCAACGATTGGCGGCCTTCAGCCGGCCGCTGGCTGCTGCCGTTGAGCGCGATCATGCTCGTCACGCTTGGGATCGGCTGGCTGCAAGAACCGGGGTTTTGGGCACTGCTCACCGTGCCGATCGTATTGGCGCGCGCTTTGAACAGTCTGCGCGCGGCGGCGCTGACCGCGAGCCTTGGAAGTGCGCTGATCCTGGTTTGGCCGCGTTTGACGATAAGCCCATTGGGAGATGCGGCACCCGTCTTCGCACTCGTCGCTATGTGGACAACGGTCGGCCTGATGTACGCGATCTACCGTCCGATGCATCGCATTACCAGTTGGGCGCTGGAGCATTACGAGCAGGCCAGACACCTGCTCGAAGAGTCGCGCGACCGCAAGGCAGAACTCCAAGCCGCCCGTGACGATCTGGTTCACATCAATCGAGAATTGACACTCCTGAATGAACGGCTGCAGCTCCTACGCCAAGAAGCCGACACAGCGCGAAAAGCGAAAGCGCTGTTCGTCGCCAAAGTCAGCCATGAGTTTCGAACCCCACTCAACATGATCATAGGCCTGGCCGATCTGCTTATCGAAACGCCCGAGATCTACGGTGAAAAGCTGCCGAACTCCCTTTTAGACGATCTCAAGATCGTCCAACGAAACTGCCAGCACTTAGCTCATCTTGTGGAAGATGTCCTCAGTCTCGGCCAAATCGAAGCCGGACAGCTCACCATCCACCGCGCGTGGGTGAACCTGAGCGAGGATATCGACACTGTGGTCGCCATCGTCCGACCGCTGGTCGACAAGAAGATGCTCTATTTAACGGTCGATTGCGACCCAAAGGTGCCGCCGGTCAACTGCGATCGCACGCGGATCCGGCAGGTGCTCCTCAACCTAGTCAGCAATGCCGCGCGGTTCACCGAAAAAGGCGGGGTGACGATCCGCCTCACGCGCAACGGAAATGACGTCATCATGAGTGTCGCCGATACCGGGCCAGGCATCGCGCCCGAGGAGTCCGAGCTGATCTTCGAACCCTTCGTCCAGAGCAGCCGCCCCTCCAACGGGGGAGGCTCAGGTCTGGGATTGAGCATCAGCCGTCAGTTTGTGGAGCTGCATCATGGGCGCATCTGGTTAGAGAGCACGCCCGGTCGTGGGACCACATTCTTCGTCCAGATTCCGATTTCGCCGCCGGCACATGCCGAACCAACGCCGCGCCGCTGGCTCAACGAGGAATGGATCTGGCAGCAGCGCATTACACCATTGGCTGCGCCGAAGTCGCCCTATCGCGAACGCGTGATGGTGTACGACGTACCGAAAACGCTCGATGCGATCGCTTCGCGGCTGGGTCAGGATGTCGAGATCGTCACCGTCAAGTCGCTGGAAGAAGCCGAACAGGAGCTGCGGCGCGTGCCCGCCCATCTGCTGATCGTGAACGTGGACAGCGCCGCAAACCTGCTGCCGACCGCTGAGCAGGCGCAGCGGCTGATCGCAGACACTCCCATCATCGTCTGTGCATATCCATCTCCTCTCGCACGGGTGCTCGAAGCTGACGCGATGGGTTTTCTCAGCAAGCCCGTCACAGCCGACAAGCTCGTCGGAGCGATCAAG
Source organism: uncultured Pleurocapsa sp. (assembly GCA_964438415.1). Classification (GTDB taxonomy): domain Bacteria; phylum Chloroflexota; class Anaerolineae; order Aggregatilineales; family Phototrophicaceae; genus Flexifilum. The sequence goes on along the minus strand of CAYTME010000081.1, from coordinate 9,275 downwards.
GGTTTAGAGCGACCGATCCGAAAAATCCTGATCGTAGACGACAACCGCGATGTGCAAGAGCTGCTCACACGCTTGCTGCTCACCTTCGACCCCGCCCTCACGATCGAGACGGTCGCGGATGGCGCAGATGTGCTTGAGCGGATGCGGCACCTCATGCCGGATCTCGTGCTGCTCGATCTAAGCCTGCCCCATTTAGACGGCTGGGAGATTCTTGCCCTGAAGGCGAAAGACCCTCAGATCCGGTCGATCGCCACCTACATCGTATCCGCGCAGGACATCGCGCCGCCGGGATCGAGCCTATCGCCGCTCATCGCGACCATGCAGAACGGATTGAGCGTCGATACCTTCTTACGCTGCGCGCTCGCCTTTTCACAGGTCATGTTAGTGCCGACCTGAGACGAGATCGAGTGCATCGATGAATTCGCGCCGACCGACCGGCTTCTGGACGTACAGTGCCGCACCGAGCGACGCCGCCAACTCGCCGCCCTGGGTCACAGAACAGACGATCACCGGGATCGAACGGGCGGCATCACTGCGCTTAAGCAGAGTCAGAAGCTCCCATCCATCGAGATCAGGAAGCATGACATCGAGCACGATGATGTCCGGCTTGACGCGCGCGATCTGTCCGAGGATATCGTCGTCATCCTCCAGACTGACGATGCGATAGCGGGTGTTGGTCGTGTAGCGCCGGTAGAAATGCACCAAGTCCGGATTATCGTCCACGACGAAGACGGTCTGCGGCTGCGCGACCGGCAAATCAAGTTCAATGCCGATCTGGGACTCGCCTACGAACGGTT
>CAYTME010000081.1:6087-8419 GCA_964438415.1 uncultured Pleurocapsa sp. | reverse complement strand
CCTGTTTAGGCTGTGGAACACGAATGCTGAGCCGCAGCAGCACGGTGTGCTCCGTCGGCTTCGTCATGACCAGCAGCGCCGTGTCGGAGCCGGCCTGGGTCAGCGACTCGATACACCCGAGTATGATTTGATTCAGTATCGACGGATGCACCTCGACCAGTACATCGTCCCGGCCGCTTCGCACGTCCGGCACGATACGTCGTTCATTGAGCCGATGTCGACTCAAGTCCAACACGCGGGTCACACGTTCCATGAGCAGGCTCACAGCACCGGGCGCCGTATGCTGCAGCGCCTCCAATTCGCGCCTGATTTGGGAGCGCCAAGCCTGATCGCTCACCGCTTCTGCGACAGCGACCTGCTCGGCAGACTCTGGGTAGTGCTCGGTCTGCGCGACCGATGTGCGCTGCCCCCACAACCAGCGCGCCAGCAGGCGAACCGCGCTCTGCTGTTCGCGTCTCAAATGACGAGCCGTGATGCCAAGCTGCTCGGCGACCTGTTCCTGCGTGACCTGCTTGGCGTAACGCAGAGACAGCAGGTGATAGTAGCGCCAACCACGCGCCTCGACAGGGATTTCGGACTTCGGCTTGAGCGCCTCGATACCGATTAGGATCGTCTGCCACAGACACTCGACACCGTGGGCCGGGTCACAGCCTAACACCGACCAGACGATCGGCACTGGCGCAAAGAGCGGGTTGTATAGATTTGCCAGCGTCTCTTTCAAGTGGAGTTCGAAGTCATCGAAGCTGCTGCCGGTGTCCTCAATATGTCCCATGCATGTCCGCTCAAAGCCCTTGCTTCATTTCAGATGAAAAACTACTCTCAAAAATACCGCTCGTTATGATGCCGATTGTGCCCATGGCAGCATCGTGCGGGAAGGAGGAACACAGGCATTGAGATCGATTCTCAGGGCCTCACAATCTGATTCGCGCTTTGTATTCTAGAAGTTTTTTGGAGATTCAACCATGCGAAAGAAGTTCCTGTTGTTGACGATCGCGCTCATCGCGTTCGTCCTGCCCTCCACGCTGCTCGCCCAAGATGTCGTCGAACTCTCCTTTTGGACCGAATGGTCCGCCGATCCGTGGAAGTCGTTGGGCGATGACCTGGTAGCGGCGTTCAATGAGGCGCATCCGGGCATCCGTGTGACCCACCGGACGATCGAAAACGAACAATTCTTCACGGTGCTGCGCACGGCCTTCGCCAGCGGTGATCCGCCTGACATCTTCCAGCATGAGGCAAACAACAATCTCTTCCAGTTCGTCATTCCCGGCGAGGTGGAAGACATCACCGACTGGTTCGAGGTCAACGGTGGGCGGTTCGTCCCCGGCTCTGAGGATGCGGTCACGTACAATGGGCGCATCTACGGAGTGCCCGGCGGCGTGTCCACCGGCACGCAGCTCTATTACAACGCCGCGCTCCTGCGCGCCAACGACATCGACCCGGCTGCGCTCGTCACTTGGGACGATTATCTGGCCGCGTTCGAGAAGCTCAAGCAGAACGGGATCGTCCCGATCGCCTTCGCCAATAAGTTCGGTTGGCCCGGATCACAATGGTTCTACGCTCTGCTGGTCCGTTGGGTCGGTGCCGAAAAAGTCAACCAATTGGTCGCGCGAAACTGCGGCTATGCCTGGACCGACCCGGACATCGTCCAGGCGGCTCAGTACTACATCGATCTAGCGCAAAACGGCTACTTCTCGTCCGGCATGACGAGCGATGACTATCCCGCAGCGACTGCCCTCTTCTTTGCCGGGCGCGCCGCATTCTTCCACACTGGTTCGTGGTTCATCGCGGATGCCAGCGCCGAGATGCCCCCAGGCTTCGAACTGGCGATGAATGAATTCCCGGTCTTCCCGAATGGTGCCGACCCCGAGGGCACGCAGGCAGTGGCCGCGATCTTGGGCGGCTACTCGATCTCGAGGCGCGGGGCGGAACTCCACCGGGAAGAAGCGTTGATGTTCATCGACTTCATCACCCAGCTCGAGAACGCGCAAGAGGGCGTGCGCCGCACCGGCAGCATCAGCTCGGTCATCGGTGCCGTCACACCAGAGACCGCACCGCCGCTGGTGCTGCAGATCATCGAGCAGCAGCTCAACGGTAACACCGGCACGATCGGATTCTTGGAGCACAACACGCCGTTCGAGGTCGGTGAAGATGCCATCTGGACAGGCAGCGTCGGAGTGCTGACCGGTCAGCTCACGGCGGAAAGCTGGATGCAGAACGTCGAAGCAGCAGCAGCAGCCACCGAGCCGACACTCGTGCTGCCGGAAGTTTGCGAATAAACACCGCTGGGTGCGTGAGCACACGGTGCAGCGCTTCGGGCCGGTGCGCGAGGTCG
>CAYTME010000081.1:0-6077 GCA_964438415.1 uncultured Pleurocapsa sp. | reverse complement strand
AGGTGTGTGCTCACGCGGCACGAAAGAAAGATCATACTCATGGAACGCGAAAGCGCCGGCCCGTATCCATCGGTAACCGCCCGCCCGTCTGTAGTCGGGGTGCAGCGCCGATCCCAGCAGAGTGCACCGCTGATGCGCTTTGTCCCCTACCTGTTCATCCTGCCTGCACTGGTGCCATACGTCGTCTTTCTCGTCATCCCCATTTTCGGATCGGTGGTGCTGAGCTTCTTCGATTGGACAGGCATCAGCTTTAACAACATCACATGGGCGGGATTGGACAACTACATCAGGCTGTCGCAAGATCGCGTCTTCTGGATGGCACTGTCGCATAACGTCTACTTTATCCTGGGCGGCGTGGTCGGCATCGTCTCGGTAGCGCTGACGCTTGCCATTCTACTCGAACAGCATCTCCCATTCTCCACCTTCTTCCGCGGCGTGTTTTTCGTGCCGACGACCACCTCCTTGGTCGTGGTCGGCATCGTCTTCATGTTGATCCTCAGCCCCGAATTGGGGCTGGTCAACCCGCTGCTGCGACAGATCGGCCTCGGCCAGTGGGCAAGGCCCTGGCTTGGAGACCCCGCTACGGCGCTTCCGACGGTGATCGTGGTCGATATCTGGAAGAACTTCGGCCTGTCGATGTTTCTGTTCGTCGCTGGTCTGAAGGGGATCGATGCCGAACTGTACGACGCAGCCAAAATTGACGGCGCGACCCCCTGGCAGACGCTTTGGCGCGTCACACTGCCCGTGTTGTGGCCGGTGATCGCGCTGGTCATCGTCCTCACCAGCATCGGTTCGCTCAAGCTGTTCGACCTGGTTTACGTCATGACCGCGGGCGGCCCCAATTACGCGTCCGAAGTCCTGACGACGTACATGTACACCCAGGGTTTCCGCTACAACAAGATGGGCTATGGATCGGCCATCGGCGTCGTCCTGCTGCTTTTGACCTTGGCTCTTTCGCTGGTGCAGCTTCGCCTGTTCGCCCGCGATCGCGACCAGTCCTGATGCGGCCTCGTGAGATGGAGCATGAAACATGAGCAATCAATCGCCAGCAATGCGCATCCTCGGTCGTTTGGCAACCTATGCGGTCTTCATCGCCGTGTTCGTGGTCGTCATCTACCCGCTCTTCTGGATGTTCTACTCGTCGCTCAAAGACCAATGGCAGATCTTCGCAAACCCGTTCGCGCTGCCTGAGCGGATCAACCTCGACAATTACATCAAGGCTTGGAATGCGGGCAACTTCAATCTCTATTTCCTGAACAGCGTCATCGTCACGGTGCCCTCGGTGCTCAGTGTGCTGGCAGTATCATCGCTCGCGGGGTATGCCTTCGCCCGGTTCAAGTTCGTCGGCAGCCGCGCCCTGTTCATCTTCTTCCTGGTCGGGATCATGGTACCGCCGCAAGCGGTCATCATCCCATCGTTCTTGATCGTATCGAGGCTTGGGCTGATCAACAGCTTCTTTGCGCTGATCTTGACCTATCTGAGCTGGAGCCCGATCGGCATCTTCATCTTGGCCACGTTCTTCCGCTCGCTGCCACAGGAAATCGAAGATGCGGCCAAAGTGGATGGTGCAAGTTCGTTCGATGTCTTCTGGCGTATCGCCCTGCCGCTGGCCAAGCCGGCGCTGGCGACAGTGGCGATCTTCTACTTCGTCTGGGTGTGGAACGATTTCATCTACCCCCTGCTTTACCTACAGAGCGATGTCATGAGCACGATCCCATTGGGGCTAATGCTGTTCCAGGGGCGGTATCGCACCGATTGGGGCATGCTGACGGCGGCGCTCTCGATCGCGGTCGCCGTGCCGCTGTTGTTTTACATGATCTTCCAAGACAAGTTCGTCCGCGGCTTGACGGCCGGGGCGCTCAAAGGCTGACCGTGACGTGAGATCGACAGCAAAGGAGACGAATGATCCATGCGCACCTACGTGACGCGCCGGGAATATGACTCGTGGATATCGGAATGCGCGGCGCTGGCTATCGCGTGCGGTTACCCCGTGCAGCCCGACATGATCCACGACAGTGTGGGCCTGATCCTGGGTGAAGACCAGTACGAAGCCTTCGTCGGCGGCCTCTGGTCGCGCGAACCATACGAGCTGTTTGCCATCTTTGAGGCGCTGAATGAGCCGGCGATCGAAGGTCTGCCGAAATCGGCGCTGGCCTGGGCCGAATTTGGCGGCTTGTGCGACAAGCTCATGATCGTACACCCCGGAAAATTCTGTTCCCCGCACTACCATTGGCGCAAGACCGAGTACTACGAGGTGGTATTGGGTGAAATGGATGTGTTTTACGCGCCTCACATCATCGACGATGGGCAGCTCGGGATCGCGCCTGAGGACATGATCGACAGCCGACCGATGCCGAAAGGCAGCCCTTGGCCGGACGACATCGTGCTGCCCAAAGGGCGCGAAGCCAGCTATGAGCGCCTGACGGAGTACGTGCGCCTGCGCCCCGGCGATCCGAAATTCGTCGTCCACCGCAAGCACCTCCACGCCTTCGGCTGCCCGCGCCATGCGCTGACCCCGGTGGTGATCCGCGAGGTCTCCAACTACAGCCATGAGCCGACGACAGTGGGCGCATCGCACCTGCTCGAAGCCTGGCGGCACATTCACGACAACAATTTCCTGCACCCAGGCCTGAACGAGAGCCGACTTCGCAACAACATCGTCGCCGATCACCCGGCGTGAACGGGTTTGGCGACCGCTTTTCGACAGCGCGACAATATCGATTGGAGACATCATCATGCGCATGGAACTGAATTTGGATTTCAAGAAGCACTTCACGCCGGAAAACTTCTTCTTCGGTGTGGCCAACGCGCCTTACCTTTGCGAGGGCGGTTACAACTACCCCGACGGTATGAAGAACAGCTATGGTGTGCTCGAACTCAGCGGCCGGATCGAGAAATCCGGTGAGGCCGTCCGCTTCTGGACCAATTACGCCGAGCATATCCGACTGGCAGCCTCGCTCGGACTGAATGCGTTCCGCATGGGCATCGATTGGTCACGCTGCCAGCCGTCCACCTCCACCGAGCCGACCGATCCTCCCCCGTGGGACGAGCATGCGCTCGACCATTACGCCGATATCATCGAGATGGTCATCGATCATGGCATGCAGCCGATCATCACTCTCCATCATTTCACCCACCCGCTGTGGGTGGGGCTGGATTTCTGGTTGGACGATCGCGGTCCAGATATGTTGGTCGATTACGAAATCCGTGTCGTCGACGAGATCAACAGCCGGCTGATGGCGCGCGGCGGCAAGAAGATGGCGCATTTCCTGGTCTACAACGAGCCAAATCTGATCCCGCTCATCTACCACTACAGCGGCCTGTTTCCGATCGAGCGGCAGGGACCGCAGTACCTGCTGCCGGCCTATGACACGATGCTGTCGCACTACATCAAGGCCTATGACGGCTTGTACGATCTATTCGAGGCGAAGGGCTGGGGCACGCCGCACGTAGGCTTCACCATCGCCAATTTGTGCGCCTACGAATTCGACAAGCAGCTCGACGATCTGGTGCGCCTGCGCAGTTGGGGTGTGGCGCGCGAAGATGCCGCTGCCAAGATTGCCGAGTGTCGCGCCGCCTGGCGGACGCGGATGGACGATCTGGCGCGATCGCAGCTCACGGATGAGCAGTTCGACCGGTATCTGGCGATGATCACGCTGACCGAGCAGGCACTGCAGCCGCAGCTTTTCACCAAGACGCTCGACGCACTCTACAGTTCGCCGCGCGCCAAGAAGCTAGACTACCTATCGGTCAACGTCTACGAACCGTTCGGTACGCCGCGCCGCGACCCGAACGAGCCGACACACACGAGCAAGTGGGATGAATTCACGATGGACGGCGAAATCTACCGCACGTTCATCCTGGCGACCAACGATTTCAACACCGACCTGCCGCTCTACATGGGCGAGAACTCCTCCGCCAACCTGCAGCCCATCGGCGAGCCGCCAAAGCCGCGCCCTGATGGTTGGACTCGAGAACGCTACCTCAAAACCTACTTGATGGAGATGATCCGCTGCATGAAAGAGGGTGTGCCCATTCGAGGCTACCTCTACTGGTCACTGGTGGACGATTTCGAGTGGCAGGCCGGCTACCCACCGCGCTTAGGCTTGTACAACTACGATTACATCAACCACAAGATCCTGCCCACCGACGGCTTCGGGCAGCCATCCGGCCAGATCTACGCGCACCTGATCGCCGCCCTGCGCAGCGGCGACAAGGCGAAGATCCAGTCCGCCTTCACCTACGCCTACAAGGCATGAGACGACACCCCTGCTGGTTCGCGGCGGGACAGGCGGCGCTGCGCTCGTGCGCCGCCTGTGACCAGGCGATAATCACAGCTCTCTGCTGCGCGGTGCGGGGGGGCATATGTCACAGTGGACGGTCGAGCGAGCGCAGGCGTGGTATGCCGCGCAGCCCTGGCTGGTGGGCTGCAACTTCATCCCCAGCAGCGCGATCAACCAGATCGAGATGTGGCAGGCCGAGTCATTCGATCTGGCGGTCATCGAGCGGGAGCTGGGCTGGGCGGCAGATATCGGCTTCAACACGGTGCGCGTCTACCTGCACGATTTGGTGTGGCGGGCGGATGCCAGCGGATTCAAGACTCGCATTGATCGTTTTCTGACCGCTGCCAGCCAACATGGGATCAGACCGCTGTTCGTCCTGTTCGACGACTGCTGGTACGATGCCGCGCACTTGGGCAAACAGCCCGAACCGGTCCCCGGTCTTCACAATTCAGGCTGGGTACAGTCACCCGGCACGCGCGTCGTGGCGGACAGCGCACAGTGGGGATGCTTGAAAGACTACGTACAAGACATCCTCGGCGCATTCAAGGACGATCCCCGCGTCCTGATGTGGGATCTCTACAACGAGGTCGGCAACAACTACCTGCCCAGCTTGTCCGCGCGCGGCATGCTCAAGTGGCCGCGGCTGATCGGCCTGTGGCTGCGTCGGCGGGCGCTGCCGAACCACTCCCTACGCTTGCTCAAGCAGACTTTCGCCTGGGCATGGGAGGTCCGCCCAAGTCAGCCGCTCACCAGCAGCATCTGGCGCGAGGATGAGCGCGCGCTGAACACCTATCTGCCCGAAGCGTGCGACATCATCACCTTCCACAACTATCACGATCAGGCGCACCTGGAGGCGCAGATCGCGGATCTCAGCCGCTTTGGCAGGCCGCTGATCTGCACCGAGTACCTCGCGCGCACGCGCGGGAGCCTGATCGAGACGCATCTGCCGGTGTTCAAACGTACGCGCGTCGGCTGCTACAACTGGGGACTGGTGAGCGGCAAGACGCAAACGATCTACTCCTGGCGCGATCCAGCGCACGGCAGCGAACCGGCCGTCTGGTTTCACGACCTGCTCCATCCCGACGGTCGCCCATATCGCCAGGCGGAGATCGACCTAATCCGCCAGTTGACCGCAGCGGAGGCGAGCTGATGAGCCGGGCGCGCGCCCTGATCAGCGACGGCCATCGATAGGCTCGCGCTCTTCGGCGCTCGGGGCGATCCGGCCCCGCTGGGAGCTGCGCGTCCAGGCTCTACGGCACGTCGAGGCGGATCGGGCCGCGCGGCGCGACCAGCGTGTAGCGCACGACCGTCGCCGCCGTCTCGATCAGGCGCGACTCGAGCACATCGCCCACCAGGTAGTTGTAGACGCTTGGGTCGTACTGCGGCTCGATGCCGCTGCCCATGCGCGTCAGTTCGAGCCTGGCCGCCACCGCCGCCGGCACGCGCAGCGTCAGCGAGCCGTTCTGCGCCGTGATCACGCCGAGCATGTCGCCGCGCTGCGAAAAACGCGGCGCGTAATCCGGCAGCGTCACCAGCACCGCGCCGCGCGCAGCGTCCACGTTCAGCCGCTCGAGCTGCGTGCCGCTCAGGTTCAGAGTCAGGTCGCCGTTCTGGTTGACGAACTCGACATCCATCGGGATGTCCGGCGGCAGGTCAATCCGGAGCGCGCCGCGCCCGACCGTCTCCAAGAACGGAAAGCCGCTGGCGCGCGTCTCCTGCAGCCTCAGGGGCACCCAGCCGTCCTCGGCCGCCGCGACGAACTCACCCTCGCACTCCGCCTTCCGGCCCGGCGCG
>CAYTME010000080.1:15412-16047 GCA_964438415.1 uncultured Pleurocapsa sp. | reverse complement strand
CTTAGGCACGAGCACGCGCCCAAAGCCGAGCTTGCTGGCTTCGCGCAAGCGCAGCGCAAGCTGCGAGACGGCGCGCAGTTCGCCCGTCAGTCCGATCTCGCCGATGACGGCCAGATCGGCGGGCAGCGGCTTATCGAAGTAGCTGCTGGCGATCGCCAGCGCCATCGCCAGGTCAGACGCCGGCTCGTCGATGCGCAGCCCACCGATCACATTGATGAAGATATCTTGCTCGAAGAGCCGTAAACCCATCCGCTTGCTCAAGACGGCGCTCACGAGCAGCAGACGGTTCATGTCAACGCCGTTGGGCGTGCGGCGCGGGTTGGAAAAACTGGTCGTGCTCGTCAGCGCCTGCACTTCGACGAGAAGCGGGCGCGTGCCCTCCATTGTCACAGCAATGGCGGTGCCGGGCGCATTGAGCGAACGTTCGGCCAAGAACGCCTCGGACGGATTCGTCACCTCGATCATGCCGGTGCCGGCCATCTCGAACACACCGACCTCGCTGGTCGCGCCGAAGCGGTTTTTCACGCTGCGCAGCAGCCGGTAGACCTGAAACGGATCGCCTTCAAGATAAAGCACGGTATCGACGATGTGTTCGAGCACGCGCGGCCCGGCGATCATGCCCTCTTTGGTCACGT
>CAYTME010000080.1:0-15346 GCA_964438415.1 uncultured Pleurocapsa sp. | reverse complement strand
AGACGCTGCCCGGGGACGACTCGCTTTCCGATGTGTAGACCGTCTGGATCGAGTCGACGACGACGACCGTCGGGCCGAGCTGCTCGATGTGGCGCAAGATGTCGCTCAGGTTGGTCTCGGTCAGCAGATACAGATCGTCCGCGTGCAGCCGCATCCGTTCGGCGCGCATCTTGACCTGATGCATGCTTTCCTCGCCGCTGACGTAGAGCACAGGGCCGGAAGCCGCCGCCAGCCCGACCGAGATCTGCAGGATCAGCGTGCTCTTGCCGACGCCCGGCTCTCCGCCGAGCAGGATGATGCTGCCGGGCACGATCCCACCGCCGAGCACACGATTGAATTCCTCGCTGGGCGCGCGCAGACGCTCGATCTGCTCGGTGCGCACGTCGGCCAAGCGCTGTGGGGTCATCGACGGCAGTCCGACGCGCTGCGCGGCCATGCCTTTAGCCGCCTTCGGACGGGCGACCTCCATGACCTCTTCGACCATCGTATTGAATTCGCCGCAGTTCGGGCAGCGCCCAAAGTAGCGCGGCGTCTGTTTCCCGCACTGGCTGCAAACGTAGCGGGAGCGCGTCTTGCTCATCAGGCTGTCCTTGTATTAGAACGCACGTTCTCTTGTATTATAGCGCAACTGCTGGCTTGGCTCGGTCTCAATTCCCCGGATTGTTCGGGTCGGGAAAAGCGTTGCCGAATGAGCCAGGGATGCGCGTCGGGGTCGGCTGCGGCGGCGCGGTGTAGTCGATCGGGATTGCGTCGATGAATGCGCGCGTGTCGAGCACCACCAGCGCTAGCCAGCCGACCACACCGCCTGCATCGACCTTGACCCATGGGCTGTACGGACTGCGTGCCAGCAGGGTGACGACGGTGCCACCGCTCAAGGCAGCCATCGCCGGGTAGCCTGGATCGGGGCCGCTGCGCAGGTTGACGCCCGCCGGTGAGATGACTGTGCCGGTTGTGCCGAGGGGGCCGTAGCGTTGAGGGATGGCCGGGGTCGCGTCGTAGGCAGCCTCGATTTGCCCGACCTGTCCGCCCAACAGATCGGCTTTCAGCCAGCCGGTCAGACCGCTGCTGATGCGGACATGGTACCAATCGCCAGCAGGGTTGCGTCCTAACACCGTCGCGCTGACGCCGCCGGGAAGCTGGGTGATGATGCCCGCATCAAGCGATGGAAAGCTGCGCAAATTGATGCTGCCCTGGGTGACAACCACCCCCGGCTGTGGCAGCACGAACGGACGGTCGAACAGCGGTACCGGCAGATTGCGGATCACAGCCGGGATGAACGGGGATGCGGGCGATGGCGGGCTGGCTGTGCGCGCCAGCTCACCCGGTACGTTGGCCGCAACAACCTGCTGTCCGGCTTGCAGCGGCGTAGACTGGCCGTTGGCCGTGACCGTCGCCGCGCCGGATAAGCCGACGAGCAGCGTTTGATCGTTCGCGGCGCGCACCAAAATCGTACCATCGAGCAGGATCGAGATGCCGTTGAGGACCAGCCGCGTCGGCTGATCGATTTGGCTTTGGATGACCAGCACGTTAAGCGGCGCAGCCGCGCAGCTCGAAAGCTCCGGCGCGGTTTGCACCACGAACGACTGCCACGGTGGGAAGTCTGGCGGCGAGATATCGCGCAGGGCGACGCTGCCCAACATCAGCGCGGTGAAGCGCAGCGGCGCATCGGTGCGCAGCCAGGCGATCCCCGCGATGCCCTGCTCCGGTGCGAGCGGCAGCGTTTGGATCGCATCGACGAGTGCGGCCTCGACCAGCGCGCCCGCCGGGGCAAGCGCGTTGGCGACCGGGCCGACCGGCTCGGCGGTCGGCGGGCTGCCGCCGTTGCAGATGAAACCCGCCGGCCCGTTGATGCAGGCGTTGGTGGCCGCGATCCATAAGGACTGGAGCGCTGGCGCGCACCCCGCGCCGGACGGATCGGGCGGCATGGTCGGGACGCTGTCCTGGGCCGACACGATCAGTGCGGCGAGCAGGAGCGCGGTCGCTGACACACCGACGATCATTTGTCGCCGTCGCTGATGCACAGAAAATCCTCTGAGGAAACCACCGCCGATCTCGAACAGCATTGTAGGGCAATATGACCAAGAATTCCACGAACGAGAATTCTGTGCCTGAACCACCCACTCGACAAATGAACCGTCGGCGCTCATCCGCAAGTCCGAACGGTTCGTTCGATTCGCTTGGCAGTGGACATACTCCCCCCAATAATGAAAAGGATTATTGCTTTGACTGTGCCTTTTGTTCGGAACTGCTCAAGTATGGACTCAGCCATCGGCATTGCCGGTTTCGGCACTTATTTCCCACCACAAATCCAAACCGCCGCCGATCTCGCGCCGCTGACGGGCATTCCGGAAGCCGTGCTGCGCGAGAAGATGGGCATCGTCCAGCGTCACATCGCCGGTGATACCGACACGGTCACCCACATGGCGGCGACGGCAGCGCAGCGCGCGATCGCGATGGCAGCCATCTCCCCGGAACGAATCAAACTCGTCATCTCGCATGGCAGCGAACACAAGGATCATCTCGTCTGGAACGCGGCTTCCAAGATCATGCACGAAGTCGGCGCGCGGCAGGCATATGCCTTCGAGCTGTATGCGCTGTGCGCGGGCGCTCCGATCGCACTGCACACGGCGCGCGCCCTGATGCAGTTGGATGCGCGGCTCGATTACGTCCTGCTCGCAGCCGGCAGCCGCGAAAACGACCTGATCAACTTCCAAAATGAGCGCTCGCGCTTCATGTTCAATTTCGGGGCGGGCGGCGGGGCACTGCTGCTCAAACGTGGAGCGGATCAAAACCTGATCCTCGGCGCGGCGGCCATCACCGACGGCAGTCTGTCAGAGAGCGTGATCCTGACCGAAGCCGCTGTCGGCACTGGCGAGCCTGCCGTCGTCGGCGAGCTGCGCGGACGGCTCGACGTGACCGACCCCGACTACATGGCCGAACGGCTGGGCCAGGTCTCGCTGCCCAATTTCGTCCGCGTCATCACCGAGGCGGTCGTGCAGAGCGGCGCATCGCTGGCTGACGTGCGCTTCCTCGGCATCACGCACATGAAGAAGTCGTTCTATCTGCAAATATTGGAGGCGGCGGGATTGACGCCGGAACAGTCGGTCTATCTCGATCACTTCGGCCATGTGCAGAGCGTCGATCAGGTGCTTGCGCTCGAACTCGGCCTGGCGCAGGGCAAGATCGCGCCTGGCGATCTGATCGTGCTGGCCGGCGCGGGCACGGGCTACACCTGGAGCGCGGTCGCGGTACGATGGGGGTGACATCCCTTCGTTGGTGGATTGAGCTGATCGGAAAAAGGTTGTTTCGACATGCGGATTTTGGCCTCAGATTGGATCGCTTTTCACGCTGATCGGACGCCCGACAAGCTGGCGATGATCGATCAGGGCACGGGTCGGCGGTTCACCTACGGCGAATTCAACGACCGCGCGGCGCGTCTGGCGGCTTATCTGCGCAGAGAATGGGGCGTTCAGCCCGGCGACCGCGTCGCCATCCTCGGCAAAAACTCGACTGATTACTTCGAATTTCAGTTCGCCTGCATCAAGCTGGGCGCGCTCATGCTGCCGCTCAACTGGCGCCTGGCCGAGCCGGAGCTGCTCTTCATCCTGCAAGACGCTGGGGCGCTCGGCCTCGTCTACGACGGCGAATTCGCCGAGCGCGTACCGGCGCTGCGCGCTGCTGGGCTGCGCCGCGTTCTGCGCCTCGATTTCGGCGCGCCGCCCGCCGATGACGCGCCTGCCTATGAGGACGCCATCGCCTCCACCGACGCGCACTTGACGATGGACCCGCAGACTGACCACGACACGCCGATGATGATCATGTACACGGCGGGCACGACCGGCCGCCCCAAAGGCGTGCTCATCACGCACGGCATGATGCTTTGGAACGCCGTCAACATCACAACGCCGACCGGCTTACACCACGACAGCGTGCATTACTGCGTGCTGCCGACGTTTCACATCGGCGGGCTGAATCTGTACGCCAATCCTCTGCTGCACTTGGGCGGCACGAATATCATCGCCCGCCAATTCGACGCTGAGCTGACGCTGCACACGCTCAGCGACCCGGCGCAGGGCGTGACGCACATGTTCGGCGTGCCATCGATCTACTTGTTCCTCAGCCAGCACCCCGATTTCGATCGCGCCGATCTGAGTCGTATCCACTCCTGGGGCTGCGGCGGCGCGCCGATGCCGGTGGCCGTGCTCGAACGCTACGCGCAGCGGGGCATCGTCATCCAGCTCGGTTTCGGTATGACCGAGACCAGCCCGACCGTCTTCTTGATCGACAAGCGGCGCGCGCTGGCCAAACCGACCAGCGTCGGCAAGCCGCTGCAGCATACGCGCGTGCGCGTCGTGCGTGAGGATTTCACCGACGTGCAGCCCGGTGAGATCGGCGAGGTCGTCATCAGCGGCCCGAACGTCACACCCGGCTACTGGCAGCGCCCTGACGCTAACGCCGAAAGCTTCACGATCGACGCGCACGGCAGTCGCTGGCTGCATTCAGGCGATGCCGGCACTGTCGATGAAGAAGGCTGCATCTACATCGTCGACCGCTACAAGGACATGTACATCAGCGGCGGTGAGAACGTCTACCCGGCGGAGGTCGAGCAGGTGATCTATCAGCTCGACGCCGTGGCCGAAGCCGCCGTGATCGGCGTGCCCGACCCCAAATGGGGCGAAAGTGGGCTGGCAGTCATCGTCGTCAAGCCAGGCCAAACGCTCGCGCCGGAGGCAGTGATCGAACACTGCCAGCGCAGTCTTGCCAAGTTCAAGGTGCCGAAAGGCGTCGTTTTCATCGATATGCTGCCGCGCAACGCGGCGGGCAAGGTGCTCAAGCGCGAGCTGCGTGCACAATTCATCCGTCCAGATCAGGCCTAGGGGCGCGCCGCGCCCAGAAAGCGATCGCAGTATGAAGATCCCCACCCTCCCCGGAGTCACCGCCAAGACGATCAGCACTGCACGGCTGACGACGCGCGTGCTCTTCAGCGGGCCGGATGACGGCATCCCAGTGCTGTTCCTGCATGGCAACGCGTCCTCGGCCACCTTTTGGGAAGAGACGATGCTCGCGCTGCCCGCCGAGTTTCGCGGCATCGCGCCCGATCAGCGCGGCTATGGGGACGCAGACCGCAGCGCCAAGATCGACGCGACACGCGGCTTGGGCGATTTCAGCGATGATGCGTTTGTGCTGCTCGACGCGCTCGGCATCGACAAGGCACATGTCGCTGGGCATTCGATGGGCGGCGCGATCATCTTCCGCATGATGATGGATCAGCCGCACCGCCTGTTGAGTGTGACGCTGGCCGCGCCAGGCTCGCCATACGGCTTCGGCGGCAGCAAGGGGCTTGACGGCCAAATGTGCAATCCGGACGGCGCGGGCAGCGGCGGCGGCATCGTCAACGCGACCTTCACCCAGTTGATGGCGGCGGGTGACCGCAGCACCGACAATCCACAAGCGTCGCCGCGCATCGTCATGAACAGCTTCTACTGGAAACCGCCGTTCAAACCAGCGCGCGAAGAGGAACTGCTGTCATCGCTGCTGTCCGAGCATGTCGGGACCCAGGAATACCCCGGCGACTTCGTGCAGTCGCCGCATTGGCCGCACGTCGCGCCGGGCAAGTTCGGGCCGGCCAACGCGCTCTCACCGCTTTACGCGGGCGATGTTTCGCGCCTGTTCCACATTCAGCCGAAGCCGCCGGTCTTGTGGGTGCGCGGCGCGGACGACCAGATCGTCGGTGACAACTCGCTGTTCGACATGGGCACGCTGGGGGCGCTCGGCGTCATCCCCGGCTGGCCTGGCGCAGAGGCCTACCCGCCGCAGCCGATGGTCAGCCAGACACGGGCCGTGCTCGACCAGTATGCAGCACATGGCGGCCGCTACGAGGAGGTCGTCTTCGCCGACTGCGGGCACACACCTTTTCTGGAGAAGGCAGATGAATTCAACCATCTCTTTCACGCCCATCTGCGGGCGTGAGGGAGCGTGATGAGTGACGTGTGATGTGATGGAAGCATCCAGAGCGGACGACGGAATGTGTGGGACTGACCCGCTAAGGCTGACAAGTCGGGTCCGTACAACCTGACCAGATCACCCCGCATCACGCATCACTCTATGATTACACTAGGCGGCTCTGAGCGGAAAGGCTGCGAGGCGTGCAGTTTGATGGCGAAATCGGTATTCAAGGGTCAATTTGACCAACTGGATCGGGCGATCTTGAACGAACTGCAGGTCAGCGGACGGATCAGTGTGGCCGATCTGGCGCGCAAGATACACCTGTCACCGCCCGCCGTTTACCAGCGCATCAAGCGCATGGAGCGGGCAGGCATGATCCGCCAATACGTCGCCTTGCTCGACCGTGAGCGCGCAGGCTATGACCTGCTCTGCTTCATCCGACTCAGCTTACAGCCGCACAACCGCGAGCAGTTGGAACGCTTTCAGGCGCAGGCAAGACAGGTGCCCGCAGTATTGGAGTGTTATCACACGGCGGGCACCTTCGACGTGCTGCTCAAAGTCGTGGTGGCCGATCACAGAGCGCTCGACGCTTTGATCAAGGATTGGTTGATGACCCTCGAAGGGGTCGAAAAGATTGAGACCAGCGTCGTGCTGAGCGAACTGAAGGCGACAACGGCTCTGGCGTTGGAATGAGGACGCCATGCGCGTCGATACGAGGGCGAGGGACGTATGTATGTAGGCGATTATCTGGGACGGCGTGCGCTTTACACACCCGACAACTTGGCAGTGGTCGATGCCGGGAAGACGCCGCATCGTTCGTTCACCTACAGCGAACTGAACCACCGCGCCGACCGGCTCGCCAACTGGCTGCGCGATGGTGCAGGCATCGGTAAGGGTGACCGGGTTGCCATTCTAGCGTACAACGGCGTCGAGTTCCTCGATACGTTCTTCGCCTGCGGCAAGCTCGGTGCGGTGCTCGTACCGCTCAACTGGCGGCTGCACTGGCGCGAACTGGTCGAACTGATCGCGCGGACGACGCCCGCCGTCCTCGTCTACTCCGATGACTTCAAGGCCACCGTTGAACAGATCGCCGCCGCGGGGACGAGCATCGAGCATTGGCTGCACATCGAAGGCGACGGGATCCCCGGCAGCCGCTATTTCGAAAAGACGCTGATCGACTCGGTACTGCGCCCGGTCACGACTGAAGACGTGACCGAAGAAGACATCGCCTGCCTGATCTTCACCGGCGGCACAACCGGCCTGCCCAAAGGTGCGCAGATCAGCCACCGCATGATCGCATGGAACACGCTCAATACGATCATCCATGACCTGCATCACGGCGATGTAACGGTCAACACGTTTCCTCTCTTTCATACGGGCGGCCTGCTCGTCTATACGACCCCGCTCTTGATCTTGGGCGGGACGGTCGTGCTCGTGCGCAGATTCGATGCGGAGCAGGTGCTCACGCTGCTGGAGGAATACGCCGCCACCGTCTACGCCGGCGTGCCGACCAGCTATCAAATGCTGACCGCGGCGCGCAATTGGGCCAGCGCCGACCTGAGCAACCTGCGCTTCTGCACCAGCGGCGGCGCGCCCCTGCCCGTTTCGCTGGTGGAGCAGTTCCAGCGCGAAAAGGGCGTCGTTTTCAAGCAGGGTTTCGGCATGTCGGAATTTGGGCCAGGTGTGTTCGCGCTGGCGGCGGAAGATGCCGTGCGCAAAGCCGGGAGCATCGGCAGGCCGAATTTCTTCGTCGATGCGCGCATCGTCGATGACCACAACCGCCCGCTGCCACCAGGCGAGATCGGCGAGCTGGTGCTGCGCGGGCCATCGCGCTGTTCGGGCTATTTCAACGACCCGGAGGCCAGTGCAGCATCAGTCGACGCTGAGGGCTGGTTCCACACCGGCGATCTCGCACTCATGGACGAGCAGCACTACTACTTCATTGTCGATCGCAAGAAGGACATGTTCATCAGCGGTGGCGAGAACATCTATCCGACCGAGATCGAGCAGGCCATCTACCGGCATCCTGCCGTCGAGATGTGCGCGGTCGTCGGCGTGCCCGATGCCAAATGGGGCGAGGTCGGCAAGGCGTTCGTCGTCCTCAAGGCGGGTGCAGCGCTGAGCGAGGATGAGCTGCGCGAGCACATGCATCACTATCTCGCGGGCTATAAAGTGCCGCGCCAGATCGAATTTCGCGACAGCCTGCCGATCAGCGCCGCCGGCAAGATCCTCAAGCGCGCGCTGGTCGGTGAGCCGGAGACCAAAGCGGAGACACACCTATGACGCTCAGCCTGGGCATGACTGCCAGCCGCACCCGCACGATCACTGACGAGGATGTACGCCTGTTCGCGCAGGCATCGGGCGATACCAACGCAATCCATCTGGACGATGCCTACGCCGCGCAAACGCCGTTCAAGCGCCGCATCGCGCATGGGATGCTAACGGCCAGCTTGATCTCGGCCATTTTGGGCGGTGATCTGCCTGGCCTGGGAACCATCTACTTGGGGCAGGAACTCAAATTCAAAGCGCCGGTGTTCATCGGCGATACCGTCACGGCGACCGTCGAGCTGGTCAAGTATCGCGAAGATAAACGGATCGCCACGTTCCGCACGACCGTCACCAATCAAGATGGCGTGCTGGTAGTCGAGGGTGAAGCGGTCGTCATCGCGCCGGAAACGGCCTGATGCGCCTTCGCTTGTATTCTTGTGAGTGATTTTTGTAGGAGGACACATGCTGCGTAAAACAACTCTTCTGCTCTCGCTGGCGCTGCTGCTGCTCGGCGCGTTCAGCATGGCGGCAGCCCAAGATGGCGAGCCGCTCAAGATCGGCCTGCTGACCGACCAGTCTGGACCGCTGACGATCTACGGCATTGAGCAGCAGAACGGCTTCCTGCTCGGCCTGCTCTACAGCGCTGGCATCGACCCGACGGAATACGACAGCCTACAAGCGGCGCTGGCCGACGTGATCGTCGCCGGGCGCCCGGTCGAGGTGATCGTACGCGATAACGCCAGCAATGCCGATACCGCCGCCAGCCAAGCGCGCGAGCTGATCGAGCAGGAAGGCGTCGAAATCTTGGTCGGCGCGCCCAGCTCCGGCGTTATGACCGGCGTCCAGCAGGTCGCGCTCGACAGTGACGTGATATTGTTCGTCGCCCCGGCGGCCTCACCCGCCATCACCGGCGCAAACTTCAACGTCAATACGTTCCGTATCTGCCGCAACACGTTCCAGGATTTCCTGGCTTTCGCGCCCTACGCGACGGCGGAGCTGGGGACGAATTTCATCATCCTGGCGATCGACAACGACTTCGGGCGCGCGAGCGCGGCGGCGGCCGGCGTCCTCGCGGGCGCGGGCATCACTTTCGTCAGCGATCCGATCTATGCGCCGCTCGATACGACCAACTTCACGCCCTATCTGCAGCAGGTGCTCGCTAGCGGCGCGGACGCGGTGCTGCCGATCTGGGCGGGCGACAGCTCGGTCACGCTGTTCCAGCAGATCGCCGAGCTGGGCGTGCAGGATCAGATGGCCGTGGTGGCGGCCTTCAACTCCAACGACATCGTCGCCGTCAGCGATCCGAGCACGATCGGCAACATCTCCTGGATCGTCTATCACTACTCGTTCCCCCAGAACGAGATCAACGACTGGATGGTCGAGAAGCACCGCGCAGTGTACAACGATGTGCCGGATCTCTTCACCGAATGCGCTTTCGCGACAGCCCAAGCGATGGTGGCCGCGCTGGAAGCGACCGGCGGCGACACGCTGCCGGACGCGATGATCCCAGCGCTGGAAGGGCTGGTGTTCGAAGGCCCGAAGGGCACGTATGCCATCCGCCCATCGGATCATCAGGCGCTCGTGCCGATGTACATTGCGCGGCTCGCGAACCTGGACGACCCGGATCAGAAGTTCTATGACCTGCTGGCGGAAGTCCCAGCCAACCAGATCATTCCGCCGATCCTGCTGCCTGCGGATGTGGCCGCGGAACGGCTGGCGCTCGATGAAGACTTCAACGCCATGCTGGCCGAGATGGCGACCGAATAAAGGGCGCTTTCGCGACGGGGCCACAGCCCCGCTCTACGACACGCCGCAAACTCGAGGGGCGAACTCATGAGTTCGCCCCCGCGTAAAAGATCGCCTGGGCGATCCGTTGGGGTCGCCCGTCAGAGATAAGGATTTGATTTCTTGATGACTGATCCGATTTTGGAAGCGCGCAGTTTGCGCAAGACGTTCGGCGGGCTGGTGGCGGTTGATGATGTCAGCCTGGGGATCGCCGGCGGTAGTCTGCACTCCATCATCGGGCCGAACGGCGCAGGCAAGACGACCTTGTTCAATCTGCTCGGCGGCCGTTACCGTCCGACGCGCGGCAGCGTCATCTTCAAAGGCCGAGATATCACCGCGCTGCCGGTTTACCAGCGCGTGCAGATCGGCATCGGGCGGTCGTTTCAAATCACGAACATCTTCCCCAACCTGACCGTGCTGGAAAACGCTCGACTGGCGGCGCAGGCGGTCGGGCGAGACAGTTTTCGCTTTTTGCGCCGTGCCGACAGCTTTGGGCGCTACGCGGAGCGCGCACATGAAGTGCTGGCGATCACCGGTCTGAGCGAGGTAGCACATCTGCTGGCAGCCACACTGCCGCATGGCGGTAAGCGCAAACTCGAGCTGGCGATGATCCTCGCGCCCAACCCCGAAGTACTGCTCCTCGACGAACCGACGGCGGGGATGGCCTCCGAGCAGGTACCCGAACTGATCGCCGTCATCGACCGCATCCGGCGTGCGGGTGGCAAGACGATCGTGATGGTCGAGCACAACATGAGTGTGGTCATGAACATCTCAGATCGAATCACAGTCATGCATCAGGGAAAGCTGCTAGCGGAGGGCGACCCACGCCAGATCGCGGCCAACCAGATGGTGCAGGATGTCTACCTGGGCGAGCTGTATGATCTGCCGAAAGGGGACGGCGCATGACGGAGAACATCCTCGAAGTGCGCGACATTCACACCTATATTGGCGGCTTTCACATCCTCGAAGGCGTGAGCGTCAGCGTGCCGGCGGGCGGCATCACCGTGCTGCTGGGGCGCAACGGTGCGGGCAAGACGACCACCCTGCGCAGCATCATGGGGCTGACGCCGCCCGCCAGAGGCACGATCACGTTTGATGGGGTGCGCATCAGCGGCAGAAGTCCGCACGCTGTCGCGCAGCTCGGCATCGGCTACGTGCCGGAACATCGCGCGATCTTCAAAGAGCTGAGTGTGCGCGAAAACTTGCAGATCGCCGAGCGCAAGCGTGGAGACTTGGCGCGCAAAGCGGATTTCATTTTTGACTTGTTCCCCGACCTCCAGCGCCTGATCGATCTGCCAGGCGGCAACCTATCCGGCGGACAGCAGCAGATGCTGGCGGTGGCGCGGGCGCTCGTGCCGGATAACCGTCTGCTCTTGATCGACGAACCGAGCGAGGGACTAGCCCCCGTGATCATCCAGCACATGATCGCGGCCATCAAACGGCTGGCCGAGACGTGCTCGGTGCTGCTGGTAGAGCAGAACTTTCGCGTCGCCAGCAAGCTGGCGGAACAGTACGTGATCATCGACGACGGCCAGAGTGCCGTCAGCGGTCAGATGTCCGATCTGACACGCGATGAGGCGCTGATCCAGCGTTTTCTAGGAGTGACATGAGATGCGCCGTACATCGCTGTTAGCCATCATCATCATCTTCGCCGCGCTGCTCGTCGTTGCGGTGTTCAATTCGAGCAGTCTGGGCGATTTCGGCATCACGATCTTGTCTGGCCTATTCCAGGGGATGCTGCTGTTCCTGGTCGCATCGGGTTTGTCGATCGTGTTCGGCCTGATGGACGTGCTCAACTTAGCGCAGGGGTCGATCTTCATGCTCGGTGCCTATGTCGCCTACGACGCGCAGCACAGCAGCGGGTTGATCGACTTGACGGCCGCGATCCCCGACCCGAATCTGCGCTTTCCGATCGCGGTTGTGCTGGCGCTGATCGCCGGCGCGGTGCTCGGCATCGCCCTGGAGCGCGGCCTGCTGCGCCCGCTGTACGCACGCCCGATCTTCCAGCTCGTGATGACGTTCGGCGTCTCGCTGGTGATGCTGGAGGTCGTCAAGTTCATCTGGTCGACCAGTTGGACGGAAGTTTTCGGCGTACGCGAGGGCTTTTTCGACCTGTTCGGCCAGCGCTTCAGCACCTATCGTCTGTTCGTCGTCGGTGCGGGCATCATGCTCATCATCGCCATCGCGCTGCTGCTCCAGCGCTCGCGCATCGGCATCATCATCCGCGCTGGGGTCGAAGATCGCGAAATGGTGCAGGCGCTCGGCATCAATGTCAAAACGGTCTTCACGCTCGTCTTCACGCTCGGCTGCGCGGTGGCGGCGCTCGGCGGCGCGATCGCCGCCCCATTCCTCGGCGCGTCCACGACGTTGGGCAGCATCTTCCTGCTGCAAGCGATCGCGGTGGTCGTGCTCGGCGGCATGGGCAGCTACAGTGGGACGGCAGTTGGCAGCTTGATGGTCGGCTTGGCCATCGCCGTCGCGCAAGATGCCGCCATCGGCACGGATTTCGCGGCGCTGCCGAGCATTACGCCGATGCTGCTGCTCGTGCTGGTGCTGCTCGTGCGTCCGAGCGGCCTATTCGGGAGCACACGCTAGATGTCGACAACTGCCTCACCCCAATCGCGCGGCTGGCTGCGCAGGCATTGGCTCCAGCTCGCTCTGCTGATCTTCTTGATCGCGTTTCCCTTTCTGGTCGCCAGTGCGACCGGCAGCAGCCCGTTCGGAGTCGAGCGCGGCGACCGCATGATCATGCGCGGCGAGTCGGTGCGCTGGCAGTCCGTCCTGATCGAGGTCTACATCCTCGGCATTTTGGCCATGAGCTACAACCTGCTGTTCGGTTTCACGGGCGTGATCTCGTTCGGTCACGCGCTGTTCTTCGGCACAGCGGGCTACGTGCTCGGCTTGCTGCTCGAATTCACTGAGCTGGAGACCGGCCTAGCGCTTGTGATCGGTGTGCTGGGGGCGCTCGTCATCTGCGGGCTGCTCAGTCTGCTGATCGGGCTGGTGACGCTGCGGCTTAAAGGCGTCTACTTCGCCATCTTCACGCTGGCCGTGGCGGAGATGTTCTTCATCTTCTTCGGACGCTGGCAGCTCACGCGCGCCGAGGATGGCTTCGCCATCACCGATCTGCCGCTGCTGCTCGATCCATCGCGCAGCCGCATCAGCATGTATTACATCGCGCTGGCGCTGTTCGTGCTGACGTACTTGTTCATCCAGCGGCTGGTCAATTCACCGACCGGCGCGGTGTTCAAAGCCATCCGCGAGAACGAAGATCGCGCGCAGACACTAGGCTACAACACGCTCAACTACAAGCTGCTGTCGATCGTGGTCGCCGGGGTGCTGGCGGGTGCCGCTGGCCTGCTGCAGGTGCTGCTCAACAAAAAGGTCGGGCCAGAGCTGCTGAGTGTCACCTACACAGTCGACCCACTGCTGATGACGGTCATCGGCGGGGTTGGCACGTTCGGCGGCCCCGTCATCGGCTCGTCCGGTTTGCACCTGCTCGATATCTTCCTGCGCGACGGTCGCTTGGTGATCGGCGATTTGACGATCAACATCGCGGCGATCTGGGGTCTGGTACTTGGCCTGATCTTCATCTTGGTGGTGATCGTCTTCCCGCTCGGCGTGATCGGCACCTGGCGGCGCTGGCGCGCTCGGCGCGGTCAGCGAACGTGAGCGCCTGACTGTGAGCAGCGCAACCCAGAGACGGTGCCCTACGTACACAGTGACAGGTAGCACGGCGGTTGTGCCAGGATGGCCATGATGATCGACTCGTTTCGCTTTCTCGATACGCCGTCTAAGCTGATGGTGAAAAGCTGGATCGCACTGGAGCAGCCGCGTCCGATCCCCTGGACGCCGCTGACGCGTCCACTTGCGGAATCGAGCGTCGCTTTGATCAGCTCAGGCGGGATCGCCCTGAAGACGGACGTGCCTTTCGATCAGGAGATCGAACGCAGCGATCCCTGGCGCAGCGATCCCGGCTGGCGAGCGATCCCGCGCAGCACATCCGCAGGCGACATCCGCGTGTACCATCTGCACATCAACCCCGCATCGGCAGAGGAGGATCTCAACTGCCTGCTGCCCATCGAGCGGCTGAACGCGCTCGAACGCGATGGCATCGTCGGCAGAGCGGCGCCAACTCACTACTCGTTCATCGGCTACATGATCGACCCGGCACGCTTCCTGGCCGAAAGCCTGCCCGCGATCATCCGCCAGTTACAGCAGGAGCAGATCGAGGTCGTCGTCCTCGTGCCCGCCTGACCGATCTGCTGCTGGTCCGTAGGACTGGCTCAACGCGAGATCGAAGCGGCCGGCATGAGCACGATCTCGATCTCGAACATCCCTGTGCTGACGGCGGCCGTCAGTGTGCCGCGCATGGCCGCGATCGAGTATCCATTCGGGGTGACTCTTGGCCGTCCTGGTGACGCTGCAAGGCAAACGGCGGTGCTGCGCGCGACGCTGGAGGCTCTGGCTGACATACGGTCGCCGGGCGAGAGCATCACGCTGCCATTCACATGGGCCGACGAACCGAAAATCAAGACGCATCCGCCGCGCACCCCGCCGATTGCACGCCATCTGTTCCGGCATCCGTGGCACTTCCCCGCCTTCCTCCAGCGCCAAATACCGGGCGGCTGAGCGGTCACGCCTATGGAATGCCTGGCGGCAGCGGCTCGCGCATCCCCAGCACAAAATAGCTCACGAATACCAGCGACAGCGGCAGGAGCTGCACATAGGCCTTGCCCAGGACAAGCGTATGGTCACCAGGATTGGGCAGCGCAACCACATCGCGGATCAGGCGCAGCGGCAGGTTGAGCCACGTATTGCGCGCGACGTTGTAGTTGAGCAGCGTCAGGTGACGATAGGGCGCGTACTCGGCGATCGGCAGATCGGGCACGGCCATCACATCGTAATCGCCAGCGCGCAGCGTCCTGCCGAACAGCTTGACTTCGCGCCAATCGCCGCGATACTCCTGGAAGTCGTACAGGATGACCAGGTTGCAGCCGCGCACCGCGCCATCCGCCGACCAGAAACACTTCTTGAACTTGCGACCCGTCAGGTACGTGATGACGCCGTCATTCCAACCTTTGTAGACGTAACCCGCAAGCTGCATCGGGTCAGGCGGGGGGTTTTCGCGCAGGATCTGCTCGAAGGCGGTGCGACCCGCCGCTGCAAGTGTCTCGAATGTCCATGCATGGTCGACCATCGCCCCTCGTTTCTGGTGCGTGCGCTGCGGTGCTTCGATTATAGTGGCGAATCGTCCGCATGGAGAGATGCGCAGAGCCGCATCATCATGCGGGGTAGTGCGGTGAGATTATCTCGCATCTGGCGAATTGGGTGGTGGGATGCGGTA
>CAYTME010000079.1:8630-16290 GCA_964438415.1 uncultured Pleurocapsa sp. | reverse complement strand
AAACGCGGCGGCGTCGTTCAGGGTTTGAGCCGCTGGGAGTTATTCAGCTCGATGCTGTCGTAGCTGCTGCTGCGGGCTGCCGCGCGTCCCGTGTCGCTGGACGTGCCCGGCAGCTCGATCAAGCGATCGATCTGATCGAGCAGGCTGGCGTCGAATTCACGGTACTGGCAGATATCACACATCCAGGCCTCAGCATCTGGCAGTGTGAAGAGCATCCCTTTGTAGAGCGCGCTGAAGGTCGCTCGGCTCTGGTGCAGATGTCCAATCTGGCAGCGCGGACAGGCGTAAGCATTTTTCTCTGACATGCCACACCCCCTTTGTGAAGCTAGGTGAAACGAATGTCCAGTATCGGCGTAGGTGACAAAATGTGAGGCCTGAGGTGATGAGGCCCGTCTTGACTTCCTCGTCACCGTTGACCTCATCATCTCGTCACGTCTTCACACATTCGTCTCCCCGGTTTGGGCGAAAATGCGCTTCGAACGGCGTACCGCGTTCAAGGCGCGGCGATGCGCATGACCAAGCCCCAATCCTGGGGCGGCCAGTAACGCAGCAGCGCCTCGCCGACGATGAACCGGCGGTTGACCGCCCCGAAACGGCGCGAGTCGCTGCTGTGATTGCGGTTATCGCCCATGACGAAGAATTCGTCCGCCTGCAGCGTCGGATACACGCGATCTGGGCAGCTCGACCGGCTGCACGGCTCGTTGATGTACGGCTCGTTGAGCAGTTCACCGTTGACGTACACCTGCTGGTTGCGAATTTCGACCGTATCGCCTGGCACGCCGATCACCCGTTTGATGTAATCCTCGGTCGGGTCGCCTGGGTAGTGAAAGACGACGATATCGCCGCGCTCCGGTTCGCCCAGCATGTAATTCAAGCGGCTGACGATGACGAACTGGCCGGTGGCGAAGTTCGGCTGCATGCTCGGCCCTTCGACGATGAAACGCGCCGAGAGCAAATTGACGAGCGCATAGATGGCACCGACCAGGACGACCGTTTCGACGATCTCGCGCAGCAGATGCACGAAGCCCTGATTGCGCAGGCGCGGACGCGGCAGGTCGAGCGGTGCTGGGTTTTCGGTGGAAGCCTGGTACACGACAGCGACGGTCCCTGTTCCATAATCCGTTGACGGCATTATAGAACCATCCGCCCCCAGACGCAATTGAGGGTCACGATCCGCTTTCACCCATGCCGCTGCATGAAGCGGTGCATGCGCTCCAGCGCCTCCTCGATGTTGTCCTCGCTGGTGGCGTAACTGGCGCGGATGAAGCCCGCCCCGCTCGCACCAAACGCGCTGCCTGGCACGACGGCCACTCGCTCCTCGTGCAGCAGCCGCTCGCAAAACTCCTCGTCGCTCATGCCGGACGCGCGGATGCTCGGGAAAGCGTAGAACGCACCGCGTGGCTCGAAGCAGTCCAATCCCAGCGCGTTGAAGCCATCGACGATCAGCCGCCGCCGCCGGTCGTACTGCTGGCGCATGTAGGCCACATCGGTTTCGCCATTGACCAGCGCCTCCAGCGCGGCGACCTGACCGGTCGTCGGCGCGGACATGATCAAATACTGGTGCAGCTTGAGCATCGCCTCCATGATCGGCTTGGGCGCGGTCGCGTAGCCGATGCGCCAGCCGGTCATCGCGTAGCTCTTGCTCATGCCGCTGAGTACGATCGTGCGCTCCATCATCCCCGGCAGGCTGGCGAACGCGATGTGATCGACGCCGTAGACCAGCCGCTCGTAGATCTCGTCCGAGATGACGAGCAGATCGTGCCGCTCGGCGACGGCGGCCACCTGCTGCATGTGTTCGCAGGTCAGCACTGCTCCGGTCGGGTTGTTCGGGTAGTTGATCAGGATCGCTTTGGTGCGCGGCGTGATCGCCTGTTCTAGCGCCACGCCCGTGACCTGGAAGTCATCCTCGACATAGGCGTGAACAGGCACCGGCACACCGCCCGCCATCTCGACGGCGGCGGCGTTGGCGACAAAGCACGGCTGCACGACCAGCACTTCATCGCCCGGATCGAGGATCGCTTTCAAAGCCAGCCACAGCCCCTCGCTCACGCCGACGGTGACCAGCACCTGCGTCTGCGGATCGTAGCGCAGCCCGTAAAGCCGCTCGATGTATGTGGCGATGCCCTGGCGCAGCTCGATCGTGCCCGCGTTGGCCGTGTAAGACGTCTGCCCGCGCCGCAGCGAGGCGATGCCCGCCTCCATGATGTGATCGGGGGTGACGAAATCCGGCTCGCCGATGCCGAGCGTCACCACATCGTCCATCGTGGCGGCGATATCGAAATAGCGGCGAATGCCGGAGGGCCGAAGCTGCTGAACGCTGGCTGCGACGAAATTGCGCATGAGAGGACCTTTGAGCAGTGAGTGCTGCGCAGATGGATTGATCCTATATCATTATCCACACGCTGAGGCGGTGTGCATCGCACGGGCTGTTCAATTTTGGCGCGGCAGCTCCGACAGTGTGTAGGAATCTGGCTTCGCGGCCGAATGCTTTGGCCGCCGGTCACACTGCCCGGCGTGCGCGTGTCTCGCTCGGCGGGCGGATGCGCCAGCGCAGCGCCATCCCCCAGTAGAGCGGGCGTGAGAGCAGCCAGAGCAGCGCTGCCGCCTGCCAGCCGAAGTGCTTGCGCGTGAAGTGCAGCAGGTCGCGGTAGTAGAGGACGAGTGCGCCCCAACTTCGCGTCGCCGATTTCTCGCGGTGGATGATGTAAGCCGATGCCAAAAAACGGAACTTTTGGCCGGCGAAGCGCCGCGCCAGATCGTCCTCCGGGAAGTAGAGCCGCAGGTCACTGTCGTAGGCGAAATCGGCGCGGCGCATCAGTGTGCACGAGCCTGGCATCGTCTCGACATCGCGGTCGCTGTCGCGCCCCCACTCGGCATACCAATGCCGGTCGTCCGCCGCGCGGCGTGCGCCAGGCTGCAGCCAGCCGAGCGGCGTGTGCGTCAGCAGCAGCCAGCGGTAGGCGATCAGGCGGGAACAGGTGCGCTGGATGCTGCCGTCGGGATAGCGAAGCTGCATCGTCGCGCCGGCGTATTCTGGGTGCGTCTCCATGAACGCCATCAGCGCGCCGAGCGACCCCGGCTGCACGACCGTATCGGGGTTGAGCAGGAGCACGTAATCGCCTTGCGCGAAGGCCGCGCCCAGGTTGTTCCCGCCGCAGAACCAGGTGTTGTGCCCTGGCTCGATCAGCGTGATCGCCGGGAACTCAGCGCGCACCATCTCGGCGCTGCCGTCACTCGAAGCGTTATCGACGACGATGATCTCGTCGGCAGGGCGCTCGCTGGCGGCTAACGCCACTAGGCACGCGCGCAGGTCATCGCGCGTGTTGTAGTTGACGATGACGACCGAGACCGTGCTCACAACCGCCGCCTTTGGCGAAAAGACGCGCCCGGATGATACACTAAACGGACCGCCCTTTCATCTTGCGCACGAGATGCCCATGTCACAGCCTCTGTATGAGTTCGGCGGCCAGGGTTCGATCATCCATCTCGCCGTCGCCAACGGCTTCCCGCCGCAGACATACCGCCCACTGCTGACCCCGCTGACGGCGGACTACCGTGTTGTCAGCCTGCTGCCGCGCCCGCTTTGGCCGCAGCCGCCCGATCCGAGCAGCCTGCGATCGTGGAGCGATATGGCCGATGATCTGCTGATTGGCCTGCGCGCGCACGGCTTCGAGCAGGTGATCGCCATCGGCCATTCGTTCGGCGGGGTCGCCTCGCTGGTCGCGGCGGCTCGCGCGCCGCAGCGCTTCCGCGCGCTCATCCTGCTCGACCCGACCGTCTTCGAACCCCCGGTCATGCTGGCGCTGCGTGTGATGAAGCTGTTCGGCTTGCAGAAGCGGATGCCGCTTGTGCGCGGCGCGCTCAATCGGCGCGCGCGCTTCGCGAACACCGACGACGCCTACGCATATTGGCGCGGCAAGCGCCTGTTCGCCGACTGGTCGGATGAGGCGCTGCGCTTGTATGCCGAGAGCATGACGCGGCCCGCGGAAGACGGCACAGGCGTGACGCTGACCTGGTCGCCTGCGTGGGAAGCGCGCGGCTACCAGACCGCGCTGACGACGACCTGGCGTTGGGTGCGCCGGCTGCGCGACGACCTGCCGATCCTGCTGCTGCGCGGCGCGCGCAGCGACACCCTGCTGCCCGTCTCGGCTGCGCGGCTGCGCCGGCTGCTGCCCCATCTCACCTACGCCGAAGTCGAGGGGTACGGACATCTATTCCCGCAGGCCGCGCCGGATGCAGCGCGCGCCTTGATCACGGATTGGCTGCGAGGCTTGCCAGGATCGGCGCGAGGAGGAAGCGCAGGCCGATGACGAGCAGGAACAGGCCGTAGAGCCTACGGATCGTCTGCGAGGGCAGACCGAGCGCGATCCGCGCCCCGGCGAACGCTCCCACGACCAGACCCAACGCCACCAGCACGGCCACGCTCAAATCGAGCCTGCCTGCGTTGTAGTACTCGATCACGCCGCCCAGGCTGACCGGCAGCAGGAGCGCCGCCAGCGACGTGCCGACCGCCGACTTCTGGTCGAAGCCCATCCAGCCGACCAGCACCGGCACGATGATGATGCCGCCGCCGATGCCGAATAAGCCGGACGCGACTCCCGCGGTCAGGCCCAGCAGCAGCAACCAATACCAGGGCGCGTTCGAGGTCGTCGTCTCCTCGGCGGCGTGGCGACTGGGCTGCGCAGCGCGCCGCTCGGCCAGCCATTTGCGCGGCTCGGTGAAGCGCCAGCTCGCGTAGAGCAGGAACAGGCCGTAGGCCTGCTGAAGCGTCGTCACCGGCAGGTTGAGCGCCAGCCGCGCCCCGGCAAACGCGCCCAAGGCCAGCCCTGCTGCCACCCAGGCAGCGGTCGGCAGGTTGAGCTTGCCGGCGCGGTAATACTGCAAGACGGCGAAAATGCTGACCGGCATCAGAAGCGCGGCCAGCGATGTCCCTGTCGCCTGCGTCAGTTCGAAACCGAGCAGCGTCACCAGCGCGGGGACGATGATCACACCGCCGCCGATGCCGAACATCCCAGAGGCGATGCCCGCCACCAGCCCGACGGCGAGAAGTGCCACTGTCATTATTGGCTCGCTTGCGCTAGCTCAGGCTGCCGAACGGACAGCGCGGCGCATCAGGTAATGATCGACGATGCCCCAGAGCGCCACCGCGCCAAAGGCGACGGCGTAGAGCATCAGATAGGGAAACATCGGCGGCAGTTTCTGCAGGGCGATGATGGCACCCCACAGGGCATAGATCGAGAGCAGCCCTTCGATATAGAGCGTGCCATTCAGGCGCAGCGCGTAGCCGTTCTTCTGCCAATCCTGCACGAATTTTGGCGTCCGTTTGAATTCCTCTTCGCCGCCGATCAAGCCGCTGATGACAGCGCGCGCGTTGCAGTAGGCCATGCCGGTGCCGAGCGCCAGCAGCGCCGGAAAGGCGACCAGCCGTCGTTTCCAATCTTGGTAGAGTGCGCGCTGGCTGACGATGAAGACCAGCGGCGGCCCCAAACCCGCCAAGCCGAGGATGCCCAGATTGAGCGTTTGCAGCGTGCCCGCCTGAATCAGAGGCGGCGTCAGCAGGACGAGCATGATGATGACCGGATGCACCATGTACTGCCCCAGATGCATCGTCGCCATGAGGCGCTGCATCAGAGTCAGCCGTGGGCTGCGCCAGATCGGTCCAAGCAAGATGCGCAAGCACTGCGACCCGCCCTTGGCCCAGCGGCGCTGCTGCTGCTTGTAGGCGGCGATCTGAGGCGGCAGCTCCCCCGGCACGACCACGTCCGGCAGATAGAGGAAGCGCCAGCCTTCAAGCTGAGCACGGTAGCTGAGGTCAAGATCTTCGGTCAGCGTCTTCGGCTGCCAGCCGCCCGCCTTGCGGATGGCCTCGACGCGCCAGACGCCGCCGCTGCCGTTGAAGTTCATCAGCCAGCCGGCGCGATTGCGCGCGGTCTGCTCGACGACGAAATGGCCATCGAGCGCCAGCGTCTGCCCCCACGTCAGCCAGTTGGTCGAGGAATTCAGGTGTCCCCAGCGCCCCTGCACAACGGCGAGATCCGGATTGGCGATCAGATGGGGGATGGTGCGCTTGAGGAAATCGGGCGGGGGGACGAAATCGGCATCGAGCACAGCGACGAACTCGGCATCCAAGAGCGTCAGCCCATGTGCGAGCGCGCCCGCCTTGTAGCCCTCGCGCGATCCACGCCGGATATGATCGATATTGACGCCGCGCGCGCGTAGCAACTCGACGTGCTTGGCGACCACGTCCACCGTCTCGTCGTTCGAGTCGTCGAGCACTTGGATCGTCAGCTGGTCGCGCGGGTAATCGAGCGCAGCGACGGCATCGAGCAGGCGCTCGACTACGTACAGCTCGTTGTAGATCGGGAGTTGAACGCCGACTCGCGGCCAGTCATCCACTTTTGGGCACGGAATCTGCATATCACGGTGGCGAAGGTAGGTCACCAGCAGGATCAGGGAACCTGTTGCATAAGCCGTCAACGCCACCGCAGAAATTACATACAGCGCAGTCAACAGGGTTGCAAGGCTCATAGGCATCATCGACTCGCATTCAGGGTTCGCCTCGCGTAGTCTATCAGACGCGATTCGGCGATTTCAAGGGCGGTGAGGTGGGGCACTGGTGCGTCCGCAGTTCGCTTGCGTGAGGCCATGCGCCGGCACATCGACATGATCCAGATCTCGCCGCTGCGCTGCGAACGCGCGCAGAGTACGGCAGCCGTCGTGAAGGGTGTTCGGCTTTGCCCCGTCGTACTGCTCACGGCTGCGAGGCAGCGCAAGACGCCGAACGGGAGCAGCGGTCGGCGTCTATTCTACAGCGTATTCTGTTGCAGAGGTTAAGAAACGATGCGGATTTCCTGCGTTTCGAGCGGGCTGATGTAGCGCGCGAAGTTCGAGGGCTTGGCGGCTCGGCCGCGAGCCGCGAGGAAGCGGCCAACGAGCAGGCTGCTGGGGATGGAGATCACGAACCAAGCGACCAAGAGTTTTAGCAAAACGTCCATTCTGTTGACCCTCGCTCCTCTTCACGTTTTCATCAGTATAGTTGATGAAAACGTGATTTTTTACTTGAGATTTTACAAAGAGCATATATTGTATTTATGGAATCCCGTAAGGGAGAATAGTACTGGTTTGAGTCTGCCATCTGTCACGAGATTGGCGACCGGAATGGGCACATCGCCTTCGCTAGTGGAACCATGCGCGGCTGCTGCATGCAGTCGGTATTCGACTCAGCAATGTGGGCAGTCGATCGTCAGTCGTCGTCTTCGACGCTGGCGGCCATGCGCACACCGCCGCCGAGTTTCTCGGCCTGATCCTGTGTGATCAGCGCGTCGATGAACTGGTCGAGGTCGCCGACCATGACTGCGGGCAGGTTGTAGCTGGTGATGCCGACGCGGTGATCGGTGACGCGGTTCTGCGGGTAGTTGTAGGTGCGGATCTTTTCGGAACGCTCACCCGTGCCGACCTGCCCGCGCCGCTCGCCTTCCAGCGCTGCCCGCTGCTTTTCGACCTCCATCTCGTACAAGCGCGCGATCAAGACGCTCTTGGCGCGTTCGAGGTTCTGCCCCTGGCTGCGCTCATCCTGCACGGCGACGACCAAGCCGGTCGGGATGTGCGTCAGGCGGACGGCGGTCTCGTTCTTCTGCACGTTCTGCCCGCCCGCGCCGCC
>CAYTME010000079.1:7160-8620 GCA_964438415.1 uncultured Pleurocapsa sp. | reverse complement strand
AGGTATCCATACGCACATCGTTCATGCTGAAATTGACATCGATCGGATCCATCTCGGCCAGCACCGCCACCGTGACCGTACTCGTGTGGACGCGCCCCTGGCTTTCCGTCTCCGGCACGCGCTGCACGCGGTGGACGCCGCCCTCGTACTTGAGACGGCTGAAGGCACCGCGCCCTTTGACTTCAAAGCGGATCTCTTTGAAGCCGCCGACGCCGGTCTCGCTCTGATCGATCACGTCGATCTTCCAGCCGCGGCTCTGGGCATAGTAGGTGTACATGCGGAACAGATCGGCGGCGAACAGCCCCGCCTCGTCGCCGCCTGCGCCAGCGCGGATCTCCATGATGACATTCTTCTCATCGCGCGGGTCTTTCGGCAGCAGCAGCAGCTTCAATCGCGACTCGATCTCCGGCAGGCGCTCCTCCAGATCGGCGATCTCTTCCTCGGCCAGCGCGCGCAGATCGTCATCGCTTTCGGTCGCCAGGATCGCCCGCGCCTGCTCGAGCGCCGCGTGCTGGTGGCGGTACTCGCGAAAGACGCGCACGATCTCTTCAAGGCCGCTGCGTTCCTTGCTGTATTCGGCGATCTTGCTGTAATCGCTCATGACAGCGGGATCGGCCATCAGCCGTTCGAGTTCTTCGTACCGCGCTTCGATGGCGGCCAATTTATCCAGCATATGCTGACCTGCGTCCGGTGGGGTGGCGTGGGATCATACGCGGTATTATAGCGCCGGCGGTGCCGGAATTGAACTGCGAACGTCCGCCGTCAGCCCCCAACCACGACCGCGCTCGAGCCTGCATCTTCGCGCTGAAGCAGGATCAGGTACCAGCCGAGCATGACCAGCAGGGGCAGCGACTTCTGCTGCGCCAGCATCGGGTCGAGATCGACTTCGGAATTGACCTTGAACAGGCCGCCGGTGCGAAAGCCGACGACCGGCGTGCCATCCTCGGTCATCCAGGCCCATTTGGTGTTCCAGAAGTTGGTCGAACCCCAGCGCAGCGACCGACCATCGGGGAAGATCAGCCGCCCGCCCTGACGCCACAGAGCATACTCGAAGGTGGCGGGCGACTCGCCCGTGCCGACCGAGGTGATCTCGATGCGCTGACGCCAGAAACCCTTGCGCTCGAACCGCCAGCGATTGCCCAGCGACTCGATCTCGGCGATCTGCCGCCACCAACTGCGCCGCGTCAGCACGGCGATCAGCTCACCCTCACTGCTGCGCAGCTCGTAGCGTGCTTTCCATGCATTGGGCTGCTCCCAGCGCAGGTCGAGCGCCTCCAGCTCGTTGAAGCTCTTCATCGCGCGGCTCCTCGCACACACTCGCACCCGATCGATTCTACGGATCAGCCGGTGTGCGGGTTGCGCGCCTCAGCGGTCGAGGCCGTGCAGTTCCTGGTTCCACAAGGCAGCGGTGACGTAGTCGATGGCCGTCTTGAGGTGACGGCGGTAGGTGCTGAAGGGCA
>CAYTME010000079.1:6869-7150 GCA_964438415.1 uncultured Pleurocapsa sp. | reverse complement strand
GTCGGGCCATCTGTGGTCACGGTGACATTGCCGAGTTCAGCGGCGGCTTCCTGCGTCTCGGCGGGCTGGAAGTAGGTGTGATGCAGCGCCCGATAGGCTTTGCCGAGTCGTGAAGCCGACTGCATCGGCTCGGCGGATTCGCGCAGCAGCGTTTGCAGCACGGCGATGCGCTCGCTTTCTTCAGCCTGAACGCCTGCGCGCGTGCTCACCAAGCGCGATTGGATGAGCGGGTTCAGCGCCAGCAGATCGCGCCGCGTGTAATCGCGCAGCGCCTGCCGCGC
>CAYTME010000079.1:0-6737 GCA_964438415.1 uncultured Pleurocapsa sp. | reverse complement strand
GACTGCGGGTTCGGGTAAATTCAGCACTCGCGAGCGCCGCCCCTCGACCGCGAAATCGGCGCCCGGTAGGCGCATCACGCTGGCGTAGGCGAAAGCCGGTATCCAGAAATCGGGATCGGCACACGGGAAGAAGGTGAACGCCAGTCCCGGCGTCGTCAGGTAATGGCGCACGGCGTTGACGAAGATGAGCGACTGCACGGGCGATACGTCCTGGTAGGTGTCCGCGGCCATCCAGAAGCGAAAGAGCGTGGCGCGCTCACCGGGGCGCAGCGGCGCATGGGTGTTCAGGTAATGCCAGCAGGCCGCGACCGCCGGATCGAAGTCGCTGCCTTCATCGCCGATCTCATGCAGCGGCAGCATGAGCAGGAAGCCGACCGGCGCGCCCTGGGCATCGCGGCAGACGAGCGCGCCGCCTGGTTTGCGCGAGAGCCAGTACTTGGCGACGCGGCCAGCGGTATCGCCCTCGTGGTGCTCGACCATCGCCTTGAGCGCGGGATAGTCCTCCGGCTCCATCGGGGTCATGACCAGCCCGCCGGTCGCCTGCCAGTCGAAGAAGGTCTGGATGACGGTGTTTTCGCGGTGTAGATAAATGTAGTCGAACAGGATACGCTGCTGATCGCTGGCGGATGCCTGCGGCAGTCGCTCGGCGTAGTAGCCGCGCGCGCGTCGGTGGAGTTCAAGATACCAATCGGGGTTGCGCCAGCGCAGCTCGGCCACCAGCGCCTCACGGGCCAGATCGTGTGGGAACAGGCCATCGCGGTGGATATCGACGAATGACAGGCTGCGCAGCCACTGGAACAACCGGTTGACATCGGCTTCGGGAAAAGCGGCTTGCAGCAGCGACTCGGTCGTCAAGCGCACGAGTGCGCATAGTTCGAGCGCAGCTCGCTGGTCGGGGCTGGGGACGCGCTCGATGAACCGTTCGATCAGCGTCCGCACGACATCGAGCGTATCATCCAGTTCGAAGGTGAAGCTGCCGCGCTGGGCGAACGAGTCGGCGACCAGGGAAAGCGCCAGCGGATGCCCATGCGTGAAGCGCAGGACGGCGGCTTGGGCGTCCTGCGGCACGGCACGGCGCTGGAGATACTCGCGGCTGGCGTCGGGGCTGAGGTTGCGCAGGGCGATCACGCGGATCAGGCTGGCCCAGCCGGGATCGTCGCGCCAATCGGCGGCCAGCGGCTCGCGCGAGGCGAAGATGCAGAGCACGTTGGCCGGAAGCTGCGGCAGAAAGACCCCGCGCAGCCAGGCCTCGAGCGGAGCGGCCAGTTCGAACGTGTCGAACATGAGCACCCAGACACCGCCGCGCGCGGCCAGTTGGTTGGCGACCGGCTCGTCCGTGCCGAGCGCGCGCTGAAGCGCGAGCACGAGCGCGTCCGGCGCTGCCTCGATATTGCGCATATCGAGGTAGATCGACGAAGCCTCCATCCGCTTGCAGACGTGGGCGAATTCGTTCAGCAGCGTCGTCTTGCCGACGCCGCCCGGCCCGTGCACATACAGCACGTTCAGCGCCAGCGGCTGTACGGCCAACAGTTCGCGCAGGAGGTCACACTCGGCCTCACGCCCGACGGTATAGGCGCGGCGAGCTGCCTGCAGACGTTCGGCGAGGTTAGACGCCATGATCGAACTCTCCACCAGCGTATGAATGAAGACAGTGCCGCGCGTACGCCGCGATTATTCCGCGTTCCGCTGTGTTCGTCAATCGGGGGAGGGCG
Organism: uncultured Pleurocapsa sp.; assembly: GCA_964438415.1. Taxonomy (GTDB): domain Bacteria; phylum Chloroflexota; class Anaerolineae; order Aggregatilineales; family Phototrophicaceae; genus Flexifilum. The sequence goes on along the minus strand of CAYTME010000079.1, from coordinate 5,025 downwards.
GGTGCGATGATGGCGCGGTCGGCGCGCTGGATGCGGTTCAGGTATACTTTGTCTCCGCGATGAGGGGTCTGGCTGATCAAGCGCAGCATGATCGAATGCTTGACACCAGGCGATGAGATAAACGTGATCAGGGACGAGGGACGCCCTATCCCGTCCCGGCCGCCAGCTCGGACGAGCGCCTTGTCACCCTCTCGAATGCGCTCATCCGCGCGGAGTGTGATGCGCCATGAGAAAATCTTCGGTGTAAATGCGATGATCCCCGACCAACCGCAGCCCCCCAGCCAGCTCACGTTCGAGCGCGTGACGCCGATCTTCGCGCTCACGTTCGTCGATGTGCTCGGCCTGACCATCATCCTGCCGCTGCTGCACCTCTACGCATTGGCCTTCGGTGCCACCCCGATCGAGGTCGGGCTGGCGGCGGCAGCCTTTCCACTGGCGCAGATCATCGGCGTGCCGGTCATGGGGGCGCTCTCCGACCGCTTCGGGCGCAAGCCGCTGCTGGTGCTCAGCCAGGTGACGCCCTGCCTCAGCCTCGCCATGCTGGCGCTGGCGAACTCGCTCTGGATGGTCATCCTGTCACGCTTGATCGACGGCCTGTTCGGTGCCAACCTCGCCACGGCGCAGGCTGCCATCAGCGATATCACCCGGCCGGATGAGCGCGCGCGCGGCCTGGGCATCACCGGCGCGGCCTTCGGGCTTGGCTTCGTGCTCGGCCCGGCGATCGCGGCGCTGGCGCTGGAGTTCTCCGACGATCTGGGTGCGCCCGCTTGGATCGCTGCTACCTATTCGCTGCTCTCGATCGTGCTCACGCTGACGATGTTCCGTGAGACGCTGCCGCCAGAGCGCCGGCGTGACCGCCCGGTGTTCGTCATCGCCGGGCTGCGCTGGTGGACGACGGCGGGTATCGGCGTGCTCTTGGCCTTGATCTTCGGCCAGCAGCTTGTCTTTTACGGTTTCGAAAGCCTGCTGGGGCTGTTCACCCTCACGCGCGTCGGTCTGCTCGGCCAGGGGGTGGCGTTCATCTTCATCTTCGTCGGGGTGCTGCTCGTTTTCGCCCAGCTCCGGCTGATCGGGCGGCTGACGCGGCGCTTCGGCGACCTGCGCACGGCGCAGATTGCGCTGCTCTTGGTCGGTCTCGGGCTGCTGCTGCTGGCGGCGACCCCCGCGCGGCCGCATCCGTTCTACGTGGCGCGCATCGTCGAGAACGAGATCGCCCGCCTGACGCCGGGCAGCACCGAGATTTTGCTCGGCGCGCTGCCGGTGACGCTGCCGCCGGAGTCGGCGCGTGGGCTGGGCGGCATCCTCTGGCTGCTGCTGGCGCTGGTGCCGGTGGCGCTCGGCGCGGGTATGATCCGCCCTGGCCTGAACAGCGCCTTGACCAAGCGCGTCACACCCGATGCCTACGGCAGCCTGTTGGGGACGAGCGCCGCTGCCATCAGCGCGGCGAACGCGATCGCGCCGCTGATCGGCGGCTGGCTTTTCCAGCATTTCGATGCGTCGTTCCCCTACTTGGTGGGCGGGCTGCTCATGATCGGGCTTGCGCTGCTGTCTCTGCGATTAGCGCGGCCATCTGGGCCGTGACCGCAGCTAGCGCGGCGGCAGCGTGCCGATCAGCACCAGCGCATACGGGCCGCTCGTGTTGCCGCTAAAGCTGGTGATCTCGACTTCCTGCACGTCGAGATCGTCCTGACGCAGGCGCACGCCAGCATCAAAGCGGTCGCCGAGGATGCTGAACTCATCGGCCAGACGCAGCCCCGCGCCCGCCATCGAGACGACATCGGTGCAGCCGCGCCGTCCGGCATCGTCGCAGCCGGTTTCATTCGGCAGCAGGCGCACGTACGGGTCGAGGCGGCTGTTGACCGCATCGAGACCGAGCGCGTAGACGCTGACCTCGCCCTGCGCCGCCGCCAGCGGCCCGACGCGCACGAGCACCGTTTCGATCTCGTAGGCCGGGTCGATGGCCAGACCAGTGATGACCGCCAGGTAGCGACCTGGCGCGCTGCCGGCACTGCCGATCGTGAAGGTGATCTCACCCAGCTCGAACGGCTCGTCGATCTCCAGCTCGAAGGTGGCCTGGCTGGCGTTCTCGTCGATCAAGTAGGTTTGTTCGCCGGGCAGCATGACGATGTCGCCGAGTGTGTTGCGGCTGCCGCGCAGGCAGTAGTTGGTGCCCGCCCGCGTCGATGTGACGCGCACGACCGGCTGGAAACCGTCGAGGCCGTAGACATTGATGCGGTAGTTGGTGTTTTCGACCACCAAGCGCGCACCCAACTGAATGACAGCGGCGACCGCCGCCTCGTCCTCCCGGCAGCGAAAGACGACCTCGCGCACCCCTTGGCCGGCAGCATCCGGGGCGGAGAGCATGAGGCTGAGCGTGTAGCTGCCCTGCGTCGATCCATTCTCACGGCCCGCGCGTGTGGCGACGATCGTGTACAGTCCATCGGCCTCAAGCGTGAAGCTCAGACTGACGGCACCGTCGGGCGTGCCCTCCTCGCTGCTGGCGATCAGATCGCCGCCCATAGTCAGCAGCCCGATCTGCGGAGCGAGGCCGCCCGCGCCCGCCATGCTGATCGTGATCGGGTCGCCGGCCAAGCCGTCGAAGCGCCAAAGGCCGAAGTACTGAGAGTCGGTGATCGTGCCGCTGACGCTGCCCCCGTAGACCAGGTCGCCCGGCGGGTTCGGCTGCGCCGCCGCGGCGCTGGCGAAGGCGAACAGGATCAAGATCGACCAGAATATGCGCAGCATTCGTTTCATCCGCCCCTGTGTTTGCATCCTGCGACCATTGTAGAGTAGGTTGCAAAGTCAGATCAATCGAGGGCGCGGAGTCAAAAAAGCGGATGCACTGCACGCATCCGCTTCTATCTCGTCCAGCTGCGAGCGCCGCGCCAGCTACTTGATGGCGACGACCGCGCCTTCGGCTTCGAGCACCGTCTTGGCTTCGGCAGCTTTTTCCTTGCTGACCGCTTCCAACACGACCGCGTTGGCCGTCTCGACCAGATCTTTGGCTTCCTTCAGACCGAGGTTGGTCACCTGGCGTACCGCCTTGATGACGTTGATCTTCTTCGGCCCGACATCGGTGATGATGACGTTGAACTCGGTCTGTTCTTCGACCGGCGCCGCCTCTTCCGCAGGCGCGCCAGCGGCCGCCATCGCGCCGGCCATCATCATCATGCCGCCGCCAGAAGCCGCCGTGACGCCCCACTTCTCTTCGAGCATCTTCTTCAGCTCGCTCGCCTCCAGAATGGTGAGCGCGCTCAGTTCATCGACCAGTTTCGCCAGATCCGCCATGATAGACTCTCCTTTTCATCCTCGTAGATGTGTGTATGCTGTCGGTAAATGGGGGCGTGCTCAGGCTGCGCCCTTTTCGCGATCATCCAGGTAGGCCTGGATGACATTGACGACCTGTCCAGTTGCCGCCTGCAGCAGCCCGGCGAGCTGCGCTGCGGGCGTGACGATCAGCCCGGCGAGCTGTGACCGGATCTCCTCCATCGTCGGCAGGTTGGCGACCGCCTCGACTTCGCTCGCGCCGAAGACCGAGCCGCTGATGATGCCGCCCTTCAGGGCGAGGTTGTCCGGGAAATCGCTCGCGTACTTGCGCGCGACCTTCGTCACGGCGGGCAGGTTGCCGCTGCTGAAGATGACACCGACGGGGCCGAGCAGCAGTTCATCCGGCACTGGCCAGCCGTTCTCGCGCAGGGCGATGCTGAACAGCGTGTTCTTGGTCACCGCGTAGGTCGCGCCCGCTTCGCGTAGGCGCTTGCGCAGCTCATTGACCATGGCCACCGTCATCTTGCTGTACTCGGCAATGAGGATGCCGTCACAGGTGCGCAGACGTTCACCGTACAGCGTGACAAGTTCCTCTTTACGCTCTCGTGTGATTGCCAAGCGCGTTTCCTCCTTTCGCACGGTTTGCACTCGCGGCCAGCCGCGGGCTGCGGCGGCCAGAAAAACAAGACGACCCACCACAGTCAGCGCGTGGGGGTCGTCCATGATCACATCATGTCCAGTTGGTGCCCCTCACCTCGGCAGGAAATTAAGCTCACGTGGAGCGCCTGCGGTCTGCGGATAGGTTGGCTCAATTGGCTCAAATTGTAACAGGCGCTGGCCGCGCTGGGAAGGGCGGAGTCAAGGAGAGTGCATTTGGATTTGGGGGCAGCGGACGACCCAAGGTGTGCCCGCTGCCCCCAAACCCGTATGCACCCTGCGCCCAGCGCGCGCTGGACGAAGGGCGCATTCACCGGTATCCTTAGCGCCAGATCGATGGATTGTTGGCACTTTAGAGGTAGATACGCAATGGGGAAAGTCGCGCTCATCTACGGCAGCAACACCGGCAATACTGAGTTCGTCGCCTACCAGATCAAAGAGGAATTCGACCGGGTGCGCCCGGGCCTGATCGACATCTACAACATCGGCCAGACGCCCCCAGAGACTCTGCTCAAATACGACTACATGGTGATCGGCGTGCCGACCTGGAACACCGGCCAGATGCAGGACGACTGGGAAGCCTTCCTGCCCAAGCTGGCCCAGCTCGATCTCACCGGCAAGCGCGTCGCCATGTTCGGCCTGGGCGACCAGAATGGCTACGGCTACAACTTCCTAGATGCGCTGGGGATGCTGGCCGATGCTTTCATGGATCGCGGCGCGGTGCTCTGGGGCTTGTGGTCCACGAACGGCTATCAGTACGAGGAGTCGAAAGCTGCGATCGAGGATGCGTTCCTCGGGTTGGGCATCGATCAGGACGGCCAGCGCGATCTGACATCGGAGCGCATTCAGCGCTGGGTCGCCCAAGTCGTCGATCAGCTCGCCGTTTAGGCACTGCGGGAAAAGAAAACGGGCAGCCGATTGGCCGCCCGTCTCCCCGTGAGGGATGTCGTCCGCTTAGAGGTTGGTGACGATGTTCGAGAAGATCCCACCGATGGCCGGGCCGATGAGCGCCAGGATGACGATCACGACGACAGCGACCAGCACCAGGATGAGAGCGTACTCGACCAGACCCTGACCTTCTTCACGCGGCATGTACAACAT
>CAYTME010000078.1:0-16324 GCA_964438415.1 uncultured Pleurocapsa sp. | reverse complement strand
GCTTTGATCGACGGCTGGGGAGCCGAACGAGAACAGGCGCATCTGCTGGCGCGTTTGAGCGGCGGAAGGTTGGGCTGGGCGGTCGCGGCGCTGCACGATGCCGCGCTGCTCGAACAGCGCGAGCAAGCGCTCGACCTGCTCGAGTCGCTGCTGGCGCAGAACCGCGCCGGACGCTTCGCGCTGGCGGAGGATTTGAGTAAAGAGAAGCTGGCGCTCACGCCGCTGGTCGTCTTGTGGCAAAGCTATTGGCGCGACATGCTGCATCTGTGCGCCGGGAGCGGGGTCGAGATCGTCAACCGCGACCGCGCCGAGCGGCTGGCGCGGCTGGCGGCGCAGGTGGATGTGCAAACCGTCGGCACGGCGCTGCGCGCGACCGATACCCTGATCGAGACGCTCCAGACAAACGCCAGCGCGCGGCTGGCGCTGGAGGTGATGCTGCTCGATTACCCGCGTCTGCTGCCGGCCTAGGCCGATCCGTCCTTGTAGCGCGCCGCCCGCGCTTTCAGCGCGCGCACGCACTCTGGCGGCGGGTTGGTCGCGCCGGGCAGCAGATTGGCTTTGACCGCCTCGCCGTGAAAATCGGAACCGCCGGTGATGATCAGTCCGTACTTCTGGGCGAGCGCGCGCAGATTGAGCCGCGTGTTCTCGCCGTTCTCCGGGTGCATGACCTCGATGCCGTCCAGCTCCGCCGGAACCAGCCGGTCGATGACGGCCGTGTAGTCGCGCAGCAGTCCGGGATGCGCCAGCACCGCCGCGCCGCCCGCCTCGTGAATGAGCGCGATCGCCTCCTCTGGGCTGAGGCGGTAGCGGGCGACGTAGGCCGGGCCGCCGTTGTAGAGATAGCGGTCGAACGCCTCGCGCACAGAACCGACGTGCCCCGCTTCGACCAGCGCGCGGGCGATATGCGGGCGGCCGATGGCGGCGCTGCCCGCGATCGCGGCGATGCGCTCCCAGGCGACCGGAATGTTCAGCTCCGCCAGCCGTGCAGCGATCTTCTTACCGCGGTTGAGCCGTTCCTCGCGGAACGCGCGCAGCTTCTCTTGGAAAGCCAGGCGCTCCGGCTCGATGAAATAGCCGAGTATGTGAACATCGCCCTGCTCGTCCTCGGCGCTCAATTCGATGCCGGGGATGACCAGCGGGTAACCCTGACTGGCGGCGACCGCCTCGGCGATACTGTCGGTCGTATCGTGATCGGTGATCGCGATCACATCGAGTTTGTGGCGGCGCGCGAGCGCCACCACCTCCGCAGGCGAGTGCTGGCCGTCAGACGCATGGGTATGGAGATGCAGATCAAGACGCATGGCTAGTGGCGCAGCTCCACACTGAAGCGCACCGCCGTGCGTTCCTGCCCTTCAATATCGACTTCTTTGAAGTAAGGGACACAGACAATATCAATACTGTCATCTTGCAAATAACCCCGCGCGATCGCCAGCGCCTTGACGGCCTGGTTGACCGCGCCCGCACCAATTGCCTGCACTTCGGCGTAGCGATGCTCGCGGATGACCGCGGCGATGGCACCCGCCACCGCCGTTGATCGCGATTTCGCCGACACCTTGATCACATCGGGTTTGCTAGAGGGTCTCTCATCCGAGTCGCGCGACGTATCGTCATCGTCGTCAAATGCGGCCTCGTCGTCATATGCATCGGGCATCATGCCACCTCCGGAGTGGATGCATATCGTCATGCAGATTGTAACCGCGTCTTCATTGTACTGGAAATCCGCCGCCGAGTCTACAATTTGTAATGCTGACTGACATATTGTCTCAGTCTGGCTGGCGCATGACGTGCGCGCTTGAGGCTGTTTTGCACGCGGCGTGAGAATTTATCCCAATGTTAAAAAATTCGAATTTGCACAAGGCGGCCATCGACACGATCAGCTTAATGTAGGATGAGCGCCGCAGCGGTCAAAAACCGCGATCTTGGTGGCGAAAACGTCCAAAAAATGCGTTTTTGAGACCGATCCACACATTACGATCTATGACTTGGCGGGTGTTCGGATCACCGCGTTCGGCAGAAAATATCCCAACCTTAAAAAACTGCCATTTTTAAGGTTTGCTGCCCAAAATCTGTTGAGTTTGGCGGCAGAAGCCGATATACTGAACAATACCTTCAACACCCCGTGCGCCTTTTCACAAGTGTCGGGGGTCACGGTTTCACCAAGCCGTGATGAACACGATTAGAAACAGTTCAAACAGCAGCGACTGGCGGTGTAAGTCGAGGCGGCACCTCGAACAGTGTATTCTTTGTTTTTACTACCGGGTCGTGCCGGGTTGAATCGGTGCGACGACACCCTAAAGGACACGTTGTGGACGCGCAAGCGCTTTGGCAATCGGCCTATCACCAACTCGAACTGCAGCTCGACCGTGCCAGCTTCAATACTTGGCTGCGTGGGGCCAGCCTGCTGGAAGTCGAAGACGGCGTGTTCGTGATCGGCGTCCGCAGCGACTACGCCCGCGAGATGCTCCAACACCGTCTCTACCGCAATATCCGCCGCGTGCTCAGCGATGTCTGCGGCCGGTCGGTCGAGCTGCGCTTCCAGCTTCACAAAGCCGAGGCGTCCTCTGCGAGCACGAGCGACGATGTGCAGGATATGCCGCTCTTTCGCCTGCTGGCACAGCAGCAGGAGACGAGCCGGCCCACACCCCCGCTGCACGAGTCGCTCATCCGACCGGAGCGCGCACCGCTGGTCGAGCAGGATCTCAACCCGCGCTTCACGTTCGAGCGTTTCATCGCGGGCAACGAGAACCAGATGGTGTTCGCGGCGGCGCAGGCGGTGGCCGATATGCCCGGCAGCGCCTACAATCCTTTTTTTGTTTATGGCGGCGTCGGATTGGGCAAGACTCACCTCCTGCAGGCGATCGCTGCGCGCTGCCGAGCGCGTGGACTGCGCGCCATCTACGTGCCGTCCGAGCTGTTCACCAACGATCTGATCGACGCCATCCGCCACAAGACGACCGCCATGTTCCGCGACAAGTACCGCTCGGCGGATATGCTGCTGGTCGATGATATTCAATTCATTGCCGGTAAAGAAAGCTCGCAAGAAGAATTCTTCCATACCTTCAATGCACTTTACACCTTCAACAAGCAGATCGTGCTCGCCAGCGATCGTCCGCCGCGCGACCTAGCCACACTCGAAGCCCGGCTGCGCTCCCGCTTCGAAGGGGGGCTGGTGGCCGATATCCAAATGCCGGAATTGGAAACGCGCACGGCCATTCTGTACCAATGGGCGCGTGAGCGCGGTGTGGCGCTGCCGGCGCGCACATGCGAGATGATCGCCGCCAAAGCGCAGACCAACATGCGCGAGTTGGAGGGCGTCTTCAATCAGATCATGGCGACGACGCGGCTGACCGGATCGCGCATCAACGCCGAACTGACCGACGACATCCTCGACGGCTATCATCGACCGCGCTATCGCATCTCACTGCGGCAGGTCTTGGAGATCGTCGCTGAGTATCACGGTCTCTCGGCGGACGATCTGGTCGGGCCGCGCCGCAACGGGCCGATCAACCAGGCGCGCCAGATCGCCATGTTCCTCGCGCGCGAGTACACGACCGCCTCGCTGCCGCAGATCGGCGATGCCTTCGGCGGTCGCAAGCACAGCACGGTGCTGCACAGCTGCGCCAAGGTCGAAGAAGAGTGCCAGACGAACGAGGCCTTTGCCAGCATCGTCAACTATCTGCGCACGCGCATCGAACAGCGCCGCTGAGGTACAATCGTTCGCATCCGGCAGTTGGTCGCCAGGAGACGATCGATGTCCGCCCTGCCAGACAAGCGAACCGTCATCCCCGAAGATGAATACTTGGCGCTCGAGCGCGCCAGCGCGGTCAAACACGAGTGGATTGACGGTGAAATCGTCGCCATGACAGGTGCAAGCGCCGCTCACAATCTGATCTGCGCCAGCACGGCATTCGTCTTGTATGCGCAGCTTCGTCAGCGTGCATGCAGGCTTTACCTGTCCGATATGCGGGTCAAGATTCAGGCGACTGGGCTGTACACCTATCCCGACCTGAGCGTCGTTTGCGGCGACTCGCAGTTCAGCGATGAGCAGTGCGACACGCTGCTCAATCCGACGCTGATCATCGAGGTGCTCTCGCCAACGACGGAGCGTTACGACCGGGGCAAGAAGTTTCAGCACTATCGCAAGCAGGCATCCCTGCGCGAATACGTCCTGATCGCCCAGGACAGGCCGCACATCGAGCGATACCTGCGCCAGACGGATGACTCCTGGCAGTTGATCGACGCACACGGCATCGACGCAAGCCTCACGCTGGTATCCATTGGCTGTACGCTTCAGTTGGCCGAGGTTTACGAACAGGTCAGCTTCAACCAGGACGAGGCTTGAACGACGCCGCGCGCAGACCTACACTGGCAGTGCGAGCCAGACCCGATCCCCACTCGCCGTTTCGATTTCAGCGCGGAGCGGCGCGGGCGCAGCCGCCAGCCGTTGATCGGGGAACCAAAGACGGCCCCGTTTGACGACGAGCAGCAGCCCCTGCTCATCTCCGATGGCGGTGAAGTCCTCATCAGGCGCGCCGCGATACGGTGAGCTGCCGGTATGCGCCTGGATCGCCTGGACGGCAGCGCTCACATCGTCGGTCACGATACCGATCTCGCTGATATTGAGCAGCGCCGCGCTGCCGAACGGCTTGACGGACGGCACGCTGAGCGCCCGGCGGGCGATCAACGCGACGAGATTGCCACCCGGGTCGTAAAAATAGATCGCCTCGGCATCCCAATGCTCGAGGTGAAAGGTCTCAGCTCCAGATGCATCCTTCACCAGTGAGACGCGCTTGGCCAGCCAGCGCTTCGCTTCGCTCAACTGCCGCGGCGGGATATTGCAGGCGAAATGATAGCGCAGAGGGTCATGGCTGCCCGCCTCGACAAACTTGAGCGTCGAGCTGCCGACCGTACAGGTGAGATCCTGCTTACCGAGCACACCAGGCAACCCGAGCGTGTGCAAATAGAATTCGGCCAGCGCATGTCGATCTTGGGTGGCGAGTTGAAGCCGTCGAATCTGCATCGAGAATCAGCCTCGCGAAGCATTGAGTCTAGAGATAGCATAACACCGATGCGCGATGTCTCAAGCAGCGGAGAATGAGCGATCATGCACACGATAGGCGAGGTGACCGGATTGTACGTCTACCCGATCAAATCGTGTGCTGGCATCGCGCTGGAGAATGCGCAGCTCGACGCGCGTGGCATCGTCTATGACCGGCGCTGGATGGTCGTCAGCGACGATGAGCAGGAACGCGGCCTGTTCCTCTCGCAGCGCGAGCTGCCGCAGATGGCGTTGATCCAGCCCGCGCTGTCCGATGAGACCCTGATCGTGCGCGCGCCGCGTCTGCCCGAGCTGTGGCTGCCGCTGACCCCGCCCGCGAATGCCAAGTCAGTCACCGCCATCGTCTGGGATGATACCTGCCTCGCCTATGACGAGGGCGACGAAGCCGCCGGCTGGCTGACGCGGCACCTGGGCGTACCCGCGCGGCTGGTGCGCATGGCCGATGCCTTCGTGCGTCCGGTCGATCCGCAATATGCGAGCGCGGGCGCGCAGACCGCTTTCAGTGACGGCTATCCAGCGCTGATCACCGCACAGGCGTCGCTCGATGATCTCAACGCTCGGCTGGCGGCGCGCGGCAAGGCCGCCGTCTCGATGCTGCGTTTTCGCCCGAATATCGTCATCGGCGGCTGTGCGCCGTATGCGGAGGACGGCTGGCAAAGAGTCCAGATCGGAGCGGTGGCGTTCGACATCGTCAAACCGTGCAAACGCTGCGCCATCACCACCGTCGATCCCGCGAGCGGCTCCATACCCGACCGCGAAGAGCCGCTGGCGACGCTGGCAGCGTACCGGCGCGGTCCGCGCGGCGGCGTGCTGTTCGGTCAGAACGCGGTGCACCGGGCGCTGGGCAAGCTCGCGCTGGGCGATCGGGTCACGCAGGCGGCGGCGGAGTTCTAGGCGTCTTGCTGAGCCGCAGCCCAGGCGTCGTAGGTCGCCTGGTCGACCAGCGTCCCATTCTTGATCTGATGCTCGACGAGACGGCGGTTCATGTCGAAATACAGATCGATTTCGACGTTTTCACGGCAGCGCACGCCGCGCGCAAGCTTGTGCACCCAGTAGCGATCCCCCTCATCGGTGAGGCTCAGGTCGTTCATGCGATTGATGCGCACGCGCACGATCTCGTCACAGCCGCGCGGCTGCACGTAGAAATACATGCCGTCCGGGTCGCCGCTGACGCTGGATTGGGCGCTGGCCCCGCCGCCGAACAAACGTCTGAGAAAATCCATGCCCTCTACCTATGAACGACTGACGAAACGATAGCCCACCCCGCGTGACGTCAGGATGTAATCCGGACGTTCGGGGTCGGTTTCGACTTTCTGGCGCAGGTAGTGAATGTAGAGCTTGAGGCTGTCGATAGCGTCGCCGTATTCCTCGCCCCAAGCCTCGGTCACCAGCTCCTGCCGGGGCACGACACGCCCGGCATTGCGCACGAGGACGCTGAGCAGGCTGAATTCCTTCGGCGTGAGATGTCTCAGCTCATTGCGCACGCGCACTTCGCGGTTCATGAAGTTGATGCGGAATTCCCCGTTGTTGAAGCTCAGCTCTTCGCTCAGGTTCTGTTTGGGCGCGCGGCGCAGATGCGCCTTGACGCGGGCGACCAGCTCGTCGTTGTCATACGGCTTGGCAATATAATCGTCTGCACCCAATTCAAGGCCGCGCACGACGTCGGCCGTGTCGTCGCGAGCGGTCAGGAAGATGATCGGCATGTCCGACATATCGCGCAGACGGCGGCAGACTTCCCAGCCATCCATGTCGGGCATCATGACATCGAGCAGCACCAGATCGGGCTGATGACGGTAGGCTTTGCGCAGGCCATCTTCCGCGCTGAACGCTTTGACGACCTCGAAGCCCCGACGCTCCAAGAGCAGCGCGATGAGCTGTACCGTCGTCTCTTCGTCATCGATGACCAGAATTTTTTCTGCCATGAGGCGTGCTCCGCATTCGCGCCATTTCTAACCAAAATGTTGCAGCTTTCAAACCTGCTTAACCATAACATGAACGGAGATCGGAATCAAGTAGGGGAAAAATGAAGTTCATGAAATTCTTGATGAACTTGTTTTACGCCATATGACCCACGTGTTACAATGGCGTGCATCGTGCCTGCGATGGCTTTACAGCTAACCAGATGAATCTGATCGGCTCGCGCCTCGGCCCATACGAGATTATCGAGGAGATCGGCAAAGGCGGTATGGCGACGGTCTACCGTGCCTACCAGCCTGCGGTCGGCCGCTTCGTCGCGGTCAAGGTCATCCACCGCGCCATCGCCGCCGATGCCGTGGCGTCGGAACGCTTTCAGCGCGAAGCGCGTCTGGTCGCGCGCCTCGAGCACCCCCACCTGCTGCCGATCTACGATTTCGACGGCCAGCACGACCCGCCGTACATCGTCATGCGGCTGCTGGAAGGTGGCACGCTCAAGGACGCGCTGGAAGACGGGCCGATCCCCCCTGCCGATGTCGCCCACATGCTGCGTCAAGTCGGGTCTGCGCTCGATTACGCGCACCGTCAGGGTGTCATCCACCGCGATATCAAGTCCTCGAACGTCATGATCGATACTGAGGGCAACGCCTTTCTGACCGACTTCGGCATCGCGCGGTCGACGGAGATCGAGGAAGGGCTGACGCAGTCGGGTTTCGCCGTCGGCACACCCAGCTACATGTCGCCCGAACAGGGCATGGGCCTGCCGACCGTCAGCAGCCGCAGCGATATCTACTCGCTTGGCGTGCTGCTGTACCAACTGCTCACCGGAGAGCTGCCGTTCGTCGGCGATACCCCGCTCGCGGTCATCATGCAGCACATTCAGACGCCGCCGCCGAATGCCACTGCGCGCAACCCGATGCTGCCGCCAGACATCGATCCCCTGCTGCGGCGCGCGATGGCGAAAAATCCTGATGAACGCTATCAGACCGCCACCGAACTGGCGCTCGATTTTGCGCGTGCCGCGGCAGTCCCGCCCGACGCGCCGCCCCTGACGATCAAGCGAGCGGCACAAGCCGCCTTCCAAGAGGTCTTGAACGCTCGCGAGGCGCGCCGAGACGAGATCGAGGCGACGATGCAGCTCTTCGCGTCGCAGCGCGCCGCGAAGACTCCATCTCACCCTACTGCTGCGCTCGAAGGCGAGACCGTGATCGCCAATACGGAGCCGCCGACCTCAGTTCGAACAGATCCGCGCTCCGGGCGCGGCCTGTGGCTGGCCGCGGCGGCCGCCGTGCTGGTCATTTTGGCGCTGCTGGCGCTTCCGCTGCTTCAGCCGCCCGCCGCCTCACCCACAGCGACCGGCGTCCCGGAACAGACCGCCGCACCGCCGACGCAGGCTGTGCTTGCTGCCGCTGGCGAGGAGACGGCATCCCCCGCGCCGAGCGCGACCACGGCGACCGACGCTCCCGCACCGAGCAGCACACCGACGCCGGAACCGACCCTCTCCCCTACGCCCTCGCTATCGAGCACGGCCACCAGCACGGCCAGCCCGACCATCGAGCCGACACCCGCGACCCCGATCGCCATCATCCGCCGTCAGCTCCCAGTCCGTTTGGGGCCAGGATCGAATTACCCAGAAATCGCCCTCATCGATGCGAACGTTCAGCTCGATATCGTCGGCACGAACGATGACGGAAACTGGATACAAGTCGAGCTTGACGATGGCCGGACAGCCTGGCTGGCATCTTCCGCGCTGATCGACCTGAGGGGCGACCTGGCACAGGTGCCGATCGTGCCGGCACCGACGGACACACCGACGCTGACGCCGACTGCTACCAACACGCCGACGCCGACCGACACACCGACGCTGACGCCGACCGCTACCAACACGCCGACGCCGACCGACACGCCCACGCCGACCCCGACCGACACCCCCACACCGACGGCCACCGATACGCCGCTGCCGACGCTGACCGACACCCCCACACCGACGGCCACCGACACACCGACGCCGACCGACACCCCCACACCGACGCCGACCGACACCCCCACGCCGACGCCGACCGACACCGCCACACCGACGCCGACCGACACCCCCACGCCGACGGCCACCGATACGCCGCTGCCGACGCCGACACCAACAGAGGACCCGACGCGCCCGATCACGATGCTGGAGACCCTACCAGTCGGCGCACTGCCGTTCGTGGCTGACTTCCAAGCGCCTGACGTGCTGACGAATTGGGATTACGATCCGGCGGTGTGGCAGGTGGTCAACGACGCCGGCGAGCGCATCCTCGTCGGCCAAGCGTCGCTGCGCCAGCCGCTGGTCGTGCTCGGCCTGCAAACGCCGGCTTGGGCGGTGCCCAACCCCGCCGGGCTGGTCATCTCGATGCGCTTCAACCTCGACTTGCAGGCCGCTGGGGCGCGGCTCGTCTTCCATTACGGCCAGACGGGGTACTACGTCTTGGAGGTGTTCCCCGGCCTGATGGTGCTGCGCCGCAGCGCCGCCGCCCCCGACCTCTTCTACCGCGACGGTGAGCGCATCCTGCGCCAACTGAGCGCGCCGATCTCCGCCAACCAGTGGCACTCCGTCACGATCTGGGTCGAGGGCAGCCGCATCTTCGTCTATCTCGACCGGCAGCTCTACATCAACGCCGAGGACTTGGCACAGCCACAGCTCACCGCTGGGCAGATCATGCTGCAAACGAACAGCACGACCCGCCCAGCGCGCTTCGACGATCTGATCATCCGGCGGGCGGAGCTGCCGAGCAGCCACTTCCAGGGCGGTGAGCTGCCGGTGAGCTGGCAGTACAGCGATCGCAGCCGTGTGAGCATCGGTCAGGAGACAGGCGGCAACCAGTTCATGCAGATGCGCGGCGAGGTCGAGGTGCGTCCGCTGGTGGAACCGATCGTCGACGTGACCGTCATCTGCCGCATCTTGTCGACCGAGGGCGGTTACCAACTGCGCCTGCGCGACAGCGCCGGCGGAGCGATGCTCTTCGACTTCAACGCTGGCAGCCTGACAATCTCACAGCTCGACGGCTCGGGCGGGTTCGTGCGCCAAGCGTCGGTGCCCAACATCTACAACCGCGGGCGCTGGGAGAACTGGCAGTTCGACTTGATCGGCGACCGGGTGGAGATCTATCGCGACGGCAGTCAGCGCTATCAGGGCGTCTTCAGCCCGGCGACGGGTGCGGGCACGATCGCTTTCGTCGGGCGGCGCGCCGACATCTTTGCGCTCGATGACTGCCTGATCATGGAGACGGCGACCAGCAGCAATCTCGACGCGCGCGCCTTCATCGCGCTGCGCACTGAGGTCGATGCCCGTCCGTTCCGCTACCTGCGCAGCGATCTGGACGAAAATTTCGACGACAGGCTGCGCACTGACGATTGGTGGGTCGGCGGGACGGGCGCCGACGGCGACTTCACTCAAGACCCACGAGCGTCCGACCACCGCTTCTTTTTGCGGATGACCTACCTCGGCCGCCCGACCTGGAGGCTCTTCCGCGATGTCATCGGCACGGAGATATTCGGCACCGGCAGCGACAGCCGCACGTTCAGAAACTCGACCGATGTGCGCGTGAAGGTCGATCTACGCTTCCCGATGGGCACGGTGGGCACGGCCTGGCTGGCGGCGCGCACGACGCCCACCATCACCGGGACCAATCTGAACGGCTACCGTCTGGAGCTGGTGCGAGCAGCGGACGGCACGACCAGCGTCCTCGTGCGCGCGATGCTGCCCAACGAACAGCAGATCGTCTATCAGGGACCGCTGCCCGCGCCCGCCGGCACAGCGCCGGATGCCTGGCAGACGCTCGAAATCATCGCCTACCGCGATCTCGTCGGCTTCTTCGTGGGCGGCGAGTTCATCACCTCGATCCGCGAGGCGGAGCTGCTCGGCGGGACGATCGCGCTCGGGGTCGAGGACGGCACGACCGCCGACTTCGACACGCTCATCATCCGCGATCTCAGCCCGCACGACGAATGACGATCAGCCCTTCGGGTAGTGCAGGGCATCGACCTGCGCCGCGGCCTTGAAATCGGCCTCGGTCAGCACGTTGCCCGCGTCATGCGTGGTGAAACTGACGGTGACTCGCCGCCAACCGATGTGGATATCGGGATGATGGTCGATCGCTTCGCACACTGTGCCGACGGCGCAGGCGAAGGCGAGACCCGCCATGTAGCTGTCGAGCTGAAAGGTTTTGGTCAGGATCATGTTTTCGACCTGCCAACCGTTGAGCTGCGGCAGGCGTTCGGCGATTTGTGCTTCGGTCAAGGGGGTGCGCGCCATCTCGATTTGCTCCTGAACCGGATTGACTTTAGATCGTATTATAACGACGGCACATGGTTGATCGGCACGCTGTCGTCCGATACTATGACAATTCTCATGCTGAAGTCAGAAAGCGAGCATTTCCCTCATGGTTGAACAGGTTTTGGAGACGAGCACCGGCGCTGAAAACGTCCTGTGGGATCTATCGATCTTCTACAGCGGGGCCGATGACCCGGCCATCCAGCGCGATATGGATGAGGTGCGCGCACAGGTCGAGGCCTACGCCGGTCGCTATCGCGGGCGTGTGGCGCAGCTCAGCGCTAGCGAGATAGCAGACGCCATCCGGGAGGCTGAGGCGATCCAAGATCGGGTCGGGCGCATCGCGTCATTCGCCAGTCTCGCCTTCTCGGTCGATACGACCGATCCGGCTCTGGGCGCGCTCCTGCAGCATGTGACGGAGTTCAGCGCCGAAATGCAGCAGAAGGTGATCTTCTTCGAGCTGGAATGGAAGGCGCTCGATGACGAGGCGGCAGCGCGCATCCTCGATGACCCGGCGTTGGGCAAGTATCGCCACCCGCTGGAAGCCGAACGCCGCTACAAACCCTACACGCTGAGCGAGATCGAGGAACAGCTCCTGCTGGAAAAAGATGTGACCGGGCGCAGCGCGTGGGCGCGCTTTTTCACGCAGCTCACGAGTTCGATGCGCTACGAGTACGATGGCCGCCAGATCACGCAGTCAGAAGTGCTCAAGCTGCTGTACGAACCCGATCGCGCGGTGCGCGCGCGCGCGGCGGACAGCGTCACCGCTGGCCTGCGCGGCAAAGCGATGGAGCTGACCTACATCTTCAACGTGCTGGTAGCGGACAAGGCATCCGATGACCGGCGGCGCGGCTACCCGAGCTGGATTTCCGCGCGCAACCTCTCGAACAAAGCGCCGGATGCGGTCGTCGAGGCGCTGATCGAAGCGGTCACGTCCAATTACGAGCTGGTCATGCGCCACTATCGGCTCAAGCGGACTCTGCTCGGCCTGGATGAGCTGTTCGACTACGATCGGTATGCCCCGCTGCCGGTCGAGGCCGCCGAGCGCGATTACCGGTGGGACGATGCCCGTGACCTCGTGCTCGAGTCGTACCGGCGCTTCAGCACGCGGGCGGGCGATATCCTGCACCGCTTCTTCGCCGAAAACTGGATCCATGCGGCGCTGATGCCGAACAAGCGCGGCGGCGCGTTCGCCTCGCCGACCGTGCCGTCGGCGCACCCGTTCGTGCTCGTCAATTACACAGGCAAGACGCGCGATGTGATGACGCTGGCGCACGAGCTTGGGCACGGCCTGCACATGTATCTCTCGGCGGAGGCGCAGGGCATCACCGGGCTGTACACGCCGCTGACGACCGCCGAGATGGCCTCGACCTTCGGTGAAATGCTCGTCTTCGACGATTTGATGCAGCGCGAACCGGACGCAGCCACGCGGTTGGCGATGCTGGCGGGCAAGATCGAGGACAGCTTCGCCACTATCTTCCGCCAGGTCTCGATGAACCGCTTCGAGGACAGACTGCACACGATGCGGCGGACGCAGGGCGAGCTGAGCCACAATCAGATCAACAGCTTCTGGCTGGAGACGCAGCGCGCCATGTTCGGCGACAGCGTGACGCTGCGCGACGATTACGGCTGCTGGTGGAGCTACATCGGTCACTTCGTGGGCATGCCGGGCTATGTCTATGCCTACGCATTCGGCGAGCTGCTCGTGCTGGCGCTGTTCAATCTGTACAAGCAGCGCGGGGCGGACTTCGTGCCGCAGTATCTCGACGTGCTGGCGGCGGGCGACAGCGACTATCCGGACCGCATCTTGGCGCGTGTCGGGGTCGATCTCAGCGATCCGGCATTCTGGGGCGAGGGACTGGCGATCCTGCGCGGCATGATCGAGCAGGAGGAAATGCTGGCGCGCCAAGTCTATCCGGAGGAATTTGCAGCTCAGTGAGTGCGTTCGCGGACGGACGGGCAGCGCTGCCCGTCCGTTTTGCACAGCCTGCACCATTTGCCTCCACCTCTCCACGCCGGAAGCTCGCCTGCGTGAAAGCCCCCATCAAGCTTAAGACCACTGACCATGAAGCTTGTCTAGCCGTTAACCCGGATTGACGACTGTCTTAAAGCGGCCGTTCTAGCCTATCGCTGCAAATAAACCGATCGCTGCAGAATGAGGAGCACTATGAGACTTCAGAAGCTGTGTGCGTCTTCGGTTCTCCTGTGCCTCATAGGCTTGGCAGCGGGTCTCTCAGCCGGTGCTCAGGCTGAGGACAGCGATCGACGGTTCGTTCTGGCGGTCATCCCCGATACACAGCGTTACGCAGCATGGAATATCAATGTCTTCACTGCGCAGACACAGTGGATCGCCGATCATGCCTCAGAACGAGATATCCGCTTCACAGTGCATCTGGGTGACGTCACCGAAAACGACAATGTTGTCGAAGAATGGGAGGGTGCATCGGCGGCCATGCGCATCCTCGAAACCGCAGGCCTACCTTACGCGGTAGTGCCGGGCAATCATGACATCCTCAACGAAGTCGAAGATGATGAGCGGGACATCGAGGGCGAGCTGTTCCCCGTCTACTTTCCGCCGCAGCGAAGTGAACCCATGTCCACTTATGGGGGACACTCGCCGAATGGGTGGAATGCTTACCATATCTTCGACGGCGAGGGACAGCCTTTCCTTGTGCTCGCGCTGGACTACATGCCGTCGGCGTCCACACTCGAATGGGCGCAGAGCGTGATCGACCAACACCCAACGCTGCCCGTGATCTTGGTTGCCCATGACATCGTCACGAGCGTCTGTGCGCTGGGCGATGACGGCTGTGTCGATGGTGGAACTCTATCGGCCACCGGCGAGCGGCTGTGGGATACTTTCGTCTTCCAGAACGACCAGATCTTCCTCACCATCAACGGTCACAGTTGGCCGCCCGAGCATCTGACACTGCAAAACGCCGCAGGGAATGATGTCCATCTCATCTTGACCAACTACCAGGCTGAGTACTATGGCGGCAACGGCTTGATGCGGTTGTTCGAGTTCGATCTCGACGCCAATACGATCTCGGCGACCACCTTCTCCCCCTGGGTGCTGCAAAAGCCGGAGAACCGCCGCACGCGCTCCGACGTGGCAGAACGCACCGACCCACGCAATCAATTCACGATTGAACTCGATTTTATGTCACGTTTCGCAGGTTTCAGCGAATAGACGCCGCCGCCTCTTGAGTCCCAGCTCATGTCCATTTTTTTCTAGATTGGCGGGTGTTTGCGCTCGTCGGTCGAGTATCCATCTACAGAGGAGAGACTCACACATGATTCGTTCCCTGCTGCTGACTGCCCTCGCTCTGCTGCTGTCGTCGCCTGTGCTGGCGCAGGTTGCGACCCCTGAAGTTACGGAGATGAGTCCGTTCGTCATCGAAGATACCGTCGTCTACTGGAGCTTCGATGGCGAAGATACGCCGGATGGCGAACCTTTGGCAGCCGAAGGTATCGTCGTCAAGGATCTTTCCGGCAATGGCAACGATCTTTATCGTGTCGATATGCCCAATAGTGAGCCGGAGCATCTCACGTGGTCGGATATGCATGCCGAGGATATGCCAAGCATGGGCAGCATCCGCATCATCGGCAATAACGACACGCAGATAGGAGCCTACCTGCGTACGGGTGAAGAAGCGCCGATGAACTTGCTGACGTTTGAGGATGGCTACACCGTCGAAGCCTTCGTGATGATGCCGGAGGATTGGAGTGCCGAGACCAACCGTTGGACGGGCATCCTCAGCCGCCAAGGCACGGGCGGCGATGCCGGGAAAACCGAGACCGATCTGGCCGAGCCGGTCGGTCATCTGGCCGTCTCCAACTTCCCTGAATTCCAATGGGCCGTTTGGCCGACCAATTTGGAAGGTATCCAGACCAACTGGTCGGATCAGCTCACGCTTGGCGAATGGTACCACGTCGCCATCGTCAATGACGGCGACATGACGATCATGTACGTCAACGGCGAAGAAGTGCTGCGCAATCCCGAACCTGGCCAGATCGGTATTGCGACGGCGGGTCTCCCCTGGACGGTCGGCGGCACCCACTATGACAACGTGCCGAACACGTTCAACGGCTGGATCGGTGACATTCGTGTGGTCGCCCGCGCCATCGGCTTCGACGAATTCCTCAACGCCGAGTCGATGAACTAACCGCACACTGCGCACGCGGACGGACGGGCAGCGCTGCCCGTCCGTTTTGCACAGCCTGCACCATCCGCGCCCACCCCCTTTTCATGCATTTACGCTATAGTGTTGCGCGCGCTGCGGCTGAATAATCTGCGCTGCTGGCGCGCTTTTTGGTTTCTTCGAGTGCTGTGAGGAGTTTGTGCGATGTGTTCCCCAGAGATCCATAGATTAGTCCAGAACCGTATCGAACGCGAGGGGGCACCCCAGATGAGCCGCCGCGGCTTGCTGCGCCTGGGCGGACTGACCGCCGCCGGGCTGGCCGTCGCCAGCACCGGGCTGGTGACGCCGCGCCGCGCTCGCGCTCAGATGATGAGCGGCACGGTTGTCGATCTGTCGCATGTGTTCTCGGTAGAAGGCCCCACCTATCTGCTGGGCGAAGGCCCGGCGCGCGAGACGCAGGTCTCGGTCGAAAACGACGGCTTCTACATCCAGAAGTGGCAGCTCGGCGAGCACACCGGCACGCACATGGATATCCCCGCTCACTTCATCGCCGACGGCGAGACGGTCGATAACTACCCGGCCGAGCTGTATTTCAGCCCCGCCGTCGTCATCGACATCAGCGCCAAAGCCGCTGAAAACCCCGACGCGACGCTCGACCTGGCCGACATCGAGGCTTGGGAAGCCGCCAACGGCGAAATCCCCGCCGGGGCGCTCGTCTGCATGTACAGCGGCTGGGAACAGTATTGGGACAGCGTCGATGCTTTCCGCAACCCTGACGCCGACGGCGTGATGCATTTCCCCGGCTTCAGCGGCGAAGCGGCCAACTTCTTGATCAGCGAGCGCGACATCCACGGCATCGCGGTCGATACGCTCAGCCTGGACAACGGCCCATCCGCCACCTTC
>CAYTME010000077.1:10975-16374 GCA_964438415.1 uncultured Pleurocapsa sp. | reverse complement strand
AAGCTGCGCGAGCACCTGCCCGTCGTCTACGAGGACCCGGTCGTGACGCTGTTCGCGACCGCAAACGCCGACCCGCTGCAGGCCGCGCTTGCGCTGGGCGGCGGGTCGTGAGTTCACGCTCAGGAGATATGATCATGAATGACGCCTGCCGTGTCTGTGGGGCAAACGAGATGGAGCCAGCCTGGCGCGTGAGGAATTTCGACTGGAGCCGCTGCCGGCGCTGCGGCAGCCTTCAGGTCGCGCACCTTCCATCGCCTGATCTGCTCGATGATCTCTACAATCGCAACTATTTTGAGGGTCATAAAGAGGACTACGACACGATCCGCTATGTGGATTACGTCGGCCAGCGTGCGTTCATCCAGGGCAACCTGCGCCGACGTGTCGAGTGGGGCATCAAGCAAATGGACGCAGCGGCGGCTGAGCGTTCCTGGCTCGATGTGGGCTGCGCAGCCGGCTTTCTGCTCGACGAGGTGCGCCAGCGTGGATTTCGACCCTACGGCCTAGACTATTCTGCATTCGGGCCACATTACGCTCAGACTCAACTGGGCATGCCGAACGTGCGGCAGGGCACCATGGACTCGCTGCCGGCCGATTTTCCGCGTCAGTTTGACGTGATCTCTTTCATCGACGTGATCGAGCATTTGCCCTGCCCCGGCAATGTGCTGGCACGCACGACCGATCTGCTCGCGCCAGGCGGTTACCTGATCGGCGAGACGTTCGACCCGAACTGCTGGTTTGCGCGCGCCTGCGGTCCCGCTTGGCACGCCATCGACCCGCCGAATCATCTCGCCGTCCTGAGCTTGGAGGGCATCGATCGTTTGATGCAGACGCGAGGGCTGAAGCGCGTGGCACGGGCCAGTTTCCCGCGTATGCTCTCCCTGCCGACGATCGCATCCAAAGTCTATCGCAAAGCTGCGCCGCTGGTCTATCACAGCCCGCTGCGAAATATCGGGATACCGCTTTGGTTCAACGATGTGGTCATCTGGGTCTATCGCAAATTGTGAGACAGTGAGGTCGCATCGACAATGCATTCCACGATCGGTTCTCTCCACAGCAGCCTCGTCTTCGGGCGGCGGGTGCGCGCGCTGGCCGCGGCGATCGCGCCGCTGCTGCCCCCGGGCGATGCGCTCGACGTTGGCGCAGGCAGCGGGATGCTCGCCCATCTCATCATGGAGAGCCGTCCCGACATCTCGTTCACAGGTATTGACGTGCATCTGCGACCCGAGTCGTATATCGCCGTGAGCGCCTATGACGGCGTCCACATCCCGCACCCCGACGGCGCATTTGCATCGGTCATGATCGTCGACGTGCTGCATCACACCGATGATCCGGCTGTTGTGCTGGCCGAATGTTTGCGCGTCAGCCGCGGGCCGGTCGTGGTCAAAGATCACTTCCACGAAAACGCGGTCGAACATGCCGTCCTGCGTTTCATGGACTGGGTCGGCAACCGCTCTCACGGGGTGCGGCTGCCGTATAACTATTTCACCCGCAGCACTTGGACGCAGACCCTGATCCAGATTGGCGCACATGAGATCAGCCGCCAAGAGTCAGTTCCCGATCTCTACCCGCAGCCGTTCCAGAGCGCGATCGGCCAGCGGATTCAGTTCATCGCCCAGATCGGGCGGCGTTAGAGGCTGCGCGATGGCTGTCGAGCAAGAAAAGTCACGGACGCCTGAACTCACCGTCCTCATGCCGTGCCTGAATGAGGCCGAGACGCTCGCCCGCTGCATCGAGAAGGCGCAGCGCGGCCTGCGCGCGGCGGACGTTTGCGGCGAGGTTCTCATCGCCGACAACGGCAGCAGCGACGGCTCGCCTGAGATCGCGCGGGCGGCTGGCGCGCGCGTCATCCACGTCAGCGCGCGCGGCTACGGCGCTGCCCTGCGCGCTGGTATCGACGCGGCGGACGGCCGCTGTGTCATCATGGGCGATGCCGACGACAGCTACGATTGGACGCAGATCGCGCCGTTCGTCGAGCAGCTGCGCGCCGGTGCGCAGCTCGTCATGGGGACACGGCTGAAGGGGACGATCCTGCCCGGGGCGATGCCGCCGCTGCACCGGTGGCTCGGCAACCCCGTGCTGACCGCCATCGGCAATCTGCTCTTCCGCACGCGTATCAGCGATTTCCACTGCGGAATGCGCGCCTTCGAACGCGATGCCGTGCGCTCGCTCAATCTGCAGACATCGGGCATGGAGTTCGCGACCGAGATGGTCGTCAAAGCGTCGCTGCATCGTCTGCGCATGGCCGAGGTGCCGATCACCTACCATCCCGACGGACGCAGCCGCAAACCTCACCTGCGCACGTGGCGCGATGGCTGGCGTCATTTGATCTTCATGCTGCTGCTCAGCCCGACCTGGATCTTCTTCCTGCCGGGGATGCTGCTGGTCCTGATCGGCGTGCTCGGCAACGTGCTGCTGCTGCCCGGCCCGCTGGTGATCGGCGGTGTCACCTTCGATGTCCATACGTTGCTGGTCGCCAATATGAGCCTAATCCTGGGCGTGCAGGTGGTGTTCTTGGGCATCATCGGCCAAGTGTTCGCGGCCACCAGCGGCATCCTGCCCGAAACACCAACCTCACGTCGCTTTGCGCGCGGTGAACTGCTCAGCCTGGGGCTGGCCTTGGGGCTGCTGCTGTCACTGACCAGCTTGTACCCGATCCTGCGCTCGGTCGAGTTCTGGGCGGAGACGCGCTTCGGCCCGCTCGATGTGCAGATCGTGCTACGCTGGCTCATCCCCGGCCTGACACTGGGTGCGGTTGGAATGGAGATCTTCTTCGGCAGCTTCATGCTGGGGCTGGTCAATTTCGCTGGATTGTGGCGCATGACGGCCAAAACGCCGCCGTCGTCTTGATCCTGCCGATGCTGCTCGCGCTGCTGCTGGTCTACCTGATCGCGCTCGCGGCTGCCAGCCGGCTGGCGACACGCCTGGCGGGCGGCTCAGTGCTGCACACTGCGGCGCTGACCGTCATCCTGTTCAGCGTCAGCCTGATGCTGCCCGCCGTCTACAGCGGGCTGATCAGCCAGCTTCATCTGCCGGGGCTGCTGGTGTTGGGCGCGGCGCTCTGGGGTGCGATGTTGCTGCTGGCTGCGCGAGCCGCGCCGCTGACTGCGGCGGATTTCGCGTCTGGGGCGCAGACGCCGCTGCGCATCGCGTTGGCAGTCGCCGCTGGGTTGGTGGTTGCCGGGCTGGTGATCGCCGCGCAGCTCGCCACCGCCAGCGCCGGACCGGTCGTCAACGTCGATACTGCCTGGCAGTATCTGCCCAACACGATCGCCATGTGGCAGTCGGGCACGCTGTTCAATTACAGCGGGTTGTCGCCGTACTTCCCGATGGGCTTCGAAATGCTCTACATCT
This sequence comes from uncultured Pleurocapsa sp., assembly GCA_964438415.1. GTDB lineage: Bacteria > Chloroflexota > Anaerolineae > Aggregatilineales > Phototrophicaceae > Flexifilum. The sequence continues at coordinate 13,023 of CAYTME010000077.1, read as the reverse complement.
GGGAGATCGCTTTCACCCAGTCATATCGGCTGGTGCCGGCCTTCCAGTCGCTGATGGTCGCCGGCGGGTTGCTCTACGGCGCGCTGATCGTGCATCTGGCGCTGCGCGAGCGGCCGCCGTTCGTGCGCGATGCCGCCGCCGCGGTCGTCGTCACGCTGCTGGCGATCAGCAATACGCCGCTCAATCTGCTGATCGAGACCGGCAAGAACGATGCTTTCACCTTCCTCTGTGGCATGGCTGCCGTCTACTACCTTCTGCGCTTCTGGACGGGGGGGCGCGATGCGCGCTGCGTTGGGCTGGCCGCCTTGATCCTCGGCCTATACGTGAGCGCCAAGCTGACGGGCATCATGTGGGCGCTGGCGCTGGGTGGGCTGCACGCCGCACTCTGGTGGATCAGCGTACCTGGAGCGGGACGTCTGCGCGCGGCGCTACGGGGCGGGCTGGCGCTGGCCGGGCTGTTCGCGCTGCCGCTGCTGCCTTGGGCCGTGCGGCTGGCCGCCAACCCCGGCATCGTGGTCGATCAAGCGCCGTACATCGCCATCGGGAGCGGCTTTACGATTGCACGCACCTGGTCTGCACCAGAATACACAGCCCAAGTTGGCGAGTGGCTGCCCCACTTCGCCGCTGTCGCGATCGGACTGCTGCTGCTGGCTGGAAGCGGCGCGCCGCGCATCATGGGCGCGCTGCTGGCGATCGGTGCGGCCTGGCTGCTCAGCATCATGGGCGGCTTTGCGACCCACCTGGGCGCGTTCTGCACTGTGATCGCCGCCAGCGCCCTGGTGCTGGTTGCCCATCTGCGCGCGCGCCAGACCGTGCCGCCACCCGCCGCATTTCTCTTCTACGCCGCACTGAGCACGATGCTGCTGTTCGCTTTCGTGCCGTTTTCCGGCTGGATCGACGTGCGCCCCTGGCTCGACACCTCAGTCGTCATGGTGACGTACCGCTTCACGCCCGCCACCTATCCTCTGTTCCTGATCGGGCTGACGGTGCTGGCGGTGGGGAAACTACATCCTCACCAGGTGAACGAGCGGGAGCGAAACTCCACCCGCTTTCGCGGTCTGGAGCGGTTGTGGGCACAGGCTGCCGTCATCCTCGCTGTCGTCGCAGTGTTCGGGCTGGGTCTGCTGATCGACGGCGTGCCGACTGTGCAGCCGCGCTACGCCAACTTCCTCGATCGCTACGCAGTGCCGACCGCTTTCTTCGACTGGTATGATGCCCACGTGCAGCAGGCCGCCGTCTACGCCGTCAACGTACCGCCGCTGGCGCTCTACGGGCGCGACCTGAGCAGCCGCGTCCATTACATCACGCCGGGCAGACACGGTTACTACGGCGATCAGGCGTTCACTTGGGCGGAACTCGCGCCGTTCGTCGAAGCGCAGCAGATCGCCTATGTGGTCTTCGGGTTACTACGGCGATCAGGCGTTCACTTGGGCGGAACTCGCGCCGTTCGTCGAAGCGCAGCAGATCGCCTATGTGGTCTTCGGGTTCAGCTACCCGGAGGTGATGCAGGCACGCCTCCTGCGCGATGCTGGGGTTGAAGCAGCGCTGGCTGAGCTGCGCCAGCGATGGGTCGTCGTCTACGAGGACGAGCAGATCGTCTGCTTCGCGACCGGCGAGAGCGGCATAGCGCAATCGGACCCAGCTCACCGAGTCGATTTGGAGATGAACAGCCGTCCGCGTTCAGAAGCCTGAGCTTACGCGGTCATCGGTTCGTCGGCTTCCAGCAGTTCGAGCGACCAGGCGGCAGCGCGTTCGCTTTCGCCTTCCACCAGCGGTCCTTCGCGATCGAGCACGAAGAAGCTTTGCGGCTCCGCGACCAGCTCCCCGTCGAGCGCGCGCACGTGGCGGGCGATGCCCTCGGCCGCCGATCCACTCAGCCAGCGCGGACGACGGTAGCGTGTGTCGAAGACGGCGACGCGCACACCGCGCAGGCCGGCTGTCGGGAGCTGCTCCAGCAGGGCGCGGGTCGCGGGCGCGATGGTGTGCTCGCGCGTCGGGCAGCCGATGAACAGCATATCGATCCCGCGCAGGTCGTGGACTTGGGCTTG
>CAYTME010000077.1:6858-10965 GCA_964438415.1 uncultured Pleurocapsa sp. | reverse complement strand
AGCAGGCGGACTTCGGCGTCCGGCGCGAGCGCCGCTTGGATCGTCTTGGCGATCTCCAGGGTGTTGCCGAAGTGGCTTTCGTAGATGATGACAACCTTCATATCTGCTCCGGTGTTTGTACGATGCATCCTACTCAAAGTCTATATCTATTGTCATATGTGCACAATGGAGCATACTCATCTTGGGCGCAGCCAAGTGTCATGAGGCGCTGAGGAACCAGGCGGGTGGAAAAGTTGACCGGTGCCCCGATCCCGATCTACTCTTGCCGTCACGGTATTGGACGAGCATCCCCACCCATCAGGAGCCGACACGCGCATGGCCGAGATCGATGACACGCTGACCGCCACCCTGCTCATCTCATCGCCAGATCGACCGGGGCTGGTCGCGGCGGTCACCGGCTTCATCGCCGGGCATGGGGGCAACATCCTGCATCTCGATCAGCACGTCGATGCGCAGGAGAACGCTTTCTTCATGCGTGTGCAGTGGGACTTGACTGGCTTCAACCTGCCGCGTGCCGCGATCGCGCCTGCGTTCGAAGCGATCGCTGCGCCGCTGGCTATGAGCTGGCAGCTCCACTTCTCCGACGTGACGCCGCGCATGGCGATCTTCGTCTCCAAGCAGGCGCACTGTCTATACGATCTGCTCTCGCGCTGGCAGTCGGGCGAATGGCGGGTCGAGATCCCGCTCATCATCAGCAACCATGCCGACCTGGCACCGGTGGCGGCGCAGTTCGGCATCCGCTACGAAGTCATCCCGGTGACCGCCGAGACCAAAGCCGAGGCCGAGGCGCGCCAGATCGCGCTGCTGATCGAGCAGGTCGTCGATCTGGTAGTGTTGGCGCGCTACATGCAGATCGTCTCACCGGCGTTCATCGAGGCGTTCCCGAACCGTATCATCAACATCCACCACTCGTTCCTACCCGCTTTTGCCGGGGCGCAGCCCTACCAGCGCGCACATGAGCGCGGCGTCAAGCTGATCGGCGCGACCTGCCATTACGTCACCGCCGAACTGGACGCCGGGCCGATCATCGAGCAGGACACGATCCGCGTTAATCACCGCGACTCCGCCGCCGATCTGGTGCGCAAGGGGCGCGACATCGAAAAGCTCGTGCTGGCGCGCGGCGTGCGGGCACATCTGCTGCATCAGGTGTTGGTCTACAAGAACCGGACGGTCGTCTTCGCCTGAAGCGGAGATGTCCCCACCTCGATGACGGGGACATCTCCATCGAAGTCACGCCCCAACGAGGTTGAAATGCCGCTGCTGTTCGGCGTATAGTCGGTCGATCAGACGCCCCTCTGGCAGCTCAATATCGTCGTAGGTGAGCGTCTTGTCCTTGGGCACGTCGCGGCGCAGACGGCAGCCTTCGGCGATGCCGATCGGCAGCAGGCGCTCGCGGACGACGACTTCGCTGTTTTCGCATTCGCCGTACATCGTGTAACCGCCCAGGCAGTCTAGCTCATCGCCCGCCTTGAGGTCGATCTTGGCGGTGGCGACGACCTCGACCAGCGGCGCACCCAGCGGCGCGATGACCGCATCGCCGAACAGCACGGCGCGCGCGACCGAATTTGGCACCTCAAAATGACACAGGTGATACGGCGTGTAGAAGCTGTAGAGCGGCCCTTCGCCCAGCTTGTACAAGTTGAGGTAATGGCGCTGCTTGGGGTCATCGTGCGTGCCGAACACAAACACGCCAGGCGACGGCTTCGAGCGGACGACGTAATCGACGATGCCGCCCAGCTCGCGCAGCATGTCGATGTCGTAGCGCGTCGTCAGCTCATCGACATGGCCGTCGTGTTCGTAGCCGAGCATGCCGCGCTTGGCGACGCGCATCCCGGTGGCGTTGGCGACGATCGCCTGCTCGAACGAGATCTTCGTCCCGTCAGCAAAGCTCGTCACCATCGTCGGGTTCTGTCCCCATTTTTCGGCGAAGCCCTTCTGCGTTGTCGGGTTGCGATACGGGTCTTGCAGTCCCTTGATGTTGCCGCACAGAAGCGGCGTCACGCCCAAGCCGCGCACGAAGCGGTATAGGTTGAGTTCGACACCCGGCTGGTCGCCATCGCAGCCGGTCAGGATGACGCCCGCCCGGTCGGCATAGACTTTGAGCAGCGGGCCGACTGTGCCATCCAGTTCCGCGTTCATCAGCACCATGTGCTTGCGCGTCTCGATGGCGCGCATGGTGATGTGCGCGCCGAACTCGACCGCGCCGGTCACCTCGACCAGGCAGTCGATATTGCCCGCATCGGCCAGCAGCATGGCGTCTTCGGCGATGGCAGCACGACCGCTGTGGATGGCATCTTCGAGCTGGCGGACGCTGGTCACCGTCTCGATATCCTCGACGCCCGCCTCGCGGTAGGCCTGCTCCGCCTTGCCAAGCGTGCGGTTGCTGATGGCGACCAGCCGCATCCCCGGCACCGAGTTGACGATCTGGTTGGCCAGTCCGCGCCCCATGAAGCCCGCACCGATCATGCCGACGCGGATCGGCTGGCCGGCCTCTTCACGCTTGCGCAGCGCGGTATCGACGATCAACATGATCTAGCGCGCTCCTTCCCGCTGAGCCAGCTCGAACGGCGGCCAGGCGGCGTCTTTTTCCGAGATGACGGCGACCGGCAGCGGCCAGTCGATGCCAAAGGCCGGATCATCGTAGCGGATGCCGCGCTCATAGCCAGGGCTGTAGAACTCGCCGACCTGATACATGACCTCGACCTCATCGGCCAGCGTGATGAAACCATGCGCGAACATCTCCGGCACGTAAAGCGCGCGGTGATTGTCCTGCGTCAGCTCGACGCCGATATGCTGCATGTAAGTCGGCGATTCGGGGCGCAGGTCGATGATGACGTCGTAAATGGCACCGCGCACGCAGCGGACCAGCTTGGTTTCCGCCGCTGGGGGAAGCTGGTAGTGCAGCCCGCGCATCGTCGCCTTGCGGTGGTTGTAGGACATATTGGCCTGGGCGACGGTCGTTTTCAGGCCGTGCTCCTCGAATTCGCGAGCGCAGAACGTGCGCGCGAAAAAGCCGCGGTCATCGCTGCGCGGCTCCAGATCGATGATGAACGCGCCCGACAGCTTCGTCTCTGCAAAGATCATAACGCACCTCAATCCATAAACACGGCTGGAGTGATCATCCGGCCTGGGCGGATGCCCAGCCGTCCCAGCATTCTGATTATCCCCCGATCGTACCGCGCGCGCCCTTAAGGCAGCCTATCAGATCGCGCGTCGTTTCGACTGACGCGCGGCGGATCGTGGGCGGGAACAGGGCCTGTTCGCTGCTGCGGATCGAGAATCCGGAGGGTCAGCAGGCTGTGGTCGAGACGGACTTGGCAGCAGCCCCGCACCGCGCCCGGCGCACCGTTCAATTCGACGCCCGTTCGTGATACCATGCATTGGCAATCCACCCAAATACGAACGCAAAAGAGCGCATGGCACGGAAACCGCTGGTCGCCCTGGTCGGGCGACCAAATGTAGGCAAGAGCACCCTGTTCAACAAACTGATCGGCGAGCGGCTGGCGGTGACGGACGACATCCCCGGCACGACGCGCGACCGCTTGCAGGGCACATTCGACTGGCGCGGGCACGAGTTCCTCGCCATCGATACCGGCGGCATCGAGGTCTACGAGCCGAAAGGCTCGCGCGATACCTCGCCGCTGGCCGAAGGCAGCGCCGATTTCGTCCCGCAGATCAAGGCGCAGGCGCTGGCCGCCATCGAGGATGCCGATCTCGTCATCCTGCTGACCGATGTCACTGTCGGCGTCACGGCGGCGGATGAGGAAGTGGCGGAGATCCTGCGCCGCACGAACAAGCCGGTGCTGGTCGCCGCCAACAAGGCCGACTCGTTCCAGCGCGCCGCCGACGCGGTCGAGTTCTACGCACTCGGCCTCGGGCCGGTCTTCGCGGTGAGCGCCATTCACGGCGCTGGCGTTGGCGATCTGCTCGACGGCATGGTCGAGGCGCTGCGCGATTTTCCCTTCGGCGAGGGCGACGACGAGGAAAACGCCCACCTGCGCATCGCCATCCTCGGACGCCCGAACGTGGGCAAGAGCAGCCTGGTCAACAAGCTGCTGGGCGAAGAGCGCGTGATCGCCATGGACGGCGTGAGTGGCGACACCGCGC
>CAYTME010000077.1:455-6848 GCA_964438415.1 uncultured Pleurocapsa sp. | reverse complement strand
CGTGATCGTCAGCCCGATCGCCGGGACGACGCGCGACGCCATCGACAGCGAGCTCACCTGGCACGGCCAGCGCGTCACGCTGATCGACACGGCGGGCATCCGCAAGCGCGGCAAGATCGAGCTGGGCGTCGAAAAGTTCAGCGTGCTGCGGGCGCTGCGCGCGCTCGAACGCGCCGATGTCGCGCTGCTGCTGATCGACGGGACGATGGGCGTCACCGAGCAGGATCAGCACATCGCGGGCTACGTGCTGGAGGCGTTCAAGAGCATCGTCATCGTCGTCAACAAGTGGGATGCGGTCGAGAAAGACTCGAACACGCTGCACGAATTCGAGCGCACGCTGCGCGAGCAGTTCAACTTCCTGCCCGACCCACCGATCTTGTTCATCAGCGCGCTGACCGGCCAGCGCATTCACCAGGTCTTGGAGACAGCGCACCGCGTGTGGGAGGCGCGCTATCACCGCGTGCCGACCGGCGAGGTCAATCGCATCCTGCGCGATGCCGTCGATAAGCATCCGCCGCCGGCCAAAGGCACGCGCCGGCTCAAGATCTACTTCGGCTCGCAGGTGTCGGTCGCGCCGCCCGTCTTCCTCTTTCACGTCAATTCGCCCGATCTGGTGCATTTCACATACCGCCGCTTCTTGGAGAATCAACTGCGCGCCGCCTACCCGTTCGAGGGGACGCCGATCCGGCTCAGCTTCCGCAGGCGCGGCGGCAAGGATGACCCCCACGAGCGGTGAGTGAGGCGCGCACTTCGGGCGGCCCTACGGTCTGACTTCATTGAAAGACTGCGGCTCGACAAGGCCGTTGACGCGGAACGGCCGCGGCTCAGTCTCGACGATTGTGCCGTCGGCCAGCAGCGCCCGCGCCACCAATTCATGACTGCCCAGCTCCAGCGGCCACCAGAGTGCCCAGGGCTCGGCATCGACCGTGCCGATCGTCTCGCCGTCGAGCAGGTAGGTGACCGACTGCGTGCTCGGCGGCGCGCCAACGGTCAGCCGGATGCGCTGTCCGTCGGCGGGCAGCAGCGGCGAAAGCTGGAAGACGGTGTACGGATCGGGCGCGAGCAGGCGCAGCCCTGCGCCCGCGTCGGGAGCCTGCACGCGTGCACCGGATGGCGGCGGCACGATACCGCTGCGAATGCCCCAATCACGCGCTTCCTGCGGCAGTACGGTGAACACGCGCTCGATGCGCCGTTCGGGCGGCGTCTCCGCGCTGGCAAGCTGGCCGGTCGCCCGATCGATGGTAAAGACCTGATAGAACGTGTCGGTCTCGACCGGCTGTGTGCCCTCGATGAACCACTCCAGCCGGCGGCGCGGGCAGACCGGCGTCGGCAGCAGCCCGCTCAGCTCGCAGACTTCGACGCGGATCAAACCCGGCGGCGGGCGAAACGAAAGCTCCGGCTGGCCGCGCAGCGCCGCGCGCATGAACGCATTCCAGATCGGCGCAGCGCCGCTGATGCCCGTCACATCGACCATCGGGCTGTTATCTGCATTGCCCACCCACACTCCGACGACCAGATTGGGCGTGTAGCCGACGACCCAGTTATCGCGGAAGTTGGTCGTCGTGCCCGTCTTGGCCGCCGCCGGACGCCCGATATTGAGCATACTGCCGCGCCCGAAGCCGAGGATGCGCGCGTGATCATCGCTCAGGATGTCGGTGATCAAGAAGGCGACTCGCGCGTCGATGACCTGCGTGCGCGATGACGCACCGCGCCACTCGTAGAGCGTGCCGCCGCCGCGCGCCTCGACACGCAGCAGGTAAACCGGGTCGATGCGCGCGCCGCCGTTGGCGAAGATGCTGTACGCGGCGGTCAGATCGAGCAGGCGCACCTCGCCGCCGCCGAGCGTGACCGAGAGGTCGAGATTGGGATTGCGCGCCAGCGTGCTGACGCCCGCCCGATTGAGTAGATCGATCAGCGCCGGCACGCCGACATGGTCGAGCGTCACCACCGCCGGGATATTGAGCGACGACGCCAGCGCCTCACGCGCGAGCACCGGCCCATGCTCGACCAGCGCGAAGTTGGCCGGCGTGTAGCTCTCCAGCCGCTGAGTGACAAACGGGGTTTCGACATCCAGGATCATCGTGGCGGGCGTCCAGGGATCGGCGCGCGTCGGGTCGAACGCCGCCGCGTAGGTGAACGGCTTGAGCGCGCTGCCCGGCTGGCGCAGCGCCAGCGCCGCATTGACCGCGCCGTCGATCTGCTCGTCGAAGTAATCTGGGCTGCCGAGCATGGCCAAGATGTGGCCGGTGTACGGGTCGAGCGCAACCAGCGCCGCATTGCGGGCGTTGGCCGGCTGGCGCTGTCCGCGCGGCTGGTTGAGCGCGGCGAGCTGGCGGCGCACGATCTGCTGGGCGGTGCGCTGCCAGTCGAGATCGAGGGTCGTCGTCACGTCGAGACCGCCGCCGTAGAAGGCCTGGGGATACTCGCGTTCGAGCTGCGTGATGACGGCCATGACGAAGTGCGGCGCTTCGATCGGAAACGGCGCAGCGGCGAACTGCAGCGGCTGCGCGCGGGCACTGGCCGCCTGTGCCGCATCGATGTAGCCTGCGCCCTGCATCAAGTCGAGGACGATGTGCTGGCGGTTGCGGGCGGCATCGGGGTTCGCGAGCGGGTCGTAGAGTGACGGCGCTTGCAGCAGGCCGGCCAGCAGCGCGCACTCCGCCAGCGAAAGCTCTGAGGCGTGCTTGCCAAAATAGGCGCGCGCCGCGCCTTCGATGCCGTAAGCCAGGTTGCCGAAATACGACTGATTGAGATAGAGCGCCAGCACATCGTCTTTGCTGTAGGCGCTTTGCAGGCGCAGCGCCAGGATCGCTTCCTTGAGCTTGCGTGTCAGCGTGCGCTCGGCGCGCTGCTGCGGGTCGAGCAGCAGGTTGCGCACGACCTGCTGTGTGATTGTGCTGCCGCCTGCGACGATCTCACCGCCGGTCAGATTGATCCACAGCGCGCGCACCACGCCGACCAGATCGACGCCGGGGTGCGCGTAGAAGTTGGCGTCTTCGGTGGCGATGATGGCGCGGCGGCAGTGCGTGGGGATCTCGTCCAAAGGCAGGGCGACATTGCGCCCGCCGTCTGGCGGCAGCACTTCGTAGAGCAGTCGACCGCTGCGGTCGAAGATTCGCGTGCTCGGCAGCACCAGCCCCGCTTGCAGACGATCGATCGGGGGCAGATCGGCGAACAGCCAGGCGTAGACTGCGCCCGCTGCCGCCAGCACGATCAGCCCGGCGATCATCAACAGCCTGCGGGGATTGCGGAGTCGTGGAAAGCGAAGTCGTCTGCGCATGACCGCATTATAGACCCGAACGCCCTCGGCGCAGGCACCGATCAGCCTACGGGGTCTGGACACAAAAAAACGCCCGCCGTCTGTGCGAGGGCGGGCGCTTGTGGGTTACGGTGGTGCGGCGATCAGCTCAGGTGGGTCTTGATCTGGTTGACGATGCGTTCCTTCGGCTGGTAGCCGGTGATGCGCGCAGCGACCTGGCCATTGACGAACAGCAGCAGCGTCGGGATACCCATGATGCCGTAGCGCATGGCGATCTCGCCGTAGGAGTCGGTGTCCAGCTTGCCCACGCGCAGCTTGCCGTCATATTCTGAGGCGAGCTGATCGACGATCGGTGCGATCATCTTGCACGGACCGCACCATTCGGCCCAGAAATCGACCAGCACCGGCTGCTGGCTGTCCAGCACCTCGGTCTGGAAATTGCCGTCGGTGATCTCGAATGTCTTGCTGCCCATAACGATACGTGTGTCCTTTCAAACGCCGTCTGTCTGTATGTGCACGCCGCTCTCATGATAAAATGGCGGCCACGAAAAACCTATAGTCAGTTCGAGTTTTAGCGTGATATGAGCAAGTCGATCTCCATATCCATGACTCCTGACGACAATCCACTGCCCGAACTTACCCGCCGCCAGGAGGAGATTCTGTCGCTGATCGTGCGCGCCTACACACACCAGCCGGAGCCGGTCAGCTCGAAATACCTCGTCGAGACCTTCGACTTGAGCATGAGTACGGCGACGGTGCGCAACGAGATGTCAGTCTTGGAGGAGTTGGGCTACATCAGCGCGCCGCATACGTCCGCCGGGCGCGTGCCGACCGAGACGGGCTACCGCTACTTCGTCAAGCGGCTGCTGAGCGAAAGCGATCTAGCGCAGAGTGAGCAGGCGCGCATCTCGCAGAAGCTGCAAAGCCTGCCGCTGGCGACCGAGCAGTGGATGCGGCAGACGGCGACGCTGCTGGCGCGCACCGCGCGGACTGCCGCGCTGATCACGCCGCCGATGGCGGACAGCAGCCGCTTCAAGCATGTCGAGCTGATCGCGGTGCAGGGGCGGCTGGTGCTGATGGTGCTGGTACTCAAGGGCGGCGCGGTGCACCAGCAGATGCTGACGCTGGCCGAGCCGGTCGTGCAGCCGCGCCTGAGCGAAGTGGCCGCCCGGATCAACGCCTTGTGCGTCGATCTGAACGCCGATGACGTGCGCATCAAAGGTGTGCAGTTGGGCATGTTGGAGCGCGAGGTCACCGAGCTGATCGCCGATCTGATGCAGCGGACGGACAGCAACCAGGTGGTCGCTGTCTACCGCGACGGCCTGAGCGACCTGATCGGCGCATTTCAACAGAATAACGAAGGTGCCCAGCAGGCGCTGCGCGTTTTCGAGGAGCGGGCGTTTCTCAACTTGATCCTGAACGAGCTGCTCGGCCCAGAGACCAACGATCTGCGCATCGTCATCGCCGGCAACGGGCGTTGGGAAGAGCTGAGCCATCTGACGATGATCCTGAGCCGCTACGGGCTGCAAGGACAGCTCAGCGGCGCGATCGGCGTCTTAGGCCCGACACACATCAACTACGGCCGCGCGGTCAGCGCAGTGCGCTACATCTCGACGCTGGTGACCGAGATGCTGACGAGCGTGTATGAACTTGACCGCCCGGCTGACAAGGACGCGAGCGAGGACGAATCGGCAGCTTCCTGAAAGCGGACGCCGCGATCAGGCTTTGGCCTCTTCGTCGGCTTCTTTTTTGGCTTCCTGCTGCTTGCCATCGTTCAAGCCGCGGCGGAAATTGGCGACCGCGCTGCCCAGCTCGCCGCCGATGCGTGAAATTCGCCCGACCCCGAACAGCACGAGCACAATCACCAGGATGATGATCAGTTCAGTCGGCCCAAGATTCATGGTCATGCCTCTCTTTACCACTCTGCCGTTTGATTATAGCACCGTCGCACAATGTCACCATGTCGATACCGGCTGGTGGGCAGGGCAGTTGCATTGAATCCGAAATAGGGGTCGTAAAAGAACGCAGCGGTTCTGTAAGGGCATGACATGCCATGCCCTTACGCCTTAAACACCCATTGAAAACCGTTCTAAACCCAAGAGTCATTTTGATGCGATTGCCCTGCCCGCCTTCACGATCTTTGTGTAGGACGGCGCGGCACTATGTTACAATACCAACGCAGTGGACAATCGCTGGACTGGAGATGAAGGACGCGCCGTGTTCCGCCTATTCTGGTTCCTGCTCGGCCTCTTGATCGGCTCATGGTTGGCACGACCGATCCGCAAAGCCGCCCCTGCCCAGCCTATCCCGACTGCGCCAGCGCCTGCGCCGGAAAGGCCGGCTCAGACCGCCGGTTTCAGCGCCGCGCCGTCCGCCCCCGACGATCTGCTCGCGATTAAGGGCATCGGGCCGACATTCCTCAGCCTGCTGCACGAAGCCGGGATCAGCCGCTATGCCGAGCTGGCCGCGCACACGCCCGAGTCGCTGTCGGCGGCGCTGGGCGGGCGCGTGCCCGCTGAGCGCATCGAGCGCGAAGGCTGGATCGAGCAGGCGCGTGCGCTCCAATCGGCTTCGAGTTAGTCGGACGTGTTGACCGGATCTATTGAGCGAGATGGACTGCTGACCGCCCATGCAAATGACCATTCGCCCCAAAGCGATCACGCTCAACAAAGCGGAAGGCTTTCTGGAGATCATCTGGAGTGACGACAAGGTCTGCCGCTACCCGCTGGCGCACCTGCGCGAGGCCTGCCCCTGCGTCCAGTGTCGCGGTGGACACCAGTTTATGGGGGCGCAGCACGATCCCGAACACGTGCTCGTCCTACAACCGGCTCGCTCGTACACCGTCACCAATATCGAGATGATCGGCAACTACGCCATCCAGCCGTCTTGGGACGACGGGCATCACACCGGTATCTACACTTGGGATTATCTGCGCCGTTTGTGCCCACCAGATCAAGAGGACTGACCGTGCTGCCCGATCTCTCGACCAGTGCCGGTTACCCTGAACTCGACAACGCCGAGGCGTTGATGGACGAGGCGCGCGTGCTCTATGAGCGCTGCCTGACCCAGAATACGACCACGCCGCTGCACCGCTTCATCGAAGCGCAGTTGGCGGTGCAGCCGCCGCGCATCCA
>CAYTME010000077.1:0-420 GCA_964438415.1 uncultured Pleurocapsa sp. | reverse complement strand
AGCAGCGGCTGCTGGCGCTGCGCGAGCAGTACTTCGAGGCGCGCGACCGGCTGCTCTACATCATTCATCAGCGCTTCGATCTCGACATGACGCCGCTGATCGCGCCCAAGCCTGAAATCTACCACCAACTGCCGATCGATGAGCTGATCAACGCCATCTGCCTGCAGAAGTCATTCAGCCCAGATGACGAGGCGCGCCTGCGCCGCATCCTCAAGGTCGCGCATGCCATTGCGACGCAGGTGTTCAACGATGCTCAGGTGACCGAGCAGCTCCATCTCATGCTCGATGACTGGCTGAGGGCGCTCAACGCGCAGTCGGCGCGCCGTGCCGGCACCGGTCCGCTCAGCGACCGCCGCGAGCGCATCCACTAAGTGCCTCATCCGGCAAGTGGACAGAGAATGGGGTAAAGTAGAGGGCGGA
>CAYTME010000076.1:8326-16528 GCA_964438415.1 uncultured Pleurocapsa sp. | reverse complement strand
AGTGAGGGCTTCGATCATGAGCGACATGTTCCGCGACCGAACGTACATCGTCACCGGCGCAGCCAGCGGCATCGGGCGGGCGACAGCGCAGCACCTGCATCGGCGCGGCGCGCGGCTCTCGCTGTGGGATCGCGATGCGGCGGGCTTGGCCGCGCTGGCGGACGATCTGTCCGCGCACACGCAGATCGTCGATGTCACCAACGCCGAGGCGGTCGCGGCCGCCGCCAGCACGACGGAAGCGCATTTCGGCGCGCTGCACGGGGTCATCCACTGCGCGGGCATCCTCTACACCGGTCTGTTCGAGCAGATGCCGCTGGACGAGCACACGCGCTTGGTCGGCGTCAACCTGACCGGCACGCTCAACGTCGTCCATCACGCCATCCCGCACCTCAAGCAGACGGGCGGCTCGCTCATCCTGCTCGGCTCGGTCTCCGGCTTCATCCCAACGCCGGAGTTCGCCACGTATGCCGCCACCAAAGCGGCGGTCTACAGCTTGGCGCAGAGCCTGCGCATCGAGCTGGATGGGACGGGCATCCACCTCGGCATCGCCAATCCGTTGTTCGTACAAACGCCCATGCTCGATGAGCGCGTCCGCCGCACACGCAGCGTCAACAGCCGGTCGGCGTTCGTGCGCATCTACACGCCCAACGACATTGCGCAGTCGCTCATCCGGGGCATCGAGCGGCGGCAGTTCATGATCTGGAACGGCCAGCGCGCGCGGATCATCTACTGGCTGAGCCGGTATGCCGCCTGGTCGGCCCACGCGCTCGCCTCGTTCACCTGGCGGCGCTTGTAAATGGATGTCAACACGCGCTTTGCAAACTGGTAGAATGGGGTGCGCACAGCGCACAAGGAAACGATCGATCGCCATGCATCAACCGACGGCCGCGCCCGATTTTGTCCAGCAGTCCGACCGCATCGCGGGTGTCTTCATCGTGCATCTGCGCAGCTACACGGACGAACGCGGGCGTTTCATGGAGACGTTTCGGCGCGAATGGTTCCCCTGGGTCGATTGGACGCAGATGCAGAGCAACCGTTCCGACAGCCAAGCAGGCGTGCTGCGCGGTTTACACTTCCATCGCCACCAGTCGGACTATTGGATCGTCATGCGCGGGCGCATCCGCGTCGGCATGGCCGATCTGCGCCGCTCATCGCCAACATTCATGGCGACGATCTGCATGGAACTCGACCAGGACAGCCAGCTCGGTCTGCTCATCCCGCCGGGCGTCGCGCACGGCTTCCTCGCGCTGACGGACACCACGCTGACTTACATCGTCAACCGCTATTACGACAGCGGGGACGAACTCGGCGTCGCCTGGGACGATCCGCAGATCGGCCTGCCCTGGGGCATCGCTCAGCCTGTGCTGTCCGGGCGCGACGCGCACAATCGCCCGCTGGCCGAGCTGGAGCCAGAGCTGCCCTTTTGAGCAGCGCTCAGGGTTCGGGTTCATCCTGCTGCATCCCGCCGATATAACCTGACATCCACTTCAAGACATCGAGCGCGCTGTGCGGAAGCTGCTCGCCCAGCATGAGCTGCCGTTCGATCTCATCCTCGCGCCGGATCAAAGTCGCCTTGCTGCGGCGGTCGCCCAGCAGCCCGACGGCCTGCGCCAGCGCCTTGAGGTCGCGGGCGAGGATCTGCGTCTCTTGCGGGCTGAGCGCCCCCTCGTGCGCAGACAGCTCGAGCTGAGCAGTCAGGTGATCGAAATTGAGCGCACGCTTGCCGTCGCTCTCAAAGGCGCTGGTCAAAGATTCGAGCGTCTCCAGCGTGCGGTGGATATCTTCGGCGAACTGCTTGAGACCACGCTTGCCCAACATGCGCCGAAAAGACAGGATCGTCTGCACCACGGCCCGCGCCGGATCGAGCGGGCGTTGATTCTCCAGGCTGCGCTCCAACTGGTTGAGCCGCGCGGTGCTCAGCCCGCGCGCGAAATCCCGCCACCACATCTCGACGGCATCGCGCGCCTCCTTGTGCCAAGCCGTCTGCTGCACCAAGCGCGTCAAGCCTTCGACCAGCAGTGCGTCATCGGACTGCTGCGCCAGCACGCGCGATAGGCAGCGCGCGGCGACACGCGTTACTGCCTCATGCTCGAACTGCGCGCCGTAGTTGAGCATCTGCCAGAGCACCTCGTCGTCGAGCGAAAAGCCCGCATTCTGGTTGAGATGCCGCGCTGCTTGATCGATGATCGGCTGTGCGGCGGCATCCCACCCGCTCTGTTCGAGCAGCGCACGGTAGAGCGCCGCGAGTTCGGGCGGTTTCAACGCCCCGGCCGCCGCCAGCGCGGTCACCAGCGCGATGATCTCGGATGGGGAACGGCCCGCCCGCGGAAAGACGCCCGCCAGCCTAGATACCAGCTCTCCTCTCTCGGCGAGCTGCATCGACAAGCGGTGAAAGAGCGTATCCTGCTTATCGCGCAGCGGCAGCATGAACAGCCGGTCGAAGGCTGCATGGCTGAGCCACTGCGCATCTCCCGCCAGCCGGTCGAAGATGGCATCGGGCTGCAAGTGCGGCGGCAGCGTCGACGCCGTGCCCGCGTTCCAAATCTGCCAGAGCTGGTCGATGACCGCCGGCGTGAGGATGTTGGCGCGCCGCATCCGTTCGGCGTGGCCGACCGCCATGACGAACACTTCGACGCCCTGGTCGTTGAGCAGCTCCAGCGCGTCCGCGTCCTCGCCGCGCAGGATCGCGCCGAGGTCGCCCGGGATCTCGGCCAGAAGCGCATCATCCTTGAGCAGAGGCACCAGCGCAGCCGGGGAGCGCTTGGCCGCCAGCAATACCAGACCGCGAGCCAGCTTGCCGTCTTCATAGGCGCGGCTCTGCGCCGCCAGAATGCCGTGATGCAAGATCTCACTCAGCTCGTAAGCGATCGGCTCGCGCGCGATCAGCGTGAGCCAGTTGAGGACGGTCTCCGGGTCACCATCGGTGATGGCGACATGCAGCGCGGCCAAAGCCGCCTGCCGCATCCGAAACAACCAGCGCGCATCGATGCCGCTGCCCAGCCGCAGCCGCACCAAGCGGTAGATCGCGTCCGGCTGCGCATGGAGGAGCTGGTCGAAGCGGAGCTGCATCTGTTCTTCAAGCGCGGGGTCGCTGTCCATCGCGTCGGCCAACGCGAGCGCCGCCTCGGCGTCGCCAGCCTCGATCGCCAGCGATAGAGCCTGCTCGGCCAGCTCACGCCGCGCCGGATCGCCCGCGGGCAGTGTTCGCAGCCGCGCGACCGCGTCTTTCGGGAGCAGTGCCGGCAGGGCTGAATTCGATTCAGGCGTGGAGGATACAGGATCGGACGGAAGCGATGTGGCGGACGTGGGCAAATCTAGCGCGCTCCTCGACAACGGATATCGGAGTCGAACGGTTCTATCTTACGTCAAACCCATGATGTCGCCAAAAAAGGCGCGTCCCAACCAGTCACGGTGCCAGATCGCGCACGCGCTGGATGAAATCGACGCTCTGCAAACGGCGCTCGATCAGAAAGGTGACGTAGCTGAGCAGGATGCGTTCGGCCTCGGCATGCACCGGAGGGGAGACTTTGAGTTTTTCGACCTGCCGCCATGCGCTGCGCTGTAAATGGCGCAGCAGCTTGAGCGTATCGACCGAGATCGGCGTCAGCGCCCCCGCCTGCGACGCATGGCGCGGACAGACGACCCCACCCTGTGCGCGGCTGAAGAACTGATCCTCCGGCAGCAGCGGCTCGTGCGCCGCGATGCATTCGGTCAATTCCGGCCGATAACCGACCAGATCGAGCAGGCGCAGCTCGTAGAAACGCACGACCAAACGCAGATCGGCCTCCAAGCACAGGCGCAGGAAAGTATCGTTGAGGAGCGTGAAGGCCTGCGCCGTCTCGCCATCCCCCTCGGCGATTAAGCGGTCGATGAGTTCGACGCAGTAACCCGCGTATGCACCCCGCGTCAAGTCTTCGCGCAGGGGCAGAAACGGCGCGGTCATCTCTGCCTGCACGCAGATGCTGAGTTCGC
Organism: uncultured Pleurocapsa sp.; assembly: GCA_964438415.1. GTDB lineage: Bacteria > Chloroflexota > Anaerolineae > Aggregatilineales > Phototrophicaceae > Flexifilum. The sequence goes on along the minus strand of CAYTME010000076.1, from coordinate 12,556 downwards.
GTCCGCGATGCACCAGCATGTCGGCGCGTGTGTAGAGTTCGACATGCCCAGTCTTGGTCGAATTCAGCTTGCGCGCCCCTTTGGCGATGACATCGAGCTTGCCATGCTGCGGGGTCAAGATCGTCAGCAGGCGATCCGCCTCGCCGAAATCGCGGCGTTTGAGGATGAGCGCCGGCGTGCGCAGACTGCGGTCGCGGGGGCGTGTACTCACAGATCAGGCCTCAAGTTCGACCGGTCCGAAGCCGCGCGGCAGCAGATCGGACAGCGGCCCCTGCCAATCGACTTTGCCAGTGAAATCGACGATCACCACGTGGAGACTTGGCGCAAATTCGTACAGCATCTGCCGGCAGATACCGCACGGAGCACCGCCATTTCGCGTGGCGACGACCAACAGATCAAAGCTGCGTTCTCCCTCGCTGACCGCTTTCACCAACGCGACGCGCTCAGCGCAGAGGCCCGCCGGATAAGAGGCATTCTCGACGTTGCAGCCTCGGAAGACACGTCCAGTGGTCGTGCGCAGCGCCGCACCGACCGCGTAGCGCGAATATGGGATATAAGCATGCTCTGCCGCCGCCACTGCCGCCATAATCAAATTTTGAGTCGGGTTTTCTTCCAAGACAAACCGCTTTCGTCATCACTAAGGAAAAACTACGTTTCTCATTATACCTCACGCTTCTGCGAAGGTTTTCAACGGCGTTTTCATCTACCTACAAGACGTTCGGGTTGGCTATAATCCGCGTACGCAAAACAAAATAAGTATGGGGCGGTGGATACAGAAAGTCATCCTCATGGAATATCGATACTTGGGCAATTCGGGCTTTAAAGTCCCCGTCCTCAGCTTTGGCACAGCGACTTTCGGCGGACAAGGCTTCTTTCGCGCTTGGGGCACGAGCGATCTCGAGGAGGCGCGTCGGTTAGTCGACCTGTGCATGGATGCAGGCGTGAACTTCTTCGACAGCGCTGATATCTATTCTTACGGCATGTCGGAAGAGATTTTGGGCGAAGCTATCGCTGGGCGCCCGCGTGACTCGATCATCCTTTCGACCAAAGCAACCTTCCGCATGAGCGATGATCCGAACGAGATCGGCTCGTCGCGCTATCATCTGCTCCGCTCATGCGAGCGCAGCCTGCGCCGCCTCAAAACCGATTACATCGATATCTATTTCCTGCATGGGTTCGATGCCAAGACAGCCGTTGAGGACGTGCTCAAGACGCTCGATACGCTGGTGACAAGCGGCAAGGTGCGCTATATCGGCTGCTCGAATTTTTCTGGCTGGCATCTGATGAAATCGCTCGCCATCTCGGAAAAATACGGCTGGGCGCGCTACGTCGTGCATCAGGCACATTACTCGCTGCTGTGGCGTGAGTATGAGTGGGAGCTGATGCCGCTGGCGCTCGATCAAGGCGTCGGCACGATGGTGTGGAGTCCGCTGGCAGGTGGGCGGCTGGGCGGGCGCTACCGCCGAGGACAGCCGATACCCGCCAATGGCCGGCTGCAGCAGGGAGGCGGTGAGGGACCGTCGTACCCTGAAGCATGGTTTTACAGCCTGATCGATGTGCTCGATGCCATCGCTGCCGAGACGGGCAAGACAGTCGCGCAGATAGCGCTCAACTGGCTGACGCAGCGGCCAACGGTCGCCAACGTCTGCATCGGCGCGCGCAGTGAGGCGCAGCTTCGCGAGAATCTGGGTGCGGTTGGGTGGAGTCTGACCGCTGAACAGATAGAAAGACTGGACCGCGCCAGCCAGCGCGACCTGATATACCCCTACTGGCATCAGCGCAACTTTACCGAGCGCAACCCCAGCGCGACAGTCGAATACTGATGGGTATAGGTCGTAAGGGCATGGCATGCTATGCCCTTACAGAACCGCTGCGTTCTTTTACGACCCCAATTTTGGATTTGATGCAGTTGCCCTGTCCAATCTCCGGAATGACCATAGACAATAGAGTCGGTTTCGATATAATGGTCGTTCCATTGCGTAATTTGCCGGAGAAAGTGGTTCTGTCATGCGCGTCACCGCATCGGTCAAGCGGCGCTGCCCCAAATGCCGCATCATCAAGCGCAACGGGCACGTCATGGTGATCTGCGCCAATCCGAAGCACAAGCAGCGCCAGGGTTAGCCAGCGCAGATACACCTGGAGGGTAGCAACCGACAATGGCACGTATCGAGGGCGTGGATCTGCCACGCGACAAGCGAATCGAAGTTGCGCTGACCTATATTTATGGGATCGGTCGCCCGACGAGCGGCAAAATCCTGGCGCAGACCGGCGTCAACCCGGACACCCGCGTCAAGGATTTGACCGACGCTGAGCTGCAGTCGCTGCGCGAAGTGATCGGCGGCATGGTCGTCGAAGGCGATCTCAAGCGCGAAGTCCAACTCAATATCAAACGCCTGAGCGAGATCGGCTGCTATCGCGGCCTGCGCCATCGCCGCAACCTGCCTGTGCGCGGCCAGCGCACGCGCACGGATGCGCGCACGCGCAAAGGCCCGCGGAAGACGGCACCAGGGCGTGGGCGTCGCCGCGGCGCCACTAAGAAGTAGCGCGCGGGCGGTTTGTATCCGGCGCAGGGGCCGCCTTCGATAGCCGCCTCTCCCGGCATTTGGATACGGCTTTGACGTGCGCCCTGTGGCTTCACAGGGCGTATGTTACGGAAAACGGGTAGTGAAAAGGTCAGCATATGGCACGTACACCAGCGCGTCGAGGCGGACGGCGGACCGCTAAGCGTGCAGTCAAGAATATCCCTTATGGACAGGCGCACATCAACGCCACGTTCAACAACACGATCGTCTCGATGACCGATCAATCGGGCAATGTCGTGTCGTGGGCGAGCGCGGGCACCAGCGGGTTCAAGGGCAGCCGCAAGAGCACCCCGTATGCCGCGCGCGTCGCTGCGCAGGCAGCGGCGGATACCGCCCAGGGGCACGGGATGCAGGAGGTCGATGTCTTCGTCAAAGGCCCAGGGCCGGGACGCGAGGCCGCCATCCGCGCCATTCAGTCGAGCGGGCTGAAAGTGCGGTCGATCACTGACCAAACGCCGATACCCCACAACGGCGTGCGCCCACCGAAGAAGCGCCGTGTTTAGGGCTACGCTGCGGGGCATCGCTTCTTTTGAGTGAGCACAGTGTTCGAGTAGGAGGGCGCGCTTTTGGTCACGAATAACATGGTGCTGCCGCACAAGGTGGAAAGCAGCGCCAGTACAAGCAATTACGGGCGTTTCGTCGTCAGCCCGCTGGAATCTGGCTATGGCCAGACCATCGGCAATGCGCTTCGCCGTGTGCTCCTGTCATCGCTGCCGGGAGCTGCCATCACCAGCATTCGCGTTTCGGATGTGCATCACGAGTTCTCCGCCATCCCCAACGTGCGCGAGGACATGACGCAGTTGATGCTGCAGATCAAACAGATCCGCCTCAAGCTGGAGGATGTTGAGACAGCGCGCCTGCGCTTGGAGCATCGCGGTGAAGGCACGGTGACCGCCGCCGACATCATCTGCCCGCCCGAAGTCGAGATCATCAACAGCGATCTGTATCTCTTTACCGCGGACTCGCCGAACGCGCATGTCGAGATGGAGTTCAACGTCGAACTCGGACGCGGCTACAGCCCGGCGGAAGAGCGCGGCCGTCTGCCGATCGGCGAGCTGCCGGTCGATGCCATCTTCAGCCCGATCCGCCGAGTCAATTTCGACGTTGAGCGCGCGCGCGTCGGCCAGCGCACCAGCTATGACAAGCTGGTGATGGAGGTCTGGACGGACGGCACCATTCGCCCGGAAGATGCGCTGCGGCAGGCCGCGCAGATTCTGACGCGCCACCTGCAGATCATCGGCGGCATCGAGGCGACCGGCGTCGAAGACTGGATGACGCAGGAACCGGCGGCCTACGGTGTGCGCGACGAAAGAAGCCAGCTCCACGAAAAACTGATCGAGGATTTGGACCTGAGCGTGCGCGTGTTCAATTCGCTCAAGCGCACCGGCATTATCACGGTCGGTGACGTACTCGACATGCTCGAACGGGGACCGGATGCGATGCTGGCGATCCGCAATTTCGGCGAAAAATCGCTCGACGAACTCGTAGACAAACTCAAGGAAAAGGGCTATCTCCGCGAAGATGCGGAGATCGGCGGCCTGAGCGGGGATTGAGGACCGATCATGAGACACCGGTTACGTGGAAAGTATCTCGGACGCGATACCAACCAGCGCAAAGCGCTGCGGCTCGGCCTGGCGATGCAGCTCAT
>CAYTME010000076.1:6073-8316 GCA_964438415.1 uncultured Pleurocapsa sp. | reverse complement strand
AGCATGAGCGCATCAAGACGACCGAGGCCAAGGCGGACTTCGTGCGCGATTACGTCGAAAAGCTGATCACGACGGCCAAGCGCGGGCTGGCGCACGCCGACCCGAATCGCGCACTCCATGCGCGCCGTATCGCGGCCAGCCGGCTCAACAACGACCGCGATCTCGTCGGTAAGCTGTTCGATACGCTGGCTCCGCGCTACCAGAATCGCCCCGGCGGGTACACGCGCGTGATCAAGCTGGGACCGCGCAAGGGTGACGCAGCCGAGATGGTGCTGCTGGAACTGGTCGATCGTCCAGACGCCTGAGCATGACCGCCCGCTACTGCGCTGTGATCGCCTATGACGGCGGCGCGTATCAGGGCTTCCAGCGGCAGGCAGGCGAGACGCCGACCATTCAGTACGCCGTCGAGCGCGCCATCGCCCAGGTCACCGGGCAGCAGGTGACCGTGATCGGTGCCGGACGCACCGATACTGGCGTCCATGCCGAAGGGCAGGTGATCGCCTTCGATGTCGTGTGGCAGCACGGCGATGAGACGCTCTTACGAGCGATCAACGCCGTCTTACCGGATGACATCGCGCTGCAGTCGATTCGGCAGCAGCCGGGGTTTCATCCCCGTTTCGACGCTGCCGCGCGCGTTTACAGATACACCATCGTGCATGCAAGCCAGCGCCAGCCGCTGCTGCGCGACCGCGCGTGGTGGGTGCAGGGGTCGCTCGATTTCGACGCGATGCGGGCTGCTGCCGCGCGTCTCGTCGGCAGGCATGATTTCGCCGCCTTCGGCAAACCGCCCCAGGGATCGAATACCATTCGTGAGGTCTACCGCAGCGAATGGTCGATTTCGGGGTCGCGTTGGGGGCAGATCAGCGAGTATCATGTAGAGGCGAACGCCTTCTTGCAGCACATGGTGCGCCGCATCGTCGGCGCTTTGTACGAAGTTGGGCGTGGTGCCCGCAGGGTGCGTGACTTCGAGCACGCCCTGGCGAGCGGCCAAGCTTGGGAGGGGGTGACGCTCGCGCCAGCGCATGGGCTGGTGTTGGAGGCCGTCCGTTACCCGACCGGTCAAGTTGGAACAGTCAGGCGGGGGAGACGCCCGCCGGAGGATTTGGAAGATGTATAAAACGTATTCTGCGAAGCCGACGGACATCGAGCCAGAGCGCAAATGGTACATCGTCGAGGCTGCGGGGGAGGTGCTCGGGCGTCTCGCGTCAAAAATCGCCTACATCTTGCGCGGCAAGCACAAGCCGATCTACACCCCGCACATGGACACCGGCGATTACGTGATCGTCATCAACGCGGCCAAGATCGCGGTCACGCGCAACCGCAGCGAAGACAAGATCTACTACCGCCACAGCGGCTATCCGGGCGGGATCAAGAGCATCCGCTACAAGGATCAGATCGCACGCTTCCCCGAACGCCCGCTGGAGATCGCTATCCGCGGGATGCTGCCGAAAAACGCGCTGGGGCGCAAGATGTTCAAGAAATTGAAGATCTACGCTGGGCCGGAACATCCGCACGAAGCGCAGCAGCCCGAACGGCTGGAGCTATGAGCATCCGCTCGAACTTGAAGGAGTGACGAGAAAGCATGTCTGCCCAGTACTACGAAGGCATTGGACGCCGGAAAGAATCGAGCGCGCGCGTACGGCTGTTCCCCGGCGGCACCGGCCGTTTCATCATCAACGATAAAGACGCCAGCGAGTACATCTCGCGCGAGGGCGACCTGGACATCATCCTCCAGCCGCTGCGCGTGATCGGCCAGGAACGCAGCTATGATATCTCCGTACACGTCGATGGCGGCGGCGTTTCCGGCCAGCGCGACGCGATCCGGCTCGGCATCGCCCGCGCTCTAGTCAAGCTCGATCCGGACGTCAAGCCCGCCATGCGCCAGCACGACCTGATGACCCGCGATGCGCGCGTCAAGGAACGCAAAAAGCCGGGTCTCAAGCGCGCGCGCAAGGCACCGACCTACACCAAACGCTAGTCCGTCCGCCGGTCGAGCGTGCTTCGATTGCATCAGGCAAGGCGCAGGTCTTGCCTTTTTGATTTATGCCGACGAAGCTTAGAAAGGAAAGCACGGCCTGATGACCCTGACCATCCTCGGACTCGGCCCTGGCCACCCAGATGACATCACCCGCCGCGCCTGGCGCGTTCTGGAGACCGCCGCGCATGTCTACCTGCGCACGCGAGAGCACCCGTGCGTTCCGCATCTGCCATGCGCGCGCTGGACGAGCTTCGACGACGTGTAC
>CAYTME010000076.1:1156-6056 GCA_964438415.1 uncultured Pleurocapsa sp. | reverse complement strand
CATCGCGATTTCGAGGCGGTCTACGCGGAGATCGCCCAGCGTCTGATCGAAGCGGCGCGGACAGCCGATGTCATCTACGCGGTGCCGGGCGACCCGATGGTGGCCGAGGCGACTGTGCAGCAGCTCCTCGCTCGCGCTCCGCAGGCGGGCATTGCAGTCAATGTGGTCAGCGGCGTCAGCTTCATCGAGCCGGCGCTGGCTGCACTCGGCGTCGATGCCATCGACGGCCTGCAGGTCTTCGACGCGATCGAGATCGCGGCCATGCATCACCCGCCGCTCAATCCTGAGCGTCCGGCGCTGCTGGCGCAGGTCTACGATCGACAGCTCGCCAGCGATCTCAAGCTGACGCTGATGAATCAGTATCCGGACGACTTCGAGGTTGCACTCATTCACAATGCCGGGACGGCGGATGCCATCATCGAGCGCGTGCCTCTCTACGAGATCGACCGCAGCGAGCGCCTGCGCTTCCTGTCAGCACTCTACTTGCCGTCACTCGGCGCATTCACCAGCTTTGAGCGTTTCCAAGAGATCATCGCCCATCTGCGCGCACCCGAAGGCTGTCCCTGGGATCGCGAACAGACGCATCTCAGCTTGCGCCGCTATCTGCTCGAAGAGACCTACGAAGTGCTGGCGGCGCTGGATGCCGAAGACACCAGCGCGCTGGCCGAGGAGCTGGGCGACCTGCTGCTGCAGATCGTGCTGCACACGCAGATCGCGACCGAAGCAGGCGAGTTCCAGATGGCCGACGTGCTGCGGCATGTCGGGCAGAAGATGGTGCGGCGGCATCCGCATGTGTGGGGCGAAGTCGAGGTTGATGGCTCTGGGGCGGTGCTGCGCAACTGGGACGCGATCAAGCAGGCGGAAAAAGGCGCACGCGCAGCCGAGTCGATCTTGGATGATGTCCCGCGCGATCTGCCGGCGCTGTTCCGCGCCCTGCGCCTGACCGAGAAAGCTGCCAAGCCTGGCTTCGATTGGGACAGCGCCGACGCGGTGCTCGACAAAGTGCGCGAGGAGCTGGACGAGGTGCTCAGCGCCGCCGATGACGACCACCGCGCCGAGGAGATGGGCGACCTGCTGTTCGTCGTCGCCAATTGGGCGCGCAAGCTCGGCATCGATCCCGAAAGCGCTCTGCGCGCCGCCAACCACAAGTTCGAGCGGCGCTTCCGCTTCGTCGAGGCGCAGGCCGCCGCCGCCGGCAAGACGCTCGCTGCCTTCGACCTGGCGCAGATGGATGCCTGGTGGCATCAGGCGAAGACCCATGGCCTCTGAGCGACCGACCGCGCCGGAAACGACGCTGCTCGAAGGGGTCATCTCGGTGCAGGCGGCGCTCGAAGCGAGCAGCCGCCCGCTGGAGGTCGTCTACATCCGCGACGACAAACGCGATGCCGATGCCCTCAGGATCGCCCGGCTGGCAGCGTCGGCGGGCGTGCAGGTCGAGCGCGTCCCTGCTGACTTCTTCGCCCAGCACGCGGGCGGCGCGACGCACGGCGGAGTCTTGGCACGCGCGGGGGCGCGCCGTTGTGTGCCGCTTGAAGCCCTGATCGACGGCTCGGCATGCCCATTCGTCGTCATGCTCGACGGCGTGGAGGATCCGTTCAACTTCGGCCAAGCTGTGCGCGCGTTCTATGCGGCGGGGGCGGATGGTCTGGTCGTGCAGGGAAAGAGTGTATGACGGCGGGCGGCATTGTGGCGCGGGCGTCGGCGGGCGCATCTGAACGCCTGCCGACCGCCGTCGCCGAAAGCGCCGAGCAGGCAGCGCAGATCTTCCGCGCGCGCGGGCTGCGCATCGCGCTCGCCGCTGAGCAGCGGTCGATCTCGCTCTACGAAGCCGATCTCAGCCGGCCCCTGTTCCTGCTGATCGGTGGGGAAAAGCGCGGCATCACGCGCTCGTTCGCCGATCACGCCGATCTGCGCCTGCGCATCCCGTACGGGCGTCCGTTCGCGCAGTCGCTCGGCACCGCGGCAGCGGCGGCGGTGTTCGCGTTCGAGATCATGCGCCAGCGCGGCCTGAGCCAAACAAAAACCCCGCCTTGAAAGCGGGGTCTGGAAGTGTCGGAGCGGCGGGATTTGAACCCACGACCTCAGCGGCCCGATCGCTGCGCGCTACCAAGCTGCGCTACGCTCCGATGCACTGTGAAGTCTACTGGATAGGGTCGCGGATGGCAAGTGCCATTTGCATCGCTGGATCGGAGAATGCCCACCTCATGTCGTCACAGCCGCCACCGGTCACCCTGACCGACCGCATTCGCGCCCTGACCGCCGGCGCAATGACCCGCGCCGGACAGGCAGTACACCGGCTTGGCATCCACCCGGATACGATCACCATCGGCGGGCTGCTGCTGGTGGTCATCGCCGCCGTGCCGATTGCGCAGGGGCAGCACACGCTGGGCGGGCTGCTCCTGCTGGCCGGGCTGCCGCTCGACGCGCTCGACGGCGCCGTCGCCCGTGCAATGCAGCGCCGCGATCGCTTCGGCGCAGTCCTCGACTCCACGCTCGACCGCTATGCCGACGGCCTCATCTTCGCCGCGCTCGCCTACTACTTCGTCGAGCGCAGCGAGCTGATCGCTTTCCTGCTGGCACTGGCAGCCCTGAACGGCAGTTTTGTGGTAAGCTATGTCCGCGCGCGGGCCGGCGAGGCCGGTCTGCCGGTCAAGATCGGCTGGTTCTCCCGTTTGGAGCGTGTGGCTGTCCTGCTGCTCATGCTGCTCATCCCGGCGCTGCTGCTGCCGGGGTTGATCGTGCTGGCGGTGGGCACCAACATCAGCGCGGTGCAGCGCCTGTGGTATGTGCGCAGACATCTCGATACATAAAAAGGTCAGGTTCCCATGGAGTTCGGACGCGAGTTCATCACCCTGTTCGATCGTGTGCAGATTCGCTACTACGGCATCATCATCGTGGCGGCGATGCTGATCGCGGCGACGTTCGCGGCGCGGTTGGCCAAGCGCGAGCGCCGCGACCCGGATCACATCTGGGGCGCGCTGACGTGGGCGATCATCCCCGCCATCATCGGCGCGCGATTGTGGTTCATCCTCTTCCCACCGCAGGCGCTCGTCAACCTCGGACAAGATACCGCCTGGTACTTCCAGAACTTCTTCAACCTTGAAAACGGCGCGATCGCCATCTGGAGCGGCGGGCTGAGCATCTTCGGGGCGGTCATCGGCGGCTTCTTGGGCGCGTACATCTACATCCGCCGCAACAAGCTGCCGCTGCTCCCCTGGCTCGATATCGCCGGCGTCTGCCTGCCGCTCGGCCAAGCCATCGGGCGTTGGGCGAACTACGTCAACCAGGAACTCTACGGCGTCCCAACCTCACTGCCCTGGGGCATCACCATCGAAAGCGCCAAGCGCGTTGAACCGTACCGCAGCCTGGTCGATTTCCCGGTCGCCGATACCCTGTTCCACCCGCTCTTTTTGTACGAATCGCTGTGGAGTCTGCTGGCTTTCATCGTCCTGCTCAACCTCTACCTGCGCCAACGCGACAAGTTCCGCCCGGGTGATTTCTTCCTGCTCTGGGTGATGCAGTACGCGTTCATCCGCTTCCTGCTCGAATTCATCCGCGTGGAGACGACGCTGGTCGCGGGAGTCAATCTGTCGCAGGTCGTGTGCGTGATCGCGTTCGTGGGTGCGCTGTTCTTCTTCGCCAGACGACCGAGCGGCAGCCCTGCACAGGCATCCTCGGCAGCCTGAGCCTCTTGGGCCGCCGCCATCGGGGCGAGCGACAACCTCGCCCCATGTCCAGTCAGCGTTCGCGCCCGACGGTGGTGAATTGATCTTCGAAGGGGACGCGCGCGCGCAGCTCATGCAGGCGATGCTCGAAGCGCGCGCGAACGCCGCTGTCACACAGGTCGAGCCGCATGTCGTAGGCGTCCTCGCCGTTGTTGTGATAGTAGCCCTTCTTGACATCGACCGTGACGAAATCGTACTTGCGATAGAGGTTCTGCGCGGCGACATTGCTCACGCGCACCTCGAGCACGATATAGGTCGCAAACAGCGTGATCGCCTTCTGGATCATACCAGCCAGCACGATTTCGCCCAGGCCGCGGCCGCGCATCTCTGGGTGCGATGCGATGGTGCTGATGTGCGCCTCATCGACGATGTTCCACAATCCGCCGTATGCCACCACCCGATGTGAAGGTTCGCGCTGCGTGCCGAAAATGCGCCGCCAAAGCGACGAATTGGGCACAGCTTCCACCTGATCGAGCACGACCATGTGGCTGTACGTCGACTCGGCGATCTCGTAGGCGTAAGACCGCGCTGACCAGGGCGGCACGAACGACATCTGATCGATGGCGACTACCTGGGGCACATCCGTCAAGCGCATGTAGCGCAGCAGCAGGGACATGATAGGCTCAGATCAAGTCTTTCGTTTTGACGTAAACCGGGACGACCTGATCGGCCTGAAAAGCCTCGGCGGAACGCGCGTGGAGCTGACTCCACGCTTCCTCAGCCAGAAACCCGGCGCGTCGCAGCCGCAGCGCCCCCGCGCTCACGGTGATCGGCACCCCGCTGCTGCGCGCCGCTTGCAGCATCTGCAGGCCCTCTTCTGTCACCTCGCCGGTCAGTGCGGCCGGCCCGTCCACACTCGCGATCAACATCTCCCAGCTCATTAAGAGCGGCTCACTGCGCGCCTTCCAGCGCCCCTTGCGCCATTGATACGACGCCGCGATCACGCGACCACGCCCAGCCTGCACGACCGCGATCAAGCCGCCGCCGGCTTGTGGGTGCCCCGCCGCCAGGATATCGAGCGACGACAGACCGACCAGCGGCAGTGCGCGCGCGCTGGCGATCCCTTTCGCCAGGGCGATGCCGCCGCGCAGACCGGTGAAAGACCCCGGACCGGTGCAGACTGCCAGCCCCGTCAGTTGGTCGACCGTGACGCCGCTGCGCGCCATCAGAGTCCG
>CAYTME010000076.1:0-1073 GCA_964438415.1 uncultured Pleurocapsa sp. | reverse complement strand
GGCTTGCATAGTGGGTTGCGGTGTCGATCGCCAGCAGCATAGAACTGCGCAACTCTCTTGTGACCTGAGACCGTGTTACAGAACCTCGGCCTCTACGACTTGCCGAGGGTTTGACTGCGGTATTGAGCGAGCAGCGCTTCAAAACGCTGTCCGACCGCCTCGAACAGGATATTGCGACGAGTCGGTTCCAAAATGCGAAACTCGATCCAGAGCCTTTCGGCGGGCAGCGCCGCCGCGATATGTTCCGGCCATTCGAACAGCGCGATGCTAGCTCCGCCGAGAATGTCATCCAAACCGATCGAGTCGGCATCGAGCAGCGAGGCCAGACGATAGCAGTCGAGGTGATAGAGCTTGGCGCTGTCTTTGCTGCGCCGGTGCACATGCACCAGGTTGAAGGTCGGGCTGGTGATCTGCGGCGTCGCCCCCCACCCCTTGCCGATCCCGCTGGCGAAAACCGTCTTGCCCGCCCCCATATCGCCCGAAAGGCAGATGACATCCCCCGGCTGCAAGAGCGTGCCGAGACGCGCACCCAGGCGGCTGGTCTGTTCGGCGCTGTAGCTCACGAGATCGAGCTGCCCTTCGCGAATGATCGGCACGGCATTGTCCCCAGAGTATGACGCTTACAAGATGGATTATACCCCGTCTGGGCAGACGCGCGGAAGTCCAGCGCGGCGATGGTTCAAACCGGACACCTGCGCTTTTCAAATCCAACGCCGACCATACCACGATGCTGGAAAGCGATCGGTCTTTTATAATACAAAGACAGCCTGTCCACAGGCAGTCACCACGGGCAGCCCGTCAGGAATGGGACATGATCTCCGCCTGGAGCATTCGCCGACGCATCGTTTTGACCGTGCTTGCGATCAGCAGCGTCATCATCGCTGGGACGATCTATCTCGTGCTGCAAACTTCGGCGGCGACGATGCAGCAGCAGGGGCAAGCCGCCCTGATCGCCCAGAGCCGCAGCGCAGCCAGACTGCTCGACGAGCGCATGGTTCAGCTCGCGAGCACAGCGCAGTCGCTCGCTGGGCTGCTCGGCCAGGCGTCCGGGATGTCGATGCGCGACTTCTGGC
>CAYTME010000075.1:15408-16530 GCA_964438415.1 uncultured Pleurocapsa sp. | reverse complement strand
TGAAGCTGAGTGTATCGAAATCGATTGGGGAGTCGCGGAACTCATCGATGAGCAGGTACCAGCGCACCAGTGTGATGCCGCGCTCGCGCAGTGTCCGTAGTGCGTTCACCGGCTGCGGCGTGCGATCGATGCCGAGCCACATGGGGACTTCCTGATCGTAGAACCCGCGCTCGGGATTGGGGAACCCGCTGTCAACGGCCTGTGGATCGAAGTAGATGATGGATACTAGCGGCTGTGACGCGCTGGTCGATGTCGCAGTCAGCAGCGTGAACAAAAGCAGAAAGAGAGACCTGACGAAAATACGAAACATCGGTCATTCCTCATGACACATCCAAACAGCCAGTACGACTATATCGAAGCTGTGTGACGGACATTTGACGACCGTCCTCAAAATCCTGACGATTTCGTCAAGGTTTGTTGATGATGACCGTGGTGCAGTGCTCAACGGTCGATCCTCGTTTCGTTTCAACCGAGTCGGTAAGGGTAAAATCGAATCTCGCGTCGGTGTGATCATGCGATGCCATCTCGACCACAAATGAGCGAGGCCTCTAAACCATGATGCCGCCTACCTACTCTGGCGTACCCACCACTTCGATCGTGATCTTCGGTGCGTCCGGCGATCTCACTCAGCGAAAGCTTGTGCCGGCGCTGTATAACCTATCTCGCAAAGGCCGGATGCCCAAGCAGTTCAACATCGTCGGTTATGCCCGCCGGCCGTGGGAACATGCTGAGTTTCGTGCACGAATGCGCGCGGCAGTCAGCGAGCATCTCGGTGAAGAAGCCCTCGAACCGGCGACGCTGAGCAGCGGAGACAGTGTGTCATGGGACAGCTTCGCGTCGAGGTTGTGGTACAGCCAGGGCGATCTCAACACAGCGGCGGATTTTGGGGCGCTCGGCCGTTTGCTCGACCAAATCGAACAGGGGTCAGCCAACCGTCTTTACTATCTCTCGACCGCGCCCAACTTCTACGAGCCGGTCGTCCGACATCTAGCCGAAGCATCGATGGTGCGCGAGGACGAGGGTTATCGCAGGGTGGTGGTCGAAAAGCCGTTCGGCTACGATCTGGCCTCCGCGCGTGCACTCAATCAATCGCTGCACGCGCTTTTGCAAGAGCACCAGATC
>CAYTME010000075.1:0-15398 GCA_964438415.1 uncultured Pleurocapsa sp. | reverse complement strand
TGGGCAAAGAAACGGTGCAGAACATTCTCTGCTTTCGCTTCGCCAATGCCATTTTCGAGCCGCTGTGGAACCGGAATTACGTCGATAACGTGCAGATCACGGTCGCTGAATCGGTCGATGTCGAGCATCGTGGTGGTTATTATGATCAGGCCGGCGTGCTGCGCGATATGTTTCAGAATCATTTGATGCAGCTTCTGTCATTGGTGGCGATGGAACCGCCTGTCTCGTTCAGCGCCGATGCGCTGCGTGATGAAAAGGTCAAGGTGCTCACGGCGCTGCGCTCGATCCAGCGTGATGAGATCGTGCTGCTGCACGAACGCGCGCGCTTCTTCGGTGGCGGCGTGATGAGATCGTGCTGGCACAGTACGATGGTTACTGCGGTACGCAGGGCGTAGCCGAAAACTCGATGACGCCGACCTATGCCATGCTCAAGCTGTTCGTCGACAACTGGCGCTGGCAGGGGGTGCCGTTTTATTTGCGCAGCGGTAAAGCATTGAAACAGAAGGTGACGGAGATCGTGATCGAGTTTCACCGTCCGCCGCATCTGATGTTCAAGCAGACGCGCGCTGCACAGAGCCAGTTTCAGCCCAACGCGCTCTCGCTCTGCATTCAGCCCGACGAGGGTATCCATCTGTCGTTCGAGACCAAAGTGCCGGATACGGGCGGTGAGCTGCGTCAGGTGGATCTCGAATTTCACTACGAGGACTCGTTCAAAGAGGCACCGCTTCCGGAGGCCTACGAGCGGCTGCTGATGGATGCCATGCTGGGCGACGCCGCGCTGTTCACGCGCAGCGATGAGATCGAGCTGTCTTGGACGCTGATCGACACAGTGCTGCGTTTTCAAGGGAATGGAATGAGCGTACCGGTGCTCAGCTACCCGCGGGGCAGTTGGGGGCCAGCTGACGCTGATGCTCGCCTCGCGCGCGACGGGCGCGCGTGGCGGTTGGGTTGTCTGCACGACGCCTGACAGATGACGAAAGCGTGTATAGTAATATCAGAGCCGACTCGGATGCTCGTCTGACCGCGTCGCTAAGGAGGCTGCTATGCCGGACGTTCGCGTCTATGCCACACTGGCGCTGGCTGCACGCGCCATCGCCGACGAAATCGTCAATATCAGCGAGCGCGCCATCAGCACGCGAGGACGTTTCACGATCGCCCTGAGTGGTGGGGAAACGCCGCGCATCCTGTATCGTCTGCTGGCGACCGAAGAATACTCCGGTCGCATCGAGTGGGGGCAGTGGCATGTTTTCTGGGGCGACGAGCGCTGCGTGCCGCCGGATCACGATGACAATAACGCGCACATGGCGCGCAAGATGCTGCTCGATCTGGTGCCGATCCCGCTGAGCAGCATCCATCGGATTGTGGCTGAGAAGGAGCCGGAGCAAGCGGCGTCAGACTACGAGGCGCTGCTGCGCGACTTTTTCCGCCGGCGCGGCGAGACCAGGCCGCGTTTCGATCTGCTTCTCTTGGGTATGGGGGCGGATGGACATACTGCCAGCTTATTTCACGGCTCCCCGGCGCTGACTGAGCGCGAGCGTTGGGTGATGGCCGTCTACGTTGAGGCATTGGGTGCGTACCGTATCACGCTGACCCCGCCGGCGCTGAACGCCGCGGCGCGCACCTTCTTCTTCGTCGGCGGGGAGGGCAAGGCCGATGCGCTGCTGCGCGCCGTCAAACCACCAGAAGCAGGTACCGATCCTCTGCCTATTCACGCGCTGCAGCCCGGCGGCGAGATGCGTTGGTATGTCGATCAGGCAGCATCCAGGCTGATCGCGCCGCCAACCAGTGCGGAATGACGACCGCGAAGTGCACCTGACTTGGCAACAACTTAACGTTTGAGCACAACTGGCGCGGCGGAGATTACCTGATACAGATCGGTTAGTTGCGCAAGAGGGCAAGGATGCGCGCGACGGTTTCGTTCGTGATCGGTTTTGGTAGGCAGCTCACGAAACCCGCCTGCCGTGCCTGCTTGGCGACGGACGGCTCGTAGTAGGCGGTCAAAGCTACAGCGCGCACGTCTTGCAGCTCCGCATGGGCGCGGATCGTTTGCAGAAGCCGCCAGCCATCCATATTCGGCAGCCGGAGATCGACGATGACCAGCGCGTAAGTGTTGCTGAGCAGCATTTCAAGCGCGGTCTCGGCATCGGATGCCGCAGAGACGGACTGCGCTTCATGTTCCAGCATGATCTTCAACACGTCCAGCGAGGCCGGATCGTCATCGACGGCGAGGATGGGTAAGTTGGTCGTCATGTGATGAGCGTCCTATTCAAGTGTCAGCGCGTGTTTGAAATCCGGGATATCGACCAGGAGGGTGACGAGTTCGTGCATGAAAGTCGAAGGGGTCAGCGGTTTCGTCATGTAATTGTGACAGCCAGCCGCGATCGCCCGCTCCCGATCCCCGGCCATCGCATGGGCAGTCAGCGCGATGACTGGTATGTCGCGGGTGCGCGCATCGCCCTTGAGCGACTCGACCAGTTCCCAGCCATTCATGACCGGCATTGAGAGATCGGAAATGATGAAACGCGGCATGATTTCCCGCGCTTTTTCCAAACCTTCGCGTCCATTTTGGGCGGTATGCACCTCGGCACCGTGATGCTTGAGCATGAGGCGCGCCACATCCAAACTCATGGCGTCGTCATCGACTACAAGAACACGCCACCCAGCCAGGAGCGTCCTCGGAAGTTTCGCCTGCATCGTCCGCTCAATCCTTTCGCTGGCTATCGCGCGATCGCCATTTCAGTGGTAGAGGTCGGCTCCGCAGTCCGCAGCGGCAGGGAGATGGTGAAGGTGCTGCCGCTGCCGAGTTCGCTTTCGACTCCCACAGAGCCGCCCATCAACAGCGCCAGCTTACGAACGATCGCCAAACCCAATCCGGTGCCCTGCGCCTTGCCAGCGCCCTGACCCTCATGGTGCTGGCGGAACTCATCGAAAATGTAGCCTAGAGCATGCGGGGGGATGCCGACACCGGTATCTTGGACGGCAATCTTGAGCTGCTCCGCGTCACAGTCGGCTGTCAAGACGACTCTGCCCTCATTCGTGAACTTGAAAGCGTTCGAAAGCAAATTGATCACCATCTGTGCGATTCGCTCGTGATCGCCTAGCAGGAAGTCGGGCACATCAGGCGCAATCTTCACATCGAAGTTAAGCCCTTTACGCGCTGCCAGCACGGAATGCTGCTCTGCAATCTGCCCTAGCAGACGCCTTGGAGAATAGGGTGCCTCGACGATCTCTAAATGGCCAGCCTCGATCTTGGAGATATCGAGCACGTCATTAACCAGTGATAGCAGATGGCGGCTGCTGTCGTAGATGTTGCCGACCATGCGCATGGCCGAGTCATCAAGTTCTCCGCCGATGCCCTCCAGCATAATACCTGAATAGCCGATGATCGCGTTGAGCGGCGTACGCAGCTCATGGGACATGGTGGAGAGGAACTCACTCTTCAGCCGATTGGCCGAGCGCGCCTGCTCGACGGCTGCGGTGAGCTGCGCTCGCGACTGCTCCAGCCGCTCCAGCATGGTGTTGATGTTACGCCCAAGCTGTGTCACTTCATCATCCGAGTCCAGCGTGACACGGCGCATGGACGTGTCGTTCAATTCGATCGTATCGACCTCTTGGCTCAGCCGAGTGACGCGCTCGACCACCAATCGATCCAGCACAAAATACATAACCACGCTCAAGAGAGCGCCGGCAAGCAGCAGGATGAGCGCAATGATGTCGATCGTCTGCTGCCCGCGTGCATAGATCTCTCTTGGTTCCGTGATCGTTATCTGCGCCACAGGAATGCCTTCAACACCGTCAACTGTCCGCGTCCCGGCCACCAGGTCGCCGCTGAGCGGGGTGACGACGGTTTCGCGCTCCAAACTCGTACCGGTGCGCAGCGGCAGCAGCTCGATTTCCAACTGGAGCTGCTCAGACAGCGCCGCGACACGTCTCTCGTCGTAGATACGTCCGAAGGTGAGGGTGCCGCGCACTGGTCCCATCTGTGTCGAATTCATGATGTTACTGGTGGCGACCAGCGCGATTCGATCCCCAGACAAGTACAGGCCGCTCACGCGCGCGGTGTCTTCTACTCCCTCCTGCGCGAGATGCGCTTGTGCTAGTTGGATATAAGCCTCGACTCCATCGGGTAGCGGTGACGGTTCGCCCGTCTCGCGGTCGATCGCACTTGAGAATAGGATGCTGTCATCGATGCCCGTGATCACGACAAAATCAAGGTCGAGATTGACCAGACCACCGCTTGCGGAGTCGAAATAGATGTCACCGTATTCGAGGAAGTCGCCACCGGCAAAACTGTACGTATCATCCCAATAGGCGTAGTCAGCACTCATCTTGGCGATGCGCCCAACTTCATCCTCAAGACCGTTGACGACGCGCTGCACATCGCGTATCACGCTTTCACGCTCAAGCTGTGCAAAGCTGCTCACGAGCACCTGACGCGCACCCACGAACAGGGCTGCGAACAAAAGCATGAGTATGACGAGGATGATGCCGATGACCTTAAGGCGTATTGAGTTCAAGGGCGTTCCACTTCTCAATGCAACCTTATATCATAGATATTGTATCTTGACTGATTGATACGTGACTCACGGATACCATAAAGAAAGTGTGAAATTCTAAAACGGTCCTATCAAGCAACGCAGATTAGAGGTTCAGGACATCTTGGCAGTCAATAAAGGGGCGAGCGCGCCGCGGTGGTGGCCGTCTAGGCTGGTGGCAGGCATCCGCTGGTTGTCAACACCATCGACACGGATCCGTGATGCCGGCGAGCGTGAACAGGCTCGTATGTTACAAATCGTCCTGCTCGTCTCCGCGCTTTCCACATTCCTATTCGCCACAGTCGACCGTTACCTGCACTCGTATCCAGCTTTTGAACCTGAGGGTCTCGTCTACTCGACGGCTGTGATCGGTGCGCTGTTGTTTCTGCTCTTCTACACGCTTAGCCGAATCGGCTATTTGCGGTCTGCCGCTTCAGCGGCGGCTGTCACTGCGCTCGTTCTAGCGTTCGCTGGCATCGTGCTGTCCGAAGATGGAAAATCGCACGCCGTCTTCATGCTTGTCGTACCGGTTGTTGGCAGCCTCGTGATGGGGCGGCGTATGCAGTTTGGGTTGGCGGTCGCCAGCGTTGGCGCAGCCGCTCTCAGCACCTTCGCGCGCCCGGACTTCACGCCCCATGAACGCTATTATCTGATCTGCGCTGCGGGGCTTATCGCTGCTGCCACGGTCGTGATGACCGAGCGCAGGCAGCGTGCATCGCAGTCAACCCAGACCGCCGTCGGGCTTCGTTATTTAGGTCATCTGCCCGTTTACGGCTGGAGCATGGATTACAATCAGAGGCTGTGTGAGGTATTCGGGACGACATCTGCATCGACAAAAGCCGCCGTCGAACAGCTCCTGCGCGACACGGCTTTTCTGAAACAGTGCAAGAGCGGCCAAAATGCAGGCGAGGAGTGGAGCTGGCATCACACGGTTGATGGGCGTGCGTATCACTCATATGTGCTGCCGGTGCCGCAGGAGATCGAGGCTCCGCCGCTGTCCATCGGCATCACGGTCGATGTCACTGAGCTTGAGAGCCGATGGGAGAAGGAGATCCAGGGCAAGATCGAAGCTCAGCAAGCTCAGGTGCTGTCGGAGTTCTTGAGAAGCTCGGCGCATGACCTACGAACGCCGCTTTCGATCTTGAATACAACCTTGTACTTGATTGAACGCGCGCCCGACGACACGCGGCGCAGTGAGCGCATCGAAGTCCTCAAAGAGACGGTCGATCGGCTCGAGCGCGTCATCGAGAACATGTTTACGATGATGCGCATCGATGCCCTGCCTCACTATGATGCGCGCGTCTTCGATCTGCGAGAGGTTCTGGCCGAAGTAGTGCAGGCGAATGTCCGAGCGGCCGCCGACAAGGGTATCGCGTTTGCGCTCGATATCGGGACGCCGCTGCCGCAGATCTGCGGTCATCGCAGCGAGTTGAGCCGCGCGCTTGCCCAGCTTGTCGACAATGCCTTGCAATACACAGACACTGGAGGCTGCGTGACCGTCACCGCTCGTCAAGATGCGGGCGTCGTGAGGGTAGATGTCCTTGACACGGGCAGCGAGGTCGACACCTCGGATCTGCCGTTCATCTTCGATCGCTTCTACCGGGCTGAGAAACATCGCCATCTGGACGATCACGCGCACACCGGCATAGGGCTAGCGCTCGCCAAGAAGATCGTCGAAAAGCACGGCGGACGCATTGAAGTCAGCAGCGAGGTCAACCGTGGCTCGCGCTTCACGATCCTGCTGCCGTTGAACGCAAGCTCTGACTGTGAGAAGTGGCTGCCTTTAGCCATTCCTTAGACGTGTGGCGCGCGCTGCGTAATACTTCGCTGCCAGCCAGCTTGTGCCGCGCGCGGCCGCGTAATTGACCGCGAAGCCGAGGATCAAGCCGATGCCAGGGATGAGTTTCGCGAACGTTTTCTCGATCACCCGTACCATGATTTGGCGAATGATGCGCTGGCTGATGACTGGGCTCTGCGCCGCCACATACTGCGTGACCTCACGTTCTCGCAGCGCAAGCGCGTCGGTCAGCTTGAGCACCGCCTGACGATCGTCGTAGCCGTGTGCCCAAGCGAGGAACTGGAGCGTGGCACTTTGGATGCGCGCGGTGGTCAATAGATCGATCGCCAGTCCGAAGGGGAGCGTGATCAAGCCGCCGACGCTTGTCAGCGCGCCGATCACGCCCGAAACGAGTGCCTGCCGGCGGATGATGCGTGACACGAGCGCGTCTCGACTCTCGTGCGGGCGCTGCGCGCGCAGCCGCTCGAAGCTCTGGCGCAGATCATCGACGCTCGGCGTGATGAGTTTTTGACCGCGCCACACGATGTAGATCGATACGCCGAGCAGGAGTGCCGCCGGCAGCACACACAGCAGCAGAAAGGGAACGACGTAATCGGATGGATTGGTCGAGATCGTCATCTCAGCGCGCCAGGATGTGTGACAGCTCGAACAGCTTCGGATCGACCCCTTTTGTCCTGCCGACGATTTGCTCGTAGGGTGTCGGTGTCTCTTGTCCCTTGATCATACCGACGACGACTCCGTGTTCTCCGTCCATCAAACGCTGCGCAGCGTTCGCACCCAACCGTGTGCCGAGCAGACGGTCGTAAGCGGTGGGGATGCCGCCGCGCTGCACGTGGCCGAGCTGCACTGAACGCAGTTCAAAGCCAATTTCGTCCTTCTTGCCTTTGCAGTAGCGCAGCAGCTTTTCGACCGCCGGGCGGTCGTCGTCCTCACCGCTGCATGGATCGTGGTCGTCTGTTTCGACATGCACCTTGGCACCTTCTGCGACGATGATGATGCCGTTGGTCTTGCCGCGTTTGTACGAGGCGCTCAGCTCGGCGACGACCTCCTCAGGTGTCGTTGGGATTTCCGGCAGTAGGACGGCTTCTGCCCCGCCCGCGATGCTCGTCATCAAGGCCAGATAGCCGCAGTCGCGCCCCATGATCTCGACCAAGAAAGCACGTTTGTGGGACGATGCGGTAGTCTTGAGCCGATCGACTGCCTCCAGCGCGATGTTGAGCGCTGTATCTACACCGATCGTGATGTCTGAGCCGACCAGATCGTTATCGATGGTCGAGGCGACGCCAATGACCGGGAAGCCCATCGCATCAAGCGCGGCTGCTCCAGTTTGCGATCCGTTGCCACCGATCACGACCAAGCCTTCGATGCCGCGCGCCCGCATGTTGGCGATCGCGCGTTCTCGTACCTCCGGCTGCTTGAATTGGGGCGCACGCGCACTGCCGAGCATCGTACCGCCTTGCTGCATGATGCCGCCGACTTCGCGCAGCCCGAGTGGGATGAGATCGTCCTCAATCAATCCGAGGTAACCATGCCGCGAACCGTAGACTTCCGCGCCCATCGACAAGGCGACGCGGGCAACGGCGCGGATGGCTGCATTCATGCCAGGTGCATCACCACCACTGGTGAGAACTGCGATAGCTTTCACGGAAAAGCCCCCTTGTTGAATCCGTTTGTGCGGATGCCAAGATTGTACCGCCGTCCGCGCTGACCGGGGAGAGCTTTAACACTGACCTAACAGGAATTGCAAGCCAACCGATGCCGCTTGAGCTGATTTCAGCCGCCCACTATTTCTGCTTTGCTCGGTCGGGGCAGCAGATCGGGATTGGTCGAGGCGATGCGATAGACCTCACCGATGTCGCGCAGCGTCAGCAGTCCCAGGAAGTGCCCATCTTGAACGACCGGCAGCGCGTCGATCTGTCCCTGGCCCATACGCTGCTGCACGTCGAATAAGCTGTCATGAGGGGAAGCCGGAACCGCATCGGTCTCCATGACATCGGTCACGATGGTGTCGGCTGAGCGTGTACCCAATGCCTCGATCAGCTTTCGGTACGTCAGCAGCCCGATCAGCCGGTCACCGTCGCAGATCGGGAAGTCGGCCTGAAACGAGCGCAGCGTCAGATCGATAGCTTGGCGCAGCGTCGCCGTCGGGGGAAGGACCTGCACCCGGCGCGAGTACGCTTGGGCGACCGTGATGCCGTCGAGGACGCTGCGCACCGCGGTGACTCTGCCCTCGTAGCCCGCGCCCATGTAGATGAAGAACGCGATCAAGATGAGGAAGAAGCCGCCGCCCAGGAAACCCCACAGACCGATCACCCAAGCCAGTGTTTGGCCGATCGTGACGGCGACCGCCGTCGCACGGGCATATTCCAGCCGCAGAGCTAACAGCGCGCGGAGCACGCGACCGCCGTCCATCGGGAACGCGGGAATCAGGTTGAAGACGGCCAAGAACAGATTGGCCGTGAAGAGATAGCTGAACAGCGTGTTGATATCGAGCTGGCCGAAGCCAAACACGAGCATCACAGGATCGCGCAGGGTGCCGCCGATGCCGGTGATCGAGTTCACCACCCACATGATCAGCGCGATGACGAAGTTGACCGCCGGGCCGGCGAGCGCGATGACAAGCTCTTGTGCGGGTTTGTCCGGGATATGGCCGAGCTGCGCCACACCGCCGATGGGCAGCAGGACGATTTCACGCACATCAACGCCGTACTGCTGCGCGGCGATCGCATGGCCAAGTTCATGCAGCACGACGATGCCGAACAGCAGCAGCGTGACGATGACGCCGAAGATCGCGCCCGCCGCGCCCAGACCGCTGATCAGACCGAACTGGATCATGGACCAGATCAGGATCAGCGGAAACGTGATGTGCACCCGCAGCGGAATGCCGCGAATGTGGAACAATTGAAACGAACCGTTCATCGAGTCGTGTCTATGCCTCTTCTTCTGTAACCTCGGTTTCTTGCGGCTGTGGATCGATCAAAGCTTCCTCAATGACGCCGCTCGCCAACGCCAGCGCCACAAGGCGCGGATCGTCGCTGTAGAGTACACGCTCGAGGAAGGCTTGTTCAAGGGCGGAAGGCGCATTGCCGAGCAGCACATGCGTGCGCGCGCGGCTCAGCACGTTCAGGATCAGCAGCGGGTCGGTTGCGCGCAGGAAGACTGGCGGCTTGTCGATCGCTTCCAGCCGTGCCGTAACCGCCTGCTTCGTCTCTTGTCGCCAGGGATAGATGAGTGCGGCACCGATCAGATCGGCCTCTGCCCAGGCGGAGTCAAGCCGCGCTTTCAGCGCTTCTTCGAGCGCGGAGTTCGCCTCCAGCGCGCCCACAAGCGCAGCGGCCAGCGGTAGCGGCGGCATGGCCAGCCATGACGGCATATCGGGCGCGTTTGCCGTCTCCGCTGATGGAGGGGGAGGCGGTTCATGGTCGATCAGCTTGAAAATCGCCTCGGCTGCCGAGGGCAGCTCGAACAAGACGATCGCATCCGCGATAGGGACAAAATCCCACGAAATGCGCGAATTAGGACGTGCGCCGAAAGGTAAATTGAATGGAGCTGTTCGCTGCGAGCCGCTCGGCTGCGGCGGCCCTGACGGACGTGAACCAGGGAGCTGTGGTCCACCTGACGGGGGTGTTGGCTGACCCTGCCCGCCGGCAGTCGTAGGAATACGTTTCAGCAGGCTCATGACTCGCCCTCCTCGTCTAAGCCGAATAGTTTCATGTATTCGCGCAGGACTTCGAGTTCCTGCTTCCAATCGTAGCGCAGCCACAAGTCGGGGAAGCCGCTGAAGATGAAATTGCGTTCGATGCGCGCTCGCAGGGTCTGTACCTCACCCAAAGGCAGTGCCCAATTGTTGATCTCGTTCCAAATATCGACCATTTGGCCGGGGCGCATGGTTGTGCTCACTTGGCGCGGTTCCAGCACGCGCGCGGCGAACTGCGCGAGCGGTTCCCAAGCGGCAGGGGTGAGCGGTCGGCGCGCGCGAAAGGCGAGGAAGATGACCGTCGCCAGTCCAATACGACGCGAGTCGACTGTCTCCGCGCTGAGAGCCTGCGTCACCAGCCGCGACACATCATCATCGCTCAATCCTAACTGGTCAGCGAGCACCACTCGTCGCGCTGGGTTCAGCTCTTCCAGTACTTTGCGCCAGGCATCATCTTCGGCCAAGCTGGAGATCTGCCAAGCTTGACGATGCACCGCGATGACTGTCGCGCGCGAAGGCGCGATCTCGCTCGCGTTCTGCGGCAGACAATAGGTCAGCGTCAGTTCCGCGCTGCGTTCAAGGTCGGCATTCTCGCCCTCAAGCACCATGCGCGCGCAGTGGATGGCGACCAGGGAATTGGCCAGCATCGCCGCGCGGCGTGGACTCTGTGCGAGCTGTGCCTGTTCAAGCAGATCGACTGCGCTGACCACGTAATCTGATACCCAATCCACCAGTGCATCCCAAACCTCTGGGATGAGCGCGTGGCAGCGTCTAACGTATTCATCGATCAGGTAAATCGCACCGTCCGAGCTGGCCTCCATTGTTCGAGACGCCCCGCGCCCGCTTACCAGCGCCCGGCGGTCGCTGCGGCTGAGCTGCCGCCAATTGGGCACTGGCACCACAAACGGGAAACGATCGGCCAGCGCGGGATCAAGCGGCTCGGAGCCGAGATAGGTCTCCGTGCCAGGATTGATGTCCGGGTCTTCGGGTGCGGGCGGGTTCATGGCTGCCCAACGATGTTGAAGCATCTCCAGTGCAATGCCAGCGATCTTCCGCTCATGGACGATCGGGAACATCTTGTTCTGGAGGTCGGGGCGGCAGCGCGAAATCTCGTCGAAAAAGACGAATTGGGCATCCCAGATCGAACCCGGCGTCGCGATGAAGCGCAGCCGCTCACCGGAGTCGTCCGGCATGGGAATGCCGACCAGATCGTCGTAGTTGATCAACGAGGCGTTGTAATGCCGCATCGAGAGACCCAAAGCCGAAGCCAGCTTCTCCACCAGCAGCGACTTGGCCGTCCCGTGAGGGCCGACGAGCAGCAGCGGCGACTCGGTCACCAATGCCGCTAAGAGCACAGGGTCAAGGTGGCTCCACCCCTGAATTCCTAGGGTTGCGGTCAGCCCGAAAGGCTCGCGAACGGTTGACGTTTCCATTATCATTTCACTTTTGATTTCGGAACACAGATGCGCGGGCCGCACACTGTTGCAGAATACCGCCAGGGGTATGCCGCGTCAAGCACCTAGAAGGTGGGGTATTCGTACTGACGTCGCACTCAGCCACCGGGACGCCACGCGAGATCGCGATAAGACACCATCCGCGGCGTGTTCGTCAGCCGTCGCACGTCTTGGTCGGCCAGGCTGCGCAGGCAGATTTCCATCCCAGTCGCACCTGGACATGTGAAAGCGATCTGTGTGCCGTCGGGCGACCAGGCTGCGTGGACATCCATCCCCGAAGCGCTGGCGATAGCGGACTGTGAGTCGCCGCATGTCGCTAAGCATTCCAGCGCGACGATATGAACGGATACGCTCCAGATCGAGCGTCCATGCGGAGCGCCGATGATGAGCATCGATGCGCCGTCTGGCGACCAGGCTAGTCCGTACAGGTGGTGCAGCCAATCGAGCCTTTGCAGGTGACGTGTGCCGTCGTCTGGCGAAACAAACCAAATTTGCGGCGTATTGCTCATGCCGCGCGCTGCGATCGTCCGACCGTCCGGCGACCAGCGCGGTCCGACCGCGTTGTCGAGCAGAAGGCGGCGCTCACCGTTTTCGAGTTCCATGAGCCATACACTCCGATCCAGCTCAAACGCGAGTCGGTTTCCATCTGGAGACCAGACGGGGTTGGTCGGCACGAAGTTGCGCGCCGTGTCCAACGGGATCGGCTGGGCGCTGCCCGCCGCCAGATCGCGCACCCACAGCCGTTGGATGCCGGCGCGCGTGATCGGGAGAGCGTCGTGTGGGGAAAGAGGGTCGAGCTCGGGGGTAAGCGGCGTGTTAGGCGTCAAGTTGTACTCGATACCTGTACGCACATCCAGCAGGATTAAGTCGCCGACACCAGTCTGGCGGCTGAAAGCGATCTGCCCAGTTTGCGGCAGCAGAGCTGCTGCGGCTTTCACGATACCGATGATGAGCAAGAGCGTCGCCGCCAGCTTGATCACTCTGTTCAAACTTGAGATCGGTTTAGCCATGGGGCCGCCATGCCGGTTCTGCATCGACTGCTCCCATAGGCGGGTGGGTGACGGCGGTCGAGGATGCGCTTTCAAGGTCGTACACGCAGAGCGCGCGGGTCAGCGGACAGCTAAAGACGATACGGCTCGCATCGGGCGACCAGTCAGGCTGACTGTGACCGCCTAGGTCGGCTGCTGCGGTCTGCATCGCGTCCGTGCAGCCCGGAAGGCAGTCCGCCTGAAGCAGCACGAGATCGGACTGACCCCGCGATCGCTCGTACTGCACGGCGATCCAGCGGCCATCCGGCGACCAGACCGGGAATTGAAACGTGTAACCGCGCGGCGTCAGTGTGCGAATATGCCCGGTGACACGATCGAGGATGCGCAAGATGCCGGGACTGAAGCGCTGATCGACACCGACATAGAGCACGGCCAGGCCATCGGTTGTGTAGCTCGGCTGGAAAGCGACATCGCTGTTGTAGCCGCGAAGTTCGAGCCTTTCACGACCCACTGTTTCGATCGGGCGATAGAGGT
Organism: uncultured Pleurocapsa sp.; assembly: GCA_964438415.1. GTDB lineage: Bacteria > Chloroflexota > Anaerolineae > Aggregatilineales > Phototrophicaceae > Flexifilum. Next base: position 2,391 of record CAYTME010000075.1, on the reverse strand, counting down.
CGGCCAGCGTGACCGTCGATCCAGAGATGGCAGCGACGAACTGCAGCGGATAGAAAGCCGCTGCGTCCGTCAGCGGTTGGGGCGTGGCCATCGGCGTGATGCCGATGACGTAAGGCTGTTCGTCATTCGCGGCGCTCGCCAAGAAGGCCAGATGTGTCCCGTCGGAAGACCAAACGGGAGCGGTCTCATGCACAGCAGGTGTACGTGTCAGCGCGTGAGCGATCCCAGTTCGCAGATCGAGCAGATAAATGTCGCCGCGCTGCCTCTGAACTCGGCTGAAGGCGATCTGGTCGCTTGGTAGAAGCGGACCCGCCAATGCACGCGCACTGGCAAGCAGCGGCATCATGAGTGCCAGCAGTAAGAGGGTCACGCGCCAGACCATAGACCCAACTCATCATGATGACGCGTCATTGGCAGGGAGGGCATACGGTGGTGCTCGCCGCGCTTAGCTTGCCAGGATGTGAGTGACGATGGTCGCCCCCGTGCCACCGATATTCTGCGTCATGCCGATCGCAGCGCCGCTGACTTGGTTTGCGCCGGCCTCACCGCGAAGCTGCGTCACCAGATCGATCAGCTCGTAGACGCCGGTCGCGCCGACCGGATGACCGCGTCCTTTCAGACCACCCATCGAGCTGATCGGGACGCGGCCGCCGAGTGCGATCTCACCGCTCTGAGCCAGATCGACACCGCGTCCGCGCTCGGCAAAACCCGCCGCCTCCAGGCTGAGCGCAGCCATGATCGAGAATGCGTCGTGCAGTTCGAACACATCAATGTCTTGAGGTGCAAGCCGGGCGCGCTCATACGCCTTGCTGGCGCTGATGCGCGCGGCGGACAGTCCAAGCAGATCGCTGCGGTCGGCGAGGCTGAGCGTATCGGTCGCTGCTGTGCTCGCCAGAACGCGGATCGGGTGGCGCGTGCTTAGATCCGCGGCCATCTCCAGCGGGCAGAGCAAAATTGCGGCCGCACCATCGCAGATCGGCGAGCTGTCGAGCCGATTGATCGGCGCAGCGATCATCGGCGCGCGATCGTACATCTGCTGCGTGACGCTCATCTTGAACATCGCGTTCGGGTTGTTGAGCGCGTTTTGATGCGCATTGATGCTGAACGGCCCAAAGGCCTCATGCGGGATACCATACTCGTGCATGTAGCGGCGCATGATGAGTGCGTTGAGGGCGACGAACGTCGCGCCGTGAATGCCTTCGAAGTCGGCATCAGCCGCGGTGGCCAGCGCCGCCATCGTGACATCAGGCGTTGCGTCGGTCATCTTCTCGGCGCCGCACACTGCCACCAGGTCGGACATGCCGCTGGCGACCGCGCGCACGCCCGCATGAAACGCCATGCCGCCCGACGCGCAGGCGGCCTCAACGGTGGTGGCTTCAATGCCCGGCCAACCCATATAATCAGCAACAAGCGCGCCTAGATGGGTTTGACTGCTCACTTTGGGCGCGAGCATATTGGCCATGTACAGGGTGTCGGGAATGCGTTCGACACCCGCATCCTCCATCGCATGCGTGAGCGCCTGTGCCGCCAGCTCGCGCAGCCCCAGGCTCCAAAGCTCTCCAATCGACGTTTGTCCAATGCCGATGACCGCGACATCGCGCATAGGGGGTCTATCTCCCAGCCCTTCGGCTTACTCATCGTTTCGTGGTGTCCTCGTGAACACCTACCGCAATTAGAGCACAGAACGCAGGATAATGCACTGGTTCTTCGGCTTCCTGAACGTCGGATTAAACCATCCTCAAATCCATCTTTAACGCTTGCAAAGATCGCGCGTGAGGCGCTATAGTTTATGATGATAGGTGTGAGCGAAATTGGCATGATCGACACAGGATTGAAAGACCGCGTGAGCGCCACCGACTCGATGCAGGAGTATCTGGCTGAAGCATATCGACTCGCGTACTATCAAAGCGACAGTCGTTACATCTCAACCTCGGCGCTGGCGCAGGCACTCCATGTTTCTGCGCCCGCCGTGACGCGCATGGTGCAGCGGCTGCGCGATGCTGGCTATCTCGAACATGAGCCGTATCGCGGCGTCGTGCTCACGCCCCTGGGCGAACGCGAGGCGCTTTCCAGCATCCGTCGTCACCGGCTGGTTGAATGCTTCTTGGTCAATGTGATGGCGTTCCAGTGGCATGAAGTGCACGATGAAGCTGATGCGTTGGGTGCGGTCGTCAGCGACGCTGTTGTCGAGCGCATGGCAGTGATGGCGGGGTATCCGCGCCGATGCCCGCATGGGGAGCCAATTCCGAGCGCTGATGGCCAGATGCCGCGCGTGGTCGATGTGCCGCTCAACCAAGCGACGGCGGGCGAAATCCATGTCATCAGCCGTGTCCACACGCATGATGCTGACACGGCTGATGACATGGATTTCAGACGTGTGCTCTTCCGATC
>CAYTME010000074.1:14115-16729 GCA_964438415.1 uncultured Pleurocapsa sp. | reverse complement strand
TAGATGTCGGCGCGGTAGTCAATCGGGTCGCCGCGAAGCTGCTCCGGCGACATATAAGAGGGCGTGCCCACAATGTTGCCGGTCTTGGTCAGGCCGGTGGAGCCTTCCACCCATTTGGCAAGGCCGAAATCGGTGAGGTAGGCGTTGCTGGCGTCGTCGAGCAGAATGTTGCTGGGCTTGAGGTCGCGGTGGATAATGCCTTTGCTGTGGGCATAGGCCAGCCCGCGCGCCACCTGGCCGAAGATATCGGCGGCACGGTCGAGCGGCAGCGGGCCATCGGTCAGCAGGTCGTTGAGCGAACCGCCGCTGAGCAGCCGCATCGCCAGATAGGCCACGTCGCCACTGATGCCGTAGCCGTAGATGGGCAGGATGTGAATGTGTTCCAGGCTGATGATGACCTCCGCCTCCTGGTTGAAGCGGCGGCGGAACTCCTCGTTTTCGGCATCCTGGCCGTAAGGGATCAGCTTAAGGGCGACATAGCGATTCATTGAGGCCTGGTAGGCCCGGTAGACGGTCGCCATGCCGCCCCGGCCAATCCGCTCCTCGATGCGGAAATCGCCCACCTGCCTGCCGCTGAAATCGTCATGTAACATATTTTGAACCGCCGCCTTCCGCCCCGAAATGGGTGATAGGTCGTCGCAGGGTTGGTCTGTAATTTGTGTGAAGTATAGGCACAATTCGCCAGATTAGCCATGCCGCACCTGCCCGGCGCGGGCAGCGTGGGGAGGCCGTAGCCTGAAAAGCGGGCTGTACGCTGGCAGCCACGTTTGCTATGTTAGTATACTACGTTCACTGACGGTGGTGTTGAGGAAATTGCTGTGATGACCCGTGTTTACCGTTATCTGTTTGCTGCGCTCTTACTGGCGCTGCTGCTGCCCGCCAGTGGAGCGCTGGCGCAGCAGACGATCACCTCCGCCCCCATTCCGTCGGCCTTCCGGCTGGACGGCTTCCGCTACGAGCCGCAGGGCTGGAACAACTGCGGCCCGGCCACGCTAACCAACGCGCTGACGTTTTTCGGTTACACCGACAACCAGCAGCGCGCCGCCCGCTGGCTGAAGCCCAACAACGAGGACAAGAACGTTAACCCGTCGGAGATGGTGGCATTCGTCAACACGCAGGTCCCGGAGCTGCCCGTCTACGCGCTGACGCGCTACAACGGCTCGCTTGACCTGCTCAAGACGCTGATCGCCAACCGCTACCCGGTAATCATCGAGGCCGGCTACGACCCCGAACCGCAGCGCCTGGGGTGGATGGGCCACTACTTGCTGGTCTTCGGCTACGACGACGGGCGCCGCGAGTTCCTCACCCACGACAGCTACGACGGCGCTAATCTGCCCTACAGCTATGATCACATCGAAACGTTCTGGCGGCACTTCAACCGCACTTACATTGTTCTCTACGAGAGCGGACGCGAGCCGGAACTGCTGGCGCTGCTGGGCGCAGACGCCGATGTCCACCAGAACGCGCTCAACGCGCTGGAGCAGGCGCGCCAGGAAGCTGCCGCCAACCCCAAACGCGACCCTTACGCCTGGTTCAACATGGGAACCAGCTACCTGGCGCTGGCGCCGGTCTACGGCCAGCAGGCCTATGAATACGCGGCGGCGGCCTTCGACGTGGCGCTGAAGATGGACGCCTCCACGCCGGAGCAGCGCCAACTCGACCCGGACGTGGCGATGCCCTGGCGCACGCTGTGGTATCAGTTCGGGCCATACCAGGCCTACAACGCCACCGGCCAGTATCAGAAGACGCTCCAGTGGGCCGGCAACGTCCTCAACGATGGCGGCGGTCATTGGGTCGAGGAGACGTTCTATTACGCCGGCGCAGCCCGCGAGGGGTTGGGCGAAACCAGCAAGGCGCTGGAGAACTACCGCCAGGCGGCTTTCCTCAACAGCAACTTCCAGGCGGCCCGCGACGCGCGCGACCGTCTGCAGGCCACCGCATCCGGCGGTTGAGCGGGTTCAGACGCCGTCCGACAGCAGAACAGCAAACAAACCGGGGCGGTCTGGTGACCGCCCCGCTGATTTTTCCGATCACGCCGCTGCCGAACGAGCCTGCTCAGTTCGCCGGTTCGTCTGCGGGCTGCTGTTTCTGCTTGTACTCTGCCGGGATTTCCAGGTCAATCAACTGCTGGAACAGGTCGCGCAGGGCCGACTCCGGCAGCGCGCCCGGCTGGCTGAACACGATGGTGCGTTCCTTAACCATCATGATGGTGGGAATGCTCATGATCTGGAAGGCCTGCGACAGGCCAGGGTTCTCGTCCGTGTTGACCTTGGCGATGCGCACCTTGCCGGCGAACTCCTGCGCCAGCTTGTCCAGGATGGGGGCCACCATGCGGCAGGGGCCGCACCAGGGCGCCCAGAAATCCACTACGACGGGCAGGTGATGGGCCAGCACTTCCTGCTCGAAGGTGGCATCGGTTACGGTCACGGGTTTGCTATCCACTACAATCTCCTTTGTCTTGGTCTCGGCGCTGCCGTTGGTGACAGCGGGCGCGGGCGGGTTAAGCGCCGCCAGGTGTGCCTGCATCTGTTCGAGGGCCAGCTTGAGGTCAGAGGCCCAGGGGCGGCTGCGGCGAACAACCTCCTCGCCCCGGTACCAGCCCACCAGCAGCGGC
>CAYTME010000074.1:13379-14063 GCA_964438415.1 uncultured Pleurocapsa sp. | reverse complement strand
ACACGGTGCCGGCTGTCTCGCCGGGGGCGCGGTTAAACGCGCTGGCGAAATCGCCGCGCACGCCGTCGCCGTTGGAGATAAGGACGAACAGTGGGCTGTCGCCGGCCAGCACGGCTTCCAGGTTGTCATCGGTGAGCACAAGGGTTTCGGGCATGGTTCCTCTCAGTGAACGTTTCTGCGGGCGGCCTCATCCGCTTCTTCGATCTGTACAGTAGCCTAGACGCCGGCACAGCCCGATTGCTTACCGCGCCGCGCACAGGGTGGCACAGCGCGGCGGGCTGCGTTATACTGCCTGTCCAGCGCGGGAGGCGGGGTGGCCGCGCATCGGACACCTGTCAGAAAAAACATGTGATGAGTGTCACTGGACAGATTCTAAGAATCTTTTGCCAAACAGCAGATATTGTGTAAAATGGAACAAGGTGCGTCCGTCCGGCTTGTGACGCGCCCGCCGCCCCCATCGCCAAACTCTGGACGGACAGCGCTCTCTGTGGCTGACGACCTACGACCACCGGCCCCCGGTGGCCGCACCTGTGCCTGTCTATAACGATGCGTAAGAGAGACAAGCGGATATGATCGCTCCTCGCAACACCAGCCCGGTCAAGGGCAGCACCGTTCTGTGGATTATCGCCGGTTTCCTCCTGCTCGTGTTCGGCGGCCTGTTGATCGCCGAAACCACGCCGCTGC
>CAYTME010000074.1:11221-13316 GCA_964438415.1 uncultured Pleurocapsa sp. | reverse complement strand
GATCTTCCTGCTGGTGCAGGGCGCGCTGGTGGTTGCCATCATCCGCTTCCGCGCCCGCAAGGGCGACCGCACCGACGGAGTGAGCATGCACGGTAACACCACGCTCGAGGTGGTGTGGACGCTCATCCCGGCTGTGATCGTCCTGGTCATCACCATTTACAGCTACCAGGTGTGGGTCAACACACGCGCCGCCCGCGCCGACGAGCAGACCGTCCAGGCCACCGGCGCGCGCTTCGTGTGGTCGTTCGCCTACCAGGACCCGGTCAACGACCTCATCATTAACTCTAAGGAACTGCACACCTACGTCGGGCAGCCGGTGCGCATTGAGATGACGACCGACGACAGCCAGCACGCGTTCTGGATTCCCGCCATGCGCATCAAGCAGGACCTGCTGCCGGGCCGCACCACCGAGGTGCGCTTCACGCCCACCCGCGCCGGCAGCTATCCCATCGTCTGCGCCGAGCTGTGCGGCAGCGGGCACGGCCAGATGCGCGCCACGATTGTGGTTCACCCGGACGAAGCCACTTACGTGGCCTGGTTCGACGACGCCGTCAACACTGCGCTCAACCCGCCGGCGGACCCTGTCGAGCGCGGGCGGGCGCTGCTGGCCGCCGGCGTGTATCCCTGCTCTGGCTGCCATGTGCTCGATGACCTGGGCTGGCAGGGACTCACCGGCCCCTCGCTCAATGGCGTGGGCGACCGCGCCGGACGGCGCGTGCCCGGCGAAACCGCCGAGGAATACCTCGACCGTTCAATCTACTTCCCCGGCGAGTACCTCGTTCCGGGCTTCGGCAACCTGATGCCGCAGTTCCAGCCGAGCGACCCTGCCGGGCCGAACTATATGCCCCCCGACGACCACTCTGCCATCGTCGCTTACCTGTGCACGCAGACCAGCACCGGCGAGTCCGCGTGCGACCTGGACAACCTGGAACGCATCGTTTCTGAATACCGCTAGCGGCGCGAAGCAGCAGAGGAGAGGTTTGAGCAAATGGCGAGCATTAGCGTACCACAGCAGGGATTGGGGCGGGCGATCCCGGCCCCAACGCTGCGCGTCAGGGACTACCTGCGCTGGAGCGTGGACCACAAGATCATCGGCGTGCAGTATATCGCGACGGCGCTGTTCTTCTTCATCTTCGGCGGCGCGCTGGCGATGCTCATTCGCTGGGAACTGCTCACGCCGGCGCTGGATGTGATGGCCGACGGAACGGCGTACAACACGCTGTTCACCATTCACGGCACGGTGATGATCTTCCTGTGGATCATCCCCATGCTGGCAGGCTTCGGCAACTATCTCATCCCGCTGATGCTGGGCGCGAAGGACATGGCTTTCCCCTGGCTCAACGCCTTCGCCTTCTGGCTCATCCCGCCGGCGGGCATCCTCATGCTGATGGGCTGGTTCATGGGCCAGGCCGAGGCCGGCTGGACCAGCTATCCCACGCTGAGCACGCTGTTCAGCCCTGGCGACGGCCAGACGATGTGGGCCGTGTCGCTGCACCTGCTGGGCATCTCGTCCATCCTGGGCGCGATCAACTTCATCGTGACCATTCTCAACATGCGCCCGGCTGGCATGGGCATCTGGCAGATGCCGCTGTTCGTGTGGGCCATCCTGGCGACCTCGATCATCATCGTCATGGCGACGCCGTTCCTGGCCGGCGCGCTGACGCTGCTCATCCTCGATCGCGTCGCGGGGACGGCCTTTTTCAACCCGGCGCAGGGCGGCGACGTGCTGCTGTGGCAGAACATCTTCTGGTTCTACAGCCATCCGGCTGTGTATATCATGGTGCTGCCTGCTTTCGGCGTCATCAGCGAGGTGCTCTCGGTGCACAGCCGCAAGCCGGTTTTCGGCTACCGCGCCATCGCACTGTCGAGCTTGGCGATCGCGCTGGTCGGCTTCACTGTGTGGGCGCATCATATGTTCACCAGCCTGACGCCGGAGCTGCGCATCCCGTTCATGATCACGTCGATGATCATCGCTGTGCCGACGGGCATCAAGGTCTTTAGCTGGCTGGGCACGATTTGGGGCGGCAAGATCCGCTTCACGAGCGCGATGCTGTTCGCGCTCGGCTTCCTGAGCATGTTCGTCATCGGCGGCATC
>CAYTME010000074.1:0-11110 GCA_964438415.1 uncultured Pleurocapsa sp. | reverse complement strand
ATCTATCACTGGTGGCCGAAGATCACCGGCCGCATGTTGAATGAACGCTGGGGCAGGTGGCACTTCTGGATCACCTATCCGTCGTTCTTCTTCACCTTTTTCCCAATGCATCTGGCCGGTATGCTGGGGATGCCGCGCCGCGTGGCGCAGTACGCGCCGGAGTTCCAGGGCATCAATGTGCTGGTCAGCGTCGCCGCTTTCGTGCTGGGGCTGTCCACGTTCATCATCCTCTACAACATGATCTGGAGCCTCTACCGCGGCGAGCGCGCGACTGCCAACCCCTGGCGCGCCCTGACGCTCGAATGGGCGACCAGCTCGCCGCCGCCGAGCACCAACTTCATCGGCGATCCGGTTCCGTTCCCGAATCCGTACGGTTACGGTACCAAAGAAGCTTTCACCTACGTCGAGGCGCTGAATCAGAAGTACGGCCCTGTCTCGCCGCGCGAACACGCGCCGCAGGTTGGGGTGCTCAGCATCGGTGCTGAGGCGGATGCGGCGCGCGAATAAGGTACGCACAGCTTAGGGGCGCATCGCCGGGGTGCCCCGACATGTTTATGCCGCTGTATGGGGGGTGTAGTAGGATATCGATAGTTCTGCTGCACCCTTTCGCATTCTCAGGCGTACTAGCCAAAGGAGCATCCTATGCCAAATGGTTTTTGCTACGTGATCATGCCGTACGGCGGGGAAGACGAAGAGAAAAAAGAGCGCTATCGCGGTGTTTTTGAGGGTCTGATTCAGCCTGCAGGTGTGCGTGCCGGATACACGGAAGCGGATGTGCGCCGGAGCGACTTCACAGGTGAACCGGGCAGCATCATCGGCGAAGTCGTGCGCTCACTCGGCGAAGCGGAGATCGTCATCGCCGACATCACCGAAGCCAACCCGAATGTGATGTACGAGCTGGGCATCCGCCACGTGATGCGCAAGACCGGCACCGTCTTGATCAAGGATCAGGATGACAAGACGCCCGTTCCCTTCGACATCAAAGATCTGCGCATTGTCTACTACTCTTCGTCACAGGGCATCCGGGGGATCGCGGCCGTCCAGACGCAGATCGCCGATGCGATCGCCAAGCAGCGGGAGTCTTCAGCAGCGACCGACAAAGCGGATAACCCCGTACATTATCAGTTCCGCTCGCTGCCCGCCAATGTGCTCGGCACCGGCAGCGACGAACTGCGCCGTCTCAACGATCGTCTCGTCGAGCTGCAATCGGAGCGCGATCGCCTGCAGAAGCAGCTCAGCGAACTGGCACCCACTATGACGGGTGATGAATTCGATGTCGATGCCCTGTTCGAGGAAGCCAATGCTGCGCGCAATATCAGCGGCGAGACGGCCTATTTGCGCCTGACCTCGAAGCTGGAGAGCGGGTCGACCGAGGAGTTCATCGAAGAGCTGCGCAGCATCCTCAAAAGCCCGTATCTTTCGCGTGGAGACTTCCTGCGCATCTCACGCCTGTGCAAGCGCAGCGGGCTTGACCATCACAGCCGTGTGGTGCTGGAGGTGGCGCGCAAGCAGTATCCTGACGATCTCGACATCTTGATCGCGCTGGCCGATGCGTACCAATCGTCGCCCAATCCCAGCCACCAGGCGAATGGTCGCAAGCTGATCGAGCAGTTTCTCAACGTCGAGTATGGCCCAGACGGCCCGCGCATGACCAAGCGCCCAGGCGGCAACGTCTACTCGGCCGCGATCACGCTCTTCAATTTTTACCTGGCCAATGGCAACTTCGCAGCGGTCGTCTCGTTCGCCGAGTCGCTCGAGGAACACATGGGCCAGTCGAATATCGCCGCGCGTAACAAAGCTCGCGCCCTGCACAAGCTCGGCAACATGGAGCTGGCGGGACGCGAATTTCAGCGCGCGATCGAACTTGCCCCAAATGACGACGTGACCTACAACTTCTATGCAGACTACCTGGACGACGACCGCCGCTATGGTGATGCCTACGAAGCCTATGAAAAGGCGATCACCTGTGACCCGCGCGACGGCTCGCTGTACATGAACTTGGCCAATCACATCATGCTGCGCGGCTACCTGCGCAATGCCGATGGCAAGATCGTGGGTCCAGAACCGGACCTGGTTCGCCAGCGGGCGGCGGTGCCGCTTTACATCAAGGCGCTCGACGACTCGTACCGCGATCTGCGCGCCTCGATCGTCAATGCACTCGCCAGCAATAAGATGATGCCGGTCGCGGTCGCCATCAGCAACGGCGAAACGCCAGAGGGCGACTGGGATTACAGCGCGCTGATGTACATTGAAAACCTGATCGGACACTCGAATTAGGGATCAGAGGTCGGGGGTTAGGGGTCGATGACCATCCCTAATCCCCCAATCGCTAAGGCCTGATCCCCGTTCTCCAGTGAGGAATCATGAGTGAGCGTGTATCGGAAGCCAGCCTGAGCCGTGATGAGCTGATCGCCCTGCGCAACAAACGCACCGGGATGACCGTGTTCCAGCTTTCGTGGATCATGGTCTTCGTCTGCTTGATCGTCGTCAACCTGCAAATTCGCGGCAATTACCCCACGTGGCCGCCCGCCGGCGTCCCACCGCTGGATGCCGTCCTGCCGACCATCGTCACGGTGCTGCTGATCATCAGCGGCGTGCTGGCGCGCGGCGCGCTGAAGGCCATCGATGCGGGTGAACTGCCGCGCTTCTTCAGCCGCTGGCGCGCGGCACTGGGGTTGGGCGCGGTCTTCGTCGCTGTGATCGCCTTCGAGTGGCTGATCGTCACCGACAGCGGACAGTATGGGATGGTGTTCCGCGTCATGACCGCCTATCACATGGTGCACGCGCTGGCGATCGGGGCGTACATGTGGCATGTCGATGGTCGCGTCCGTGCTGGCGTCGTTACCCCGCGCGATACTTGGGCGGTCGAAGCGGCTACCAAGCTTTGGTATTTCGTGATCGTCGCCTGGATCATGTTTTTCATCGTGCTCTACGTGATATAATCCCGCTCCATGCGTGTAGTCTGCCTGCCCGTCTGCGCACGCCCAGTTTGTGCGTCCCTGCGGGTCGCTGTGGCTTTGAGGAGGAGAACGTCGTGACACAACCCGGACTGACGCGCGCCATCCCGATGGCTATCATCGGTTTCATGGTCGGTGCGCTGATCGTTTACCTGCTGCGGGCGCTGCAGGGGCTGGTGCCGACCTGGGATCCCGGTGTGGGCATGACGCTGGCTGCTTTCACCTGTGCGGGTTTCTTCGTTTGGGGGATGGGCGGTTTCGATCCGCGCATGAGCGTCCACGGTGAAGAGGCCGAGCACCATGACGAGGCGGAGGAGACGCCCAAGCCGATGGCACTGCTCGCCAGCTCGACTTGGCAGCTCGTCACGCTCCTGATCGGCTTTATCCTCGTCATTGCGGCCATCGCATGGCTGCCCTTCGGTCCCGCGCTGACCATCACCGCCGATCCGGTCGCCTCGCGCACGGGCATCGGCTTCGTTGATGTCGAACTGTTCGGCATTCAGATTCCGCAGGTGAGCGAGCTGGTCATCTTTGCAGCCTTCGTCATCATCATGATCCTCTCGCTGGTGGCGGTGGCCGGGTTCATCGGTTGGCTGTTTTTCAGCTTATCGCGCGGGGTTGCCCAGGCGCAGGCGACGCCGTACACACCGCTCGATCGCCAGTTGTTCCAACTGCCGTCGGGGCAAGCGGTCATCGAAGGCGATGTGCCTGCAGCCCCAGCCCGTCGCGGCATTCCGGATGCCATGCGCACGCCGCTCTTCTTCATCGTGGCGGCAGCCGCCTTCGCTGTCCTCTACCTGCTGGTGATGCCGATCATCGCCGAGAATGTCCTCGGTGCGATCGTGCCGATTGCTGATGATGCGCGCTTCTTCTTCTCGCTGGCGGGCGCGCTCGCGATCGGCGCCGCCGTCGCGCAGCCGCAGGGCAATCTGATGGCGCTGGCTGTCTACCTGGCGGCCGCTTTCGCGCTCTACCCGATCTTCTATCATGTGCTGGTCGGGCTGGTTTACACGGCTGTCTTCCCCAATTTCGGCGAAGGGACGCAGGAAGCGCAGCGTGTGGTCGTCTCGTGGCTGAACGCGCTGATCATCCCGCTGCTCGTCTTGCGTCCGGTGTGGGTTTCGCGCGCAGTCGGGCGCGTGGCGCGCGTCTTGGCGAACTTCCTGCGTTGGGTCGGCACCGTTAGATAGCATCGAGTGGGGAGCTGAGTTTTCATGGCTGCGATCGAACACGTCGAACACGTTGAGCATGGGCATGGGCACGCGGATCCGAAAGCGCGCCTCGAGAATCTGAAGTTTGCTACCTGGCTCTATCTGGCGTCGGAAGTGATCATCTTCACGGTGCTGATCGCCACTTATATCATCTACAGCCTCAATCATCGTGAGGTCGTCAAAGCGGTCCACGAGGAAGCGGGCGTCCTGCTGGTCGCCATCAATACCTTCATCCTGCTCGCCAGCAGTTGGGCGATGGTGATGGGGCTGCGCGCGCTCAAGATGGGCAATCGCCAGGGCTTGATCAACTGGATCGGGCTGACTGCGCTGTTGGGGACGATCTTCATCGCGCTGCAGTACGTTGAGTATCGCACGCTCTCTGACGCCGGGATCGTGGTTTTCTACACCGGTACGGAGTTCAGTGAGTTCGGCATGCGCTTTTATGCCCCGACGGCTTTTCACGGTGCACACGTGATCGTCGGCGTTTTGTGGGCGCTGTTCATCATCTGGAATGCGCGGCGCGGTGCCTACAGCGCCACCAATTACGCCGGAGTCGAGATCTTCGGCCTCTACTGGCACTTCGTCGATGTCGTCTGGATTTTCTTGTTCACGTTCATTTACCTGATCTGAGGCGCGAGAGGCAATCGATGACGGACATATCGCACACGCACCAGCAGCAGGCCGACGCTCATGATACCCACAGCGCCGACCACAGCAGCACGACGGTTATCTTCGGCCGCACGATCAACCAGCCGGTCTATACGGTGGTCTTCGGCGTCCTTGCCGCGCTGACGGTCTTCGAGCTGATCATCGCCGAGCTGTTCGAGCGCAACTGGCTGACGACGAGCCTGCTCGTCATCGCATCGATCATCAAAGCGGTGCTGGTGGTGCTGTTCTACATGCACCTGAAGGATGACAACCCGCTGTACGCGCTGGCGCTGATCATCCCGCTCTTCATCGGCTTGATCTCGGTCTTCTTCCTGCTTGCTGTGCCGATCGCGGGCTACAGCTATTGATCCAGATGACGGGCGCATGCGCGAATGCGCCCAGCCGCTCGTCCTGACTCACATGCGGTCGGGGTAGTGTCCCCGGCCGCGCCGTTTTCCCCAAAGGATCCCTGAAAGGTGCGCAAGGTGACGCATCCGCTGCTCGAACAAGCTCAGCAGCAGGGCACGCCGATCATCGACGGTGAGCGCGCGACGTTCGTCTGGCAGGGACATGAACCTGCGCCGCTGTTGGTTGGAGATTTCAACCATTGGGGCTATCAGGGGACGGCGGTCCGCCTCGATCAGATCGCACTCGGCGTGTGGGCACACACGCTGACGCTGCGCCCCGATGCGTACATCGAGTATGCCTATCTGGTCGAGACGGGCAAAGAGGCGCGCCTGCCCGATCCGTTCAACCCGCGCACGATCTGGAACGGCGTGGGCGATTTCAATCACTTCTTCCACATGCCGCAGGCTCCCCGCGAAAACCCGGACGCCCGGCGCAAGCCCAACATCGCGCGCGGCACGGTGACGCGTCTGCGGCTGGAGCATCCCGGTCTTTTGGTCGGCGGCAAACGTGCGCTCCGGTTGTATCGTCCGCCGGTCGATGAGCCGACGCCGCTGCTGATCGTGCTCGATGGTGCCGACTACTTCAACCGCGCCGCCATCGTGCCGATCGTCGATAATCTGATCGCCGAGCGGCGCATCCGCCCGATCGCGCTGGCGCTGGTCGAGAATTCGCCGAGTGGGCGCTTCATCGAATACGCTGCCAGCGAGGCGACGCTCGCGCTGCTGCTCGATGTGGTGCTGCCGTTCGCCGCCGAGCATCTGCCGCTGATCGACGCACGCGTCGAGCCGGGCATTCACGGCGTGCTCGGCGCGTCGATGGGCGGGTTGATGGCGCTCTACGCAGGACTGCGCGCGCCGCACGTCTTCGGACGCATCGCCAGCCAATCGGGCGCGTTCCGCATTCACCCAGAGCGTCCATTCGTCATCTACGATCTCGCGCGCTGCCTGCCAGCGCCAGCGCTCCGCTTGTGGCTCGACTGCGGCCTGTACGAGCGGCTGCTCGACGGCAACCGCGAGATGGCCGCGCTGCTAGCCGGGCGCGGCAGCAGCTTCACCTATCACGAGTACAGCGGTGGGCACAACTACACCTGCTGGAGCATGGTGCTGCCCCGCGCCTTGACGACGATCTACGGCGAATGACCGGTGCGCCGCATATCCCCGTCCTGCTCGAGCCGATCCTGCAGCACCTGCTGCCCGCGCAGCGCGTCATCGATGGCACCCTGGGCGCGGGCGGTCATGCAGCCGCGCTGCTGGAGGCAGGAGCGGGTGCTCTGCTCGGCCTCGACCGCGATCCTCAGGCGCTCGACATCGCGCGGGCGCGGCTCGCGTCGTTCGGCGAGCGAGCGTATATCGTGCACAACAGCTATCTGCACATGGCCGACGAGGCGGCGCGCCTGGGCTGGACGGCGGTCGAGGCGATCCTGCTCGACTTGGGCGTATCGTCAATGCAGTTCGACACACCGGAGCGCGGCTTCTCATTCCGCCATGACGCGCCGCTCGATATGCGCTTTGATCCCACTGGAGACAGCCCGACGGCGGCGGCATTGATCGACGCGCTCGATGCTGACGAGCTGGCCGACATCTTCTTTCGCTACGGCGAGGAGCGGCACGCCCGGCGCATCGCGCGCGCCATCATCGCAGCGCGCCCGATCGCGACGACCGGCGAGCTGGCGCAGATCGTCGCTGGTGCCGTGCCGCGCCAGCGCGACAGCCATATCCACCCGGCGACGCGGGTCTTTCAGGCGCTGCGCATCGCCGTCAACGATGAGCTGGGCGTCCTAGAGCGGACGCTGCCGCTGGCGATCGATCTGCTCGCGCCGGGCGGGCGGCTGGCGGTCATCAGCTTCCACAGCTTGGAAGACCGTATCGTCAAGGACGCTCTGCGTCTGGCGAGCACCGACTGCATCTGCCCCCCACGGACGCCGATCTGCATCTGCGGGCATCGTGCCAGCATCCGCCTGCTGACGAAAAAGCCGATCACTGCTGACGAGGATGAATGCGCGCGCAACCCGCGCAGCCGCAGCGCCAAGCTGCGCATTGCCGAAAAGCTGAGGTGACATGGTCTGCCATCTCGCGCCGGTCGAGGCTGCTCGATCCCGTACAAATGTCAGCCCTCGATCACGACATCCGTCCTGGCGGCCAACCCCGTGATCGCGATAGACTCCTAGCGCTTGTCGAGCGCAGTGGGCGCTTCCGCCCAGAAGGAGGCCGATGCGATGAACCGGCGTGTGCTGACCTGGGTTTCGGCTATCAGCCTAGCGATCTTCGTCTACGCAGGCGCGGGCCGCCTCATCCTGCGCCCGCTGGTCGATCTGCCGGATGTCACAGGCGGTGTGCCGGGGCAAACGCTGGCTTTGCTCGTCTTCAGCTTGGCGCACGCGGTCATCGTGCTCGGCTGGCGGCACACCCTGGCGTTTTTCGCCATCACAGCCGTCGTGTCGTGGGGTTACGAGCAGTTCGGCGTCGAGACGGGCTTGATCTACGGCGCGTACTATTACACCGACTTCCTGGGGCCGAAGCTCGGACACGTGCCGCTCTTGATCCCGCTGGCATGGTTCATGATGATCTACCCCAGCTATGTGATCGCCAACCTGATCGCGCATGATCGACCCAGCGGATCGCCCGGCGGGCTGCTCAATATCGTCTGGCTGGCATTCCTGAGCGGCATGATCATGACGGCCTGGGACTTGGTGGTCGATCCGTTTCTGACCGCGCCGCCTTTCGAGGCTTGGGTGTGGGTCGATGGTGGGCCGTATTTCGGTATCCCGCTGCAGAACTTCGCGGGGTGGCTGCTGACGACGTTCACGGTCTATCTGGTCTACCGACTCATCGAGCACTGGCGGCCGCCGGTCGGCCTGGGCGGCGTCAGTGCGGCGCTGGTCATCATGCCGTTGATCGCCTATGGCGCGATCATGATCTCGAACAGCTTCGCCGCGATGTCGCCGGAGGCGATGCGTTTGATCGGGCCATTCGCGATGGGGCTGCCGCTGGCGCTCGCGCTCACGCGCTGGTTCCGCTATCGCGAGCAGGCTGCGGGGTGAAACCCCATCCGTGGTCTCTCTCGCGAACGCGGAGCACCGCTGGGAGGAGGGGGTGGAAAGCGTGCTTCAAGTGCCGCTCCCTCGTGGAGGGGGTATCTAGAGTGAGGTCCTTGTCTGGCCGACAAAACTTATCGATCTTCACCAAAAGGCGGCAGGCATGATTCTGTGCATTTGTCGAGTTTAGCGGTAGATTAGACGCTACAATTGTTGTTTCAAACAAGGTTTGGCGTTCATGCGTGCAGCGTTTATCAATACCTTTCTAGATCGTTTGTTCAGCCTCGCCCTACCGATCACCGCGCTGATCGCCGCGCTGGCGGTGGCATCGCTGCTGCTGGTGGCGCTCAATGCCGATGTTGGCCAGGCTTACACCGCGCTGATCACCGGCGCGTTCGGTTCACAGAACACGACCGCCGAAACGCTGGTCAAGGCCATCCCAGTGCTGTTTGTCGCCATCGGCATCTGCATTGCCTTCCGAGCCAATGTCATCAACATCGGCGGTGAAGGCCAGATGATCGCCGGCGCGCTGGCAGGTGTGACGGTGGCGCTTTGGCTGGGCAGCGCGCCCGGCCTTTTGACGATCCTGGTCAGCCTGATCTGCGGTTTCATCGCCGGCGCACTTTACGGCGGGCTGGCCGGGTTTCTCAAAGCCTACTTCAATGTGAATGAGATTTTGAGCACGATTATGCTCAATCAGATCGCCGTGCAGATGATGAACTTCTTGCTCAACGGGCCGCTGCTCGACCCGGCTGAGATCGGTGCGAATCACATTCCCAAGACGGCGCGTATCGCTGCCGAGGCGCAGCTCCCGCGGCTGACGTTCCCGCTGGGGGACGGCTTGGAGCTGTTCGCGCGCACACGTCTGCACTGGGGTCTGATCATCGCCGTACTGCTGGCGGTGGTCGTCTACATCCTGCTCTGGCGCACGTCGATCGGCTACCGCATCCGCGCAGTCGGCCACAACGAGCGCGCTGCGCGCTACGCGGGCATCCATGTCAAACAGCAGACGATCTTGGCGATGTTCCTGGCCGGCGGCTGCGCTGGGCTGGCCGGAGTCGTCCAAGTGCTCGGCCTGCAGTACCGCCTGCAAACGGACGGCTCGCCGGCGGGCTTCACGGCCAACGCCGGCTTCAACGGTATCGTCGCGGCGCTGTTCGGGGGTCTGAACCCGCTCGGCGCGATCCCCGCCTCGATCTTTTTCGGTGGGCTGCTCGTCGGCGCGCAGAATATGCAGCGCGCGATGGGCGTTCCCGCCTCGCTGATCACGGCCATCAACGGCATCATCGTCGTCTTCGTCGTGAGCAGCCAGATCTTCATCCAGTGGCGCAGCCGCCAGCGCGCACGCCAGCGGCTCGTTCCGCCGCCGGAGTCCGAGCCAGCGCCGGCCGCTCGCGTGATGGAGGTGCAGCCATGATCGAGAACCTGATCGCGCCCAGCGTGTTCGCGGCCTGCCTGCGCTTGGCGACGCCGTATGTGTTCGCGGGCATCGGCGAGATGTTCGGCCAGCGCAGCGGCGTGCTCAATCTCGGCGTCGATGGCATCATGTTGATGGGCGCGTTCTTCGCCCACTACGCGGTGCTGATGACCGGCAGTCTGGTCGTCGGCGTGGCGGCCGCGCTGACCATCGGCCTGCTGCTCGGGCTGGCGATGGCGTTTGTCAGCGTCACGCTCAAGGCCGAGCAGGGCATCAGCGGCATCGGCTTTTACCTGTTCGGGTTGGGCATGAGCGAGCTGCTGTTCCAGCGTCTGGTCGGCACGCCGCGCTCGGTCAGCGGGTTTCCGACCCTCTACATCCCGTTCTTGTCGGATATCGAGTTCCTCGGCATCGGCCAGATCTTCTTCCGCCACAATCTGTTGGTCTACTTCGCCTTTGCGCTGGTGCCGATCTCGGCCTTCGTCATCAACCGCACGCCGCTCGGCTTGATGATCCGCGCGGTCGGCCAGAACCCGCAGGCCGCCGATGCGATGGGCATCAGCGTGGCGCGCGTGCGCTACTTGACCGTCGGTTTTGGCGGCATGATGTCCGGGTTGGCGGGTGCTTCGCTTTCGATCGCGCTGCTGAATGTGTTCCAGCAGAATCTGACGTCTGGGCTGGGTTTCATCGCCATCGCCCTCGTCTACTTCGGGCGTTGGCGTCCGTTCGGCGTCATGGTCGGCGCGCTGCTGTTCAGCTTCGTCAATGCCCTGCAGCTCCAAGTGAGCGCGCTCGGGATCGACGTGCCGTCGGAATTCGCCGTGATGGCACCGTATGTCATCACGATCATCGCGTTGGTTTTCGCCTCGAAGCAGACGGAGAAGCCGACGGCTTTGACCAAACCGTTTGAGCGAGGCGGTTGATCTCACTTCTGAGGGAGGGAATGATGAAGATGCGCTCACGTTTGCAGCTCGTAGTCATCCTGGCCGCGCTGGCATTGGGGATCTTCCCGGCAGTTCATGCTCAGGATGCGCCGTTCCGCGTCGCTGCGGTCGCCCCCAGCGCCACCAACGATCTCGCCTTCAGCCAGAGCATGTACGATGCGCTGACGCTGATTCAAGAAACGATGGGCGAGGATGCTTTCCAGTTCGACTTCCAAGAGGGCACGTTCGTCGTCGATGATGCGGCGGTTGCGCTGCGCGAATGGGCGGCATCCGGTGAGTACGATCTCGTGATCGCGCACGGCTCGCAGTACGGCTCCATTCTGGAAGAGCTGGCTCCGGAATTCCCCGATGTCTCATTCGCTTGGGGCACCGATCAGAATACGTTCGGCCTGGATAACGTGTTCGCCTATACGGCGGCCTCGGATCAGGGCGGCTACATCAACGGCGCGGTCGCGGCTACACTGACTGAGACCGGCAGGATCGGCGTCATC